>CAZNZA010000028.1:36614-47710 GCA_964577325.1 uncultured Polyangiaceae bacterium
GGGCGCGATGGGGGCGGTTCCCCACGACCCAGACTCCCCTCGCCGGTACCCCGCCCAGGCAGCGGCCGGGATAGGTTGGGTCTAGCTCCGAGAGCGCTAACTGCCGACCGTCCCCCGGGCGCGTTGCCCGCAGGTCGCGGAGCAAGCGGGGAGTGAGACCCTGTCGGTGTGGGCCGCGCAGGGGAGTTCATGCGCGCGGCCGGACCCACGCCTGGGCGTGACGCGCCGAGCTGTGGCTTAGGTGCACTGCCAGGAATCCGAGGTATCGCGGGCGCGGCACGGGGATTGGGACGCAATGGCGGCACGGCGTTGGCTGGCCCCAGGTCTGGCGAAGTGGGTGCGTTCAGCGGCGCGGCGTCCTTTCGCGGTCTCAGCTCGTCCAGGGGCGTGCGGCTCTCTTGAAGCTCCGCCATGACGCTGCGAGCTGCTGGCAGCTCGGCGTCCGACGTGGTCGAGGGCGGGCGTAGCGCCTCCGCCGCGATCGCCTCCTTGACCGAAAACACCGTCGTGCACTGCTTACAGCGCAATCGCGCCGTCGGTCGAGCAGCTAGCTTGTCTTCGGTGATACGATACTTCGCATCGCACTTGGGGCAGTGGAATCTCATCTCGGGGCGCTGGATCCGGATGTGGGGATCTACACCGGTGGGACGTCGTAACCGTCATCAAAAGAGCCGGAGTAGATGGCTTCGTATGGCTTCTCGCGTCTTTTCCTCTGGCGCCAAAGCTAACGCGCGCTCCCACATTTCCGTAGATTTATTCTGAAAACCTGCCCTGTGGTACAGGACCGCTAGGTTTTTTACACCCACAAAGTAGCGAGGGCAGAGAGCGACAGCGCGCTCGATGGCGGCAATGGCTTCGAAGAGACGGCCACCCCGCTCTAATGCAATACCCAGGTGGTAGTGCAAAAGATAGGAGTCGGGCTCTTTCCCGAGTGCGGCCTCGAACACCTCGACGGCAGTCGCCAGCTGCCCCGTCCTGAGCAAATCGACGCCGCGTTCCAATTCAGCACGCGCGCCGGGGCCAGGAGCAGGCACGCCCTCCTGCCCCAGGGCATCTCGCACCGCGGCCAGCAGAGCCACGGCAGAGAACGGTTTTTCTATGTAATGTCTCACCCCGGAGGAGCGCCTCAGGTCTTCTGCAAAGCGCCACCCCCGATGCACGGCACTCACCACGACGATGGGGATCTCGCGCTGCTTGGGATCGTCGCGCATGCGTTTGATGAGCTCGAAGCCGTGAACGCGCGGTAGCATCGCGTCGACGATGGCAATCGTTGGCTGCCCATGGGCCAGGAAGTCGAGCGCCTCTTGGCCATCACGGGCTTCCACCACTTGCAGACCAAGGGTCTTCAGATGCAGCACAACCATGGCGCGGATCGCCTCATCATCCTCCACCACCAAAGCCACGCCTGACGTCGAGGGCGTCTGCGATTCTGGCTGGTTCCCCGCGTCCCGCGGCTGCGTAGGGGGACCAGCCAACAGTGAGGGGATAGCGGCTGCCAGGTCCGCCATGTCCTGCTGACCTTGCTCGTCGGGAGCACCCCCCGCGGGTTCCCGAGCGGCCGCAGGGGCACCGACGCTTGTCACGACACCCGGGCCAGGCCGCCCCGTGCCGTGAGCCGCCGCGCCGTGACCCGTTTGACGTGGTCGCTCATAGCGCTGCCCCTCGAACCACGCCTCGCCCTGCCGCTTCGCCTGATACGCTTGCTTGATGAGCGAGCTCAACGCTTCTTCCGAGGCAACGTGAATGCGCAGGTCCTTTCCCGTCACAAACTGAAACTCTTCGATGGCGCGGGCGTTTGCAGGATTGGCCATGACCACCAACAACTGCTCCCCTTCGCTTGCAAACGGTAACAGACAATGGCTCTCGGCCGTCGCCTTGGGCAGCCAATCCAAGAGGCTGAGCTCGAGACGGATCCGACTTAGATCGATCGCGGGCACCCCGTGTCGTTCTTCGAGGGCCGCCAGTGCTTGCTCGCTGAATGGGTCGTGCTGCGGATGCGCCGCTTTCCTGACTAGTTCGACCCTCGAAAGGACGGACGCATTCGGTTGCTCACGTTGATCGGCCACAGATGATGTCTAAACCCTCGGTTGAAGGTGGCGCGCTCGATGCCACTGCGCAAGAAGAGACCGGCATCATGTGGTGCCGAAATGCGCTCCGTTACGGATTCGGTGCGCTGCTGTCCGTCTCTCGCCGACTCAACCAGCGCTGCGCCCAATCCGGATACACACCAGCTCGAATGGCATCTCGCGCCTGCTCCGTAAGGCGAGCGTAGAAGCGAAGGTTGTGTTGGGTGAGCAACTGGTACACGAGCAACTCCTTCGCGATGTATAGATGCCTCAGGTATGCACGTGTGTACCCCTGTGTACAAACAGAGCAGTCGCACTCCTCGTCTAAAGGCCGGGCGTCGTTCTGGTGGACACTGTTGCGGATCACCAACTTCCCGGAACTAGTGAACACCTGTCCGTTGCGGGCATTGCGCGTTGGGATCACACAGTCGAAGATGTCGACACCTTGGCCAATCGCGCGCACCAAGTCGGTAGGCGTTCCCACACCCATGAGATAGCGGGGACGCGCGGGATCCACGCGGTGCACCACCTGGGCCAAAGTAGCGTGCATGTCCGCGTTGGCCTCGCCGACGCTGAACCCGCCCAGGGCGAGGCCATCAACCGGCAACTGTGCTAGCTCTTCCGCGTGGTGCAAACGCAAGTCCACGTCCGTGCCCCCTTGCACGATCGCGAACAACGCCTGTTCCGGTTTACGCGCTTCGACACAACGCCGCGCCCAACGAGTGGTTCGCTCCACGGCCTCACTCCGTTCGGCGCGCGTCGCACTCGCGGGCGGGCAGATATCCAACTGCAAAGCGATGTCCGACCCAAGCAAGCCTTGAACGCGCATGGACTCTTCGGGCGTGAGCTTGCGTCGACTGCCGTCGAGGTGAGACGAGAATTCGAACCCTTGCTCGCTGACACGCACCCGTTCGGCCAGGGAGAAAGCCTGAAAGCCGCCACTATCGGTCGCAATGGCATGCGGCCAGCGCATGAATTGGTGCAAGCCCCCCATCTCCGCGACGAGTTCCGCACCAGGACGCAGCCACAAGTGGTACGTGTTAGCGATCAACATGCGAGCGCCGGCGGCTGACACCACTGCCGGTTCGACGGCTTTGACGACGGCTTGTGTGCCCACGGGCATGAAGAGCGGTGTCTCCAGTTTCTCGTGCTTGGTTTGAAAAAACCCAGCTCGAGCATGCCCGGAGGTGTGGGTCACCTGGAACTCGTTCAGTCGTAGCGTCGGGGTATCCACATCGCATCTCCGTAAGACAGGAATCGATAGCGCTCTTGAATGGCGGTAGCGTACGCGGCCTTCACCCGCTGCACGCCAGCAAACGCGTAAACCAGCGCCAGAAGGGTGCTGCGGGGCGCGTGAAAATTCGTCAGTAAGCCGTCGACGACGCGAAAGCGATAGCCGGGCTGAATGAGCAGACGTGTGGAGTGTGCTCCCACCGCAAGCTCGCCATCCTCGTTCACCGCGCTCTCCAGGGCCCGTACCACGGTCGTTCCCACGGCGAGCACTGGTCTATCCGCGCGACGAGCATCGCGCACGCGCTCCGACAACTGCGCTGATATGGAATAGCGCTCGGCGTGCATCGGATGTTGGTCGAGGACTTCCGCTTTGACGGGTTTGAACGTGCCCGCTCCCACATGCAACGTGACGTACTCGACCTCTACGCCTCGTGTTCGTGCGCGGTCCAGGGCTTCGGGGGTGAGATGAAGTCCCGCCGTGGGTGCGGCCGCCGAACCCGCCGTGCGCGCAAACACGGTCTGGTAGCGCGCCTCATCCTCGGGCTCGTCCGTGCGACGCACGTAGGGTGGTAACGGGACGTGGCCGAACCGCAAGCACACTTGCTCGAGGGGCACTCGGGCTCCGACCACGACGGTGCCATCGGCCGAGCGCGCACCGATCTCTACCCGCACATCGCCAACCTCTACCACGTCACCAGAGCCAAGCTTGCGATTGCAGCGCACCAGAGCTTGCCACACCGATTCACCGTCGGGCGCCGGGAGCGGATTGAGAAGCAACAGCTCGACCCGAGCGCCGCCGGGCACTCGATGGCCGAACAAGCGCGCCTTCATCACGCGCGTATCGTTGAGGACCAAGAGCGAGCGTGGTGGAAGGTGATCGGGGAAGTTCGCGACCCAGTCGTGAAGCGGTGGTTCACCGAGGACGAGCATTCGGCCGCCGTCCCGACGCGGCGGTGGGCGCTGGGCGATGAGCGCTTCGGGCAGCTCGTAGTCGAGTTCGGACGCCAACACGGCGCGCCTTATACACGTTTACCGCGACGGAACGACCCTCATTGCTCCTCGCTCAAATACTCCAGCATGCTCGAGTGCTCGCGCCTTGCTGACAGTACGCATCGACGCTCTGGGGGACTCGAGTTGTTTCGGATCGGGTCCTATGGACGGTCGCCGTAACTGACGCCCAGCCGCGTCATCTTTCTCCACAGCGTGGTCGGACTTATCTCGAGCGCCTCGGCGGCTCGCTCTCGATTGCCGTCATGAGCGGCGAGCGCGGCTTCCAGGGCCTCCCGCTCGGCTTCGTCGACGATGTCCGCCAACGACCGCCCCGCGCTAGAGCGCTTCTTTGGCACCTCGGGCAAAATGTCATCGACCGTGATGACACCGCCGCCTGCAAAAGCAACCGCCTGCTCAACCATGTTCTCCAGCTCCCGGATGTTACCCGGAAATGAGTACTGCACGAGTTGCCCCATCACGTCGTCCGCCAAACGAGCCTTACCGCCGATCCCAAGCTTGCGGTTGAACTTGTCCAGGAAGAACTCGACCAACAGCGGGATGTCCTCGCGCCGCTCGCGCAGCGGGGGCAGGCTGAAGCGGGCAACATTGAGCCGATAATACAGGTCCTGACGAAAGCGGCGTTCTTTGACCGCCTCGACCAGGTCGATGTTGGTCGCCGCGACGACACGAATGTTCGTCTGCACTGGCTTGTTTTCGCCGATGCGACGAATCTCCCCCTCCTGGATTGCGCGCAGCAGCTTGGCCTGAAAAGAAAGAGTCGTCTCCGCGATCTCGTCAAAGAAGAAGGTACCGCCGTCGGCTTCCTCGAACAGCCCCTTGCGCGCCGTAACGGCGCCAGTGAACGATCCGCGAGCATGCCCAAAGAGTTCGCTCTCGAGCAGGGTTTCACTGATGGCTGCACAGTTGACGGTCACGAACGGTTTTTCCGCACGTCTGCTATTGGCGTGCACGGCGCGGGCGATGAGCTCCTTACCGGTGCCACTCTCGCCGGTGATGAGCACGATGGCGTCGGTGGGTGCCACTCGGCCCACTCGATTCAACACGTTCCGCATCGCCTGCGAGCGGCCGATGATGTTCTCGAAGTGGTACTTCTCTTTGAACTCCTCGGTCAGAAGCTGGTACTGGCCGTTGCGCTTGCGGTTGTCCAAGCCACGGGAAACACGCAGCAAGAGCTCCTCTTCGGCGAATGGCTTTTGAATGTAGTCGCTGGCCCCTAGCCGCATCGCCGCTACAGCGCTCTCAATCGTACCGTACGCCGTCATGACGATGACTTCCGTCAGTGGCTGTGCCTGCTTCACAGCGCGTAGCACAGCGATGCCGTCAGAACCCTCCATACGCAGGTCCGTCAAGACCAAGTCGTAGGCTTCTGCAGCGCCCATCTCCTGACCCTTCTCACCGCTCTCGGCTTCGTCCACCTCGTAGCCGTTGCTGCGCAACAGCATCGATAGCGTCGCGCGCATGTTGCGTTGGTCATCTACGACCAAGATCTTGCCTTGATCACGCTCTGCGCTGTTTGTCATCGCGTCTGTCATCGCTCGGGCCCCGCCATTGCTCGCTCCTCACGCCACCGCCCGCAACCCACCACGAACGTCCGCCGCGAACCGTCCGCCGCGAACGAGAGTCCAACACAGCGGATGCCTTTGGAGTGTTACCCAGCATAGACGTCGAATGCGCACCGCACCAATACCGCATCCGTGCTATCCAGACCGCGAGCGCCGACCGGCTGACGTACCGAGGCGCGGGCGGCTACCGCGACCACCGGGGCCGACACATTTCGTCCAGTGCAGAGAGCCTTCATGCTAGCGCACTTGCGCTCAGAACCTCGCGCTCGGTGCGAGGCTCGCACGAGCAGTGTGCTTACGTTCGCAGCAAGCCCACAACCTGGGAAGGAGACGCATTCAATCATGGGACAACTCAAGGACAAGATAAGCCAACCGGAGTCGCGCGCCGTCATCATCGAGGACGCTTGCCGCGTGCTCGACGAAGAGGTGGCAGCTAAGGGGGGCCTGAGTGGAGCCGCCATCAAAGCTGCCTACGGTATCGTCAAGAACATCAAGCCAGGTTTCATTCGCGACGTGATCGACAACCTGCTCGAGGAGTTCGTCGACGCCGTGGAGAAGGTGCACCAGAGCGCAGGGCCCGACGTGTCTGCCGCCCAGGCCGTACGAAACAACCCTGGTCCTTTGGCCGATAATTTACTGGCGGTGACGGACCAACGTGCTGAGCGCGCCGAACGACCCGTCATCAAGAAGACGTACGCCAAGCTCCGCCCAAGCGCGAAGAAGCAAGTGGAGAGCGCGGTCCCGCGTCTCGCCGGTCTCATCGAGCGGCACACCGCCTGAGGTCACCCACACTCGCTGCCGCCGGGACAACTCCCGGTTATGACGTGCATTCGCTTGACAAAGGGGCGCCGAACGCGCATCTGAGCCCCCGATTTCCGAGCTGGCATCGGTCGCGTGTTGCCAGTCATGCATCGGCAACCGGCGCTCATCTCCGGGCGCGGGTGGTTTCCGAACGCGACGTTACGGTTCGAGCGAAAGGCCATCGCAGCATATGGTTACACAAGTGCGCCAGGAGGCGAGCGAGCAGGTACAGGCTCGTTCGCCACAAATTCTCGACGGGGCAATCGTGCGCTTTGCCGGCGACTCTGGGGATGGCATGCAAATCACCGGCGCCCAATTCACCAACACCACGGCTCTGGTGGGCAATGATCTGGCGACGTTCCCTGACTTTCCCGCGGAAATTCGCGCCCCAGCCGGCACGCTGTATGGGGTAAGCGGCTTTCAGATCAACTTCAGGGCCGACGACGTGTTCACGCCGGGGGACCGTCCTGATGTGTTGGTCGCCATGAACCCAGCCGCCTTGCGTACCAATCTGGCCGACGTCAAACCAGGCGGGTTGGTGGTGGTCAACTCGGGAGCGTTCACCGCTGCAAACCTCAAGAAGGCGGGCTACCAAAACAACCCGCTGGAAGACGACAGCCTGACCGGCTTTCAACTGCTATCGATTGACATCACCAAGCTAACGTTGTCGGCCGTCGCCGACAGCGGACTTTCGAACAAGGAAGCACACCGCTGCAAGAACTTCTGGACGCTTGGGTTGATGTACTGGATATACAATCGACCGCTGGAGCCGACCTTGCGCTGGCTCGACAAGAAGTTCTCGCGGACCCCCGAACTCGCCAAGGCCAACGCAAGTGCACTCCGTGCCGGATACGCCTACGGCGAGACAATCGAGTTCAGCCACCACCGCTACGAAATCCCTGCTGCCCCGGTGGAGCCTGGTACCTATCGCAACATGTCGGGCAACATCGCCATGGCATGGGGTATCGTCGCGGCCGCCGAGCTGAGCGGCCTTCAGGTCGTTCTCGGTTCGTATCCGATCACACCGGCCAGCGACGTGCTGCATGAACTGAGCAGGCACAAGACGTTCAACGTGAAGACCGTCCAGGCCGAAGATGAAATCGCGGCCGTCTGTGTGGCAATTGGTGCGTCGTACGCCGGAAGCCTCGGAGTCACCACCACGAGCGGTCCCGGCATGGCTCTCAAGGGCGAGGCGCTGGGCCTAGCGGTAGCTACGGAATTGCCGTTGGTCGTGATCAACATTCAGCGCGCTGGACCGAGTACTGGCATGCCGACCAAGACCGAACAAGCAGACCTGCTACAGGCGATGTACGGGCGTAACGGCGAAGCGCCGTTGTGCGTGCTGGCGGCGGCCACGCCGGGTGATTGCTTTCACCTTGCCATAGAAGCCGCGCGCATTGCCGTGAAGTATATGACGCCCGTCATTCTGCTCAGTGACGGCTACTTGGCAAACGGCGCGGAGCCGTGGAAGATTCCGGACGTTTCGACGCTTCCCCGATTCGAAGAGCGCCAACTACCGGAAAAGGAAGGCTACCACCCCTTCCGCCGAGACCCCGATACGTTGGCCCGAGCCTGGGTCGTGCCCGGAACACCGGGTTTTGAGCACCGCATCGGTGGCATCGAAAAGGGGTATGCGACGGGCAACATCTCCTACGACCCCGCCAACCATCAGCTGATGAGCGAGACGCGCGCGGCCAAAATTAGAAACATCGCCAACGACGTCGAAGAACTGAACGTTTCAGAAGGCGCGCCGTCTGGCGAGTTGCTGGTGTTGGGTTGGGGCTCGACCTACGGCGCGCTCAAAGAAGCCGTGCGACGCTGTCGCGCGCGGGGCCTGAGCGTTTCCCACGCCCACCTTCGCTACCTCAACCCCATGCCGCGCAACACGCTCGAAGTCTTGCGTTCGTTCGAGCGGGTATTGATCCCGGAAATGAACATGGGTCAGCTCGTCAAACTGATCCGCAGTGAGTACCTCGTGCCGGCAGAGAGCTACGCCAAGATTGAAGGTCAGCCCTTCAAGATCGATGAGGTCGAAGCGCGCATCCGTCAAATGTTGGAGTCGTCATGAAGAACTTCGTTCCTGCCACTAGCCTCACCCGACAAGACTTCACCTCCGACCAGGATGTGCGCTGGTGCCCAGGTTGCGGCGACTACGCCATCCTGGCGACCGTACAGCGGACACTGCCCGAGATCGGCGTGACTCCGGAAAACATGGCTTGGATAAGCGGCATTGGCTGCAGCAGCCGTTTTCCTTACTACATCGATACCTACGGATTCCATACCATCCACGGGCGCGCACCCGCTGTGGCAACGGGTGTCAAAGTGGCCAATCCCGAGCTCATGGTGTGGATGGTAACCGGCGATGGCGACGGCTTGAGTATCGGTGGCAACCATCTCATGCACATCTTGCGGCGTAACGTGGACGTCAAAATTCTGATGTTCAACAACCGCATCTATGGGCTGACGAAGGGACAGTACTCGCCGACCAGCGAGGTCGGCAAAGTCACCAAGAGTACGCCGATGGGGTCAGCAGATCAGCCCGTCGATCCGGCTGCCTTTGCTTTGGGCTGCAATGCAGGCTTCGTCGCCCGATCCATAGATGTGGAAGCCAAGCACCTGGCGATGGTGCTCAAGCGCGCCGCGCAGCATCAAGGCGTCACGTTCACGGAGATCTACCAGAACTGCAATGTGTTCAACGACGGCGCGTTCGAGTACTTCCGCGCCAAAGACGTCAAGGCGGAGCGTACGATTCAGGTCGAGCACGGCAAGCCCCTGTTGTTTGGCAATGACGGACAGCGCGGGCTGCGCTTCAATCACCAAACCTTCGCGCTGGAAGCGGTCACGGTGGGCGAAAATGGGGTTACGCTTGCCGACATCCTGGTTCACGACGAACGCAACGCAACGCTGGCTGGCCTGCTCAGCCGCATGAAGGCGCCTGAGTTGCCGGTTGCCTTGGGCGTGCTGTACGCGGTTCCCGGCCAAACCTACGAGCGTGACGTACATGCACAGCAAGAAGCGGCGCTCGAACGCAGCGGTCGAGGAGATCTACGAAAGCTCCTCTTGTCGGGAGACACCTGGACGGTGTAGGGAGCGTCCGCGAGCTGTCCGGCAAACGCGCCAGGGCTCCTCGCCCCACCCTTCGCTTTTCACACGGAGCAAAACCATGTCGACCCCCCAAGACCCCCGCGCTCGCCGCCGCCAGAAAATCCGACGCGCTCGCAAGAACGCTGAGTGGAACGCCAAGCGTGCCACCGAAGACGCTCAGGCAGCTCAGCCGAAGACCGCAAAAAAAGCTACCTGACGAGCTCGCGACGAGCCACGTCGGAACCTCGTCGTGGCTCCTAGAACTGTCGCTGAGAGTCCAGCAATAGGGTGACGGGGCCGCTATTGCACAACGACACCTCCATGTGTGCGCGGAAGGTGCCCGTTTGTACGGGTACGCCGAGTTGCTGAACGCGCGCGCAAAACGCGTCGAACAGTCGCCGGGCGGAGTCGGGCTCCATCGCCTCGGAAAAACTCGGGCGACGGCCCCGACGCAAGTCACCGAGCAGGGTGAACTGGGACACGGCGAGTACTGCCCCAGCCACGTCCGCCACCGATAAGTTCATCTTGGACTGCTCGTCGGTAAACACCCGCGCCGTCACGACCTTTTCCGCCAGCCAAAGGGCATCGGCGTCAGTGTCAGGGCGAGCCACGCCGACGAGAACACAAAGTCCACGTTCGATGGCTCCAACCTGCACGCCGTCGACGGTGACGCGAGCACTGCTCACGCGCTGTAGAACCGCTCTCAAGGCGACTCCTGCTTGCGAACTCGCGTTGCTCGCTGCTCGAGGTACTCACGAAGGTGCGGAACGATGCTTTGACGCAAGAGCGCTTCGGGAGTGGCGAACGTGGCCGAAACCACTTCGCGGTCGTCCACGTGAACTTCCGGTCGCTCCGAGAGCTGCGTCTCGACGATCCAAACGAAGTCACGCCGGAACTCGAAGCGATGTTCGCCAGAGTAGACGACCGTCAGGCTCGCAGGAGGGCACACGATCCCCGTTTCTTCGAACAGTTCCCGCGCCGCCGCCTGCTCGGGCGACTCGCCTTCCCGCACGTACCCCCCCGGAAGAGTCAGCGGCACGCGGTACGAGTTCTTGACCACCAGGAGCTCACGACCGTGCCACGCCGCCACCAGGGCGCCAGAGGTACGCGGATTGCGGAGCAACCACCACGCCCGAAGCATGCGGTGGGCCACGTAGTATGCGATTTGATAGCCACGATCGATGAGCACAAGCCGCCTGTATCCGCTCTAACGCAGGATGGTCGATAGCCGAAGGCACGGCCCGGGGCCAACTCCATCGCCAGAGCTTTAAGGGCTTGGACCCCCGTCAAGCCCGGTTGCTGCGGCCGCCTGGCGAGAACCCCCAAGCCTCGTACCCAC
>CAZNZA010000029.1:0-26731 GCA_964577325.1 uncultured Polyangiaceae bacterium
ACCGTGAGGTCGGGCGGCACCGCTTCCCACTCGACCAGCGTGGCATCTGCGTATTCCCGTTTCAGAACCTGCAATACCTCAGCGACCGGCAGTGCCACTGGCCTGCTCGAACCTTCACGTAAGCGCGAACCCATTCCGTAGAGGATAGTCTGACAGCGCTCGATTTCTGCTTCGATGAGCTCTGCGTCTTCAGCAAGGGCATTGGCACCCAAACGTCCCGCTCCAAGCTTTAGTTCGTGCGCAGCCACAGCGATTGTACTCAGAGGAGTTCGCAGTTCATGGGCAGTCCCAGCCGCCAGCGTGGTCAATGAAGCCATGTGCGCCGCGTGCTGTGCCTGTGCTTGCAACAGCACGATCTGCTCGCGCTGGCGTTCAGCCGCGAGCGTGAGCTGACGGACGAAGTAGCTGATGAGGAGCGCTGCTGCGGCGAACGCAAACCACATCCCCTGCATGTGCGTCAAGTAGGCGCTCTCGACGCCGGCATTGCCCAGCCCGCAGCACGCCTGGCGAGGAACCAAGAACAGCGCCGCAAAACACCCTACCGCCAGGGTGCTGACCCAGGCCGTCCAACGCGCGTTCAGCACCACGGCAGCCAGCACGATGTGAACGAGATACAAAACCGTGAAGGGATTGGCCGTGGCACCGGTGTAAGCCAACCAAACACTCAGCAACAGGCAATCCAAGGTCAGTACACCGCCGATCACGGTCCATCGGCGCGACTGGATCTCCAACGCAAGCCGGGCCGCGAAGCGATGCAAAGCCGCGTTGGAGCCCGCTGACAGCAAAGTGACGCCCATCAGCACTGCAGTGCCCGTCGATGACACGGACTGGGCGACGAGCAACACAGCGAGGGCTTGTCCCACTACGGCTAGCCAACGCAGTCGTACCAGCCAACGCACCGTAGCCGCGTGCATCTCCGACGCTCCCGTCGTTGTCGCCGTCTCACGCGCCGCAACCCCAGGTGCTGTCGACCGCTGAGCAAGCTCCGGGGCAGCCGGAAAGCTCGAGGGGGAGACGACCGTCATCGAAGAGCTTGGTTCAGAGAGAGCCGTCGGAGGCGTCCGCGGCGCTTGCTGCATCACTGACCTCGTGTGCCGCGTCTTGCGCAGCGGCATCTAGCGCAGCGGCATCTCGCGCAGCGGCATCTGGCGTCTCGAGCGTGGCGGCATCGGTCGCCGCTGCATCCAGCGCAGCGTCGTGGGGGGGTGATTGAGCCGCGTCGGTTTGCGCTGCGGCATCGGGAGTCGCCCCAGCATCAGCGTGTGAGCAGAACTCCATGCACTCCGAATAATGCTCGGTACAGACTTCGGGATCTCCCGCGTGACCCCAATCGTGACACTTGTCCGCCAGGTCGCCGCTTCCCTTGTCGAGACCGTGACAAGCGTTCCGCATGATGGCGCACAGCCGTGCTCCGCCGTCGAGTTCATCGGGATCGGCATGGAGATTGGGCACGGCCGCCGCATCGCCTGGAGACGGCGCCACAGCCGCGTCGTAGCCAGCAACGCTCGCATCACGGAAGCTAGGGGGCGGATCACTGATGTCGCTGCTACACCCCCACAGGCCCGAGGCGGTCAACAGCCAGAAGCCAGATGCCACATGGAGCGGAAAACGAAAAGACGACAGTGCAAGCATGTCGAGCAACCTAGCGGGAGCTGGCGCGGCTGTCGTGGGGACCCGCACCTGCGCGCAAAAATACCGCACGCTTCCGCCGCGGGTGCATCCCGCTCCTTACACGGCTACGGCGCGGTTCGGGCGTAGAGCAGCCTGAAGCTCGGCGCCTAGCTCGGATCCTGCCAGGCAGTAAGCCGCGTGGTGTCCCTCACCTGCGCTCTCCAGGCCCGTTGTCGCCCCGACGTACTCGTGCTCTTCGAGGAACTCTAGCAGGTGCTTCTCGAAGTGAGCAGCGGTGCGCTCGGCATTCGGACCAAAGAAGTCCCATAAATACTTTCGAGAAGCCGGTGAAGCTTGTGCTGCGCTCACTCAGCCGCCTCGACGTTCAACAAACCGAAGCGCTCGAGCAAGGGGTCGAGGTTAGGCTCTCTCCCCATGAAGCGCTTGTACAGGTCCATGGGATCTTCGGTGTCGCCGTTTTCCAAGATCGTGCGCCTGAAGGCGTCACCCACTTCCGGGCTAAACACCCCAGCTTGCTTGAAGCGCGTGAAAGCATCCGCATCCAAGACCTCTGCCCACTTGTACGAGTAGTAACCCGCAGCATAACCCACAGAGCTCGAAAAGAGATGACTGAAACTCGCGAGCATGGCGTAGTCCTGTGGAAAGGGCGTCGGAGCGTAATCCTGCAGCACACGCCTCGCGTACTGTAAGATCGAACCGTCGCGCGTCGGCTCGTATTCGACGTGCAACGCGAGATCGACGGCGGCAAAGCCCAGCTGGCGCATCATCATGGTGGCAGCCCGATAAGTGCGGGCCCCCACCATCTTGTCGAACAATTCATCAGGAATGGTTGCGTCGGTTTCATGGTGGCGCGCGAACGTATCGAGCGCGTCCTTCTCCCAGCACCAATTTTCCATGATCTGCGAAGGCAGCTCGACGAAATCCCAAGCTACGTTCGTGCCTGCCAATGAGCGCACTTCCACCCGACTCAGGCAGTGGTGGAGTAGATGTCCGAACTCGTGAAATAGGGTACTCACTTCACTATGAGTGAGCAAAGCCGGCTTGTTCCCGACCGGGGGAGTCACGTTGGCGCAGATGAGTCCTAGGTGGGGCGATAGCTTTCCATCGCGTGTGGTGCCGGAGATGAACGAGTTCATCCACGCCCCGCCTCGCTTCTCTTCTCGAGGGTAAAGATCGGCGTAGAAACTCGCCAGGTGTTCACCCGAGGCGTCCCGTACGTCGTAGGCACGCACATCCTTGTGCCAAACCGGCAGCGTTACGTTCGGCTCGATGCCGATGTCGTACAGCCGCTTTGCGGTTTCGAACAACCCATCGACGACGCGATCGGCGGCGAAGTAGGGGCGCAAGGCTTCTTCGTCGAAGTCGTAGAGTGCCCGACGCTGCTTTTCGGAGTAGTAGCCCACATCCCACGGCTCGAGCGGCCCCGAATCGGACCCATCCAGCTGGAGCTTGAAGGCTTCGAGCTCTTCGGCTTCGCGCCGAAAAGCGGCATTGGTCTTGGAATGCAAGTTCTTGACGAACTCCAAAGCCGTGGCTGTACTGCCCGCCATACGGTCTTCGAGCACCATGGCCGCAAACTCAGGATAGCCCAATAGTCTTGCTTGCTCTTGCCGTAGCTCGAGGACCCGAGCGATGATCGGTTCGTTGTTGCGTTCTCCGCGGGATGCGCGCGTGTTGTATGCCGTCCATACCTGTCGCCGGATCTCCCTGTCGTCGAGGTAGGTCAGCAAGGGAATCAAGCTAGGGGCCTGCAATGTAAACCGATAGCCCGACTTGCCTTTCGCCTCAGCGTCGGCCTTAGCAGCCTCTATGGCAGAGCGCGGAAGGCCAGCCAGCTTCGCTTCGTCTTCGATGATGAGCTCGAACGCGGCCGTATCATCGAGCACATTCTGGCTGAACTTCGATGTCAAGCCTGCCATCTCTCGACTGATCGCCCGCAGCCGCTCCTTGCCGACTTCATCGAGTTCGGCGCCACTTCGACGAAACTCGTCCATCGTCTTCTTCAGGTAGCGTGCCTTGGCTCCCGTGAGTTGCTGGGCCTCTTGCGTTTCCGCGAACTCTTTCAGCGCCTGGTACAGCCCTGGTCGCAGCGGAATGCCGGCGTAAAAGGCGCTGACCTCAGGACGCACGGCATTGTGGGCCTCGCGCAGCTCGGGAGTGCTAGCGACCGACTCGAGATGCCCCACGATCCCCACGGCGCGTTCGAGGGGTTCAGTGGCGTGATCCAGCGCGTGCAGCGTGTTATCGTAGGTGCGCTCGCCGGAATTACTTTCGATACCTTGAAGCGTCGCGTTGGCTCGTTCCAAGAGCTCCGTAACGGCTGGAACGATATGTTCCGGCAATACGGTGTCGAAAGGGAGACTGAAGCCAATGTGGAGGAGGGGGTTTTGCATAGAACGTCCAGCAGAGAAGACCGATAGCGTGGGGTCTGGCTTTGCCCGAAGCAACCCCGAGCGGCCATTTGACTTTCAGAAACTCAGTTCTAGTCCCAGTAGTGCCAGCGTGGATGTGCGAACTTCGGGTAAGCCATCCAGGGTGATGCGATCACCGGTGTCCTGTCGCACGGTTTCACCTTGGCCCTCTTGCGGCTGAAACAGTTCCCCCGTCTGACTTACCGCGGGAGCCACGCGGAAGTCGAGGGTCAGCATGAGGTGGTCCCCCCACAACTGGTATCCTACCCCGGCCCCTAGCGGTACTTCCAGCACGGACCCGCTACGCATCTCCATCGAAGCCGGAAACGGTTCGCGCAAGGTGAACGTTCCCATACTCATTCTCGTCCAACCAAAGCCGACGGCTCCCCAAACGGCCAAGCGTGGTGCAACGATGCGCCGCAGTTCCACTTCCCCTCGCAGAGACAGGGTGCGCAAGGCAGGGGTAGGCGCTTCCACTCCGCTCAAGCCCCAAGCCCCGTCGTGGACCGTTACCGAATGCCCGCCTACCAGCGTGTGAAACCTTAGGCTCAGCCACGGCAGGAACACAGCGCTCGCGTAGCCGCCCCAGGTTACGCCAGGAGCGTACTCAGCTTCGACCGCAGCGCTCGGGCGCGAAGCCACACCCCCGTGCAAGCCGACTCGAACACGAGTGGGTGCGTTGTCCGTCAACGCGGAAAGCACCTGTTGGTCGTCCACGGCGTCCGCTACGCCCGGAATTGGTGTCGTCAGTTCGGGATTCTGGGGCAGCGAGTCAGCGGCCTCATCCCGAGTAGTCGGCGAGCCACCTCCGTCAACCACCTCTTGTGCGAGGGCGACGTCGAGGACGCACGCGCTAGCGATCAAAGACAGTCGGGCGCGGCGCATCCAAAGGGTGAGGGGTGCCCAGGCGATGGTTGGTGAGTGGCCCCGTGCGTGCATGAGACTGTGCATCCAATGCCGATCAAGCGCGGATGCTGGCGCCCGCTTGCTCAATCGCCTCGAGCACCCGTTGGTGTTGCTGGTCTACCTGCTTATCGGTAAGCGTTTTGGCTTCATCAGGATGCGTACTCGCCTTCGGGTCGCGATACACGAGGCGAAACGCCAAGGAGCGTCGGTTCTCACCAATGCCTTGTCCGGTGAACACGTCGAAGAGCTCTACTGACTCGCACAATGCGCCGCCACTCTCCTCGAGGATTGCCATCAGTTCACCTGCAGGCAGCGACAGGGGTGCTTCAACGGCAACGTCACGGGTGACGGCTGGCAAGCGCGGGACCGGCCGATAGCGCTTGCGCAGGGACCCTAGGTTTTCAAGACTCTCCAAGTCGATCTCGATGACCTGCAGGCCTTGTTCGAGATCGAAGTCATCGGCAACGTCAGGATGTAGCGGGCCAATGTGTCCGATGTGAACTCCGTCGCAGCGCAAAAAGGCCCGGCCACGGGGGTGCAAGTGAGGGAGCTCGCCGTCTGCCCCCCCGACGGCAGTGACGGTCAGCGTGCGCCCCGTGAGACGGTAGACGAGCTCCTCAGCCGTTCCTTTTGCGTCGAACACGTCGAGCGCTTCGCCCGAGCTGAGATACGAAGGTCGTTTGCCCCCGAGCACCGCTGCAAAGCTCAAGCGCTCTTCAGGCAATGCTCCGATATCGGTATCGGCGACGGGTCGAGCCGCTTGCCCGGCACCCGTGCCGATCTGTTCGCGCAGGCCCAGGAAGCGAGCTGCCACCGTAAACAAGCGAACGTCCGTCTGCCCGCGACGCAGCGCACGACGGCACGCCTCGAGCAAGCCAGGCAACAAGCTCGTCGTCATGACGGCGCGTTCCTCGCTCAGCGGGTGCATCAGTCTCACCGTCGGTTCGGGCGCACGCAGTCGTGCCAAGTCGGAAGCCGCAACGAAGCTGTAGCAGACTGCTTCGCTCAGACCGAGTTGCGCCGCGACCTGCCTGGTCGTGCGCTCGATTCGGCCACTCGTCGTGGGCGGGCGCGGCTGGATCATGGGCAGTCTAGCTGGGATCTTGTCCAAGCCTCGGATGCGGGCCACCTCTTCGATCAAGTCCTGCTCGATGGTGACGTCGGGCCTCCAGGGCGCGGCTCTGAACTGCGCTTCGCCCGGCCGCTCTGTTATCTTGTCGAAGCCAAGGCTGCTGAGCAGGCTGCAAGCTTCTTCGAAAGGCACGGCTACTCCAAGCAGTTGGTCTAGCCGCTGGCTGCGCAACGTGATGGTTGGCAAATCCGGCGCGGCGCCGTCGAAGAAGGCGTGGCCGACGTAGCTTCCGCCAGCGATACTCTCCAGCAGGTCAACGGCGCGCTCCAACACGTGTTCGAGAGCGCTCCAATTCACTCCTCGCTCGAAGCGGTAACTGCTGTCCGACTGCATTCCCAAACGACGAGCGGTGCGGCGTATGCCTCCGGGAGTGAAGTAAGCCGCCTCGAGCAGGATCGCCTGCGTGCCATCATGGATCTCACTTTCCGCTCCGCCCATGACGCCGGCCAAAGCGCAGGGTTTAGTGGCATCTGCTATCACCAAGTCTGACGTCACCAGATCCCGAGCTAGCCCATCCAAGGTGAGCATACGTTCACCTTCATAAGCCATTCTTACGTATACCGCCTTGCCCGATATACGCTCGAGATCGAAAGCATGCATGGGGTTCCCATACTCGAGCAGCACGAGGTTCGTGACGTCGACCACGTTCGAGATCGAGCGCAGCCCGAGCGCATGCAAGCGCCAACGGACCCACTCGGGAGAGCGGCCGACCTTCACCCCCGTGACCACGGCTGCACCGTAACGTGGGCAAGCAGCGGGCGCTTGATTGACCACCGACACATGCTGTTCCAAGGAGGCGGCCGCGGTGCGAGCGTTGACTGCACTCGTGCGAGCTCCCGTTCGCAAGGTAGGTGGCACCTCGTCCAGCGAAGAGCGGATACCGAACGCGACCGCGAGATCGCGTGCAACGCCGCGATGTCCCAGTGCGTCCGGTCGATTCGGCGTCACTCCTATGCCGAACACGGTATCTCGCGCCCGAGGGAATGCCGAATAGAAGGGCGTGCCGGGTTCGTAAGCGCCGGAAGCGAACGTCAGAATGCCTTCAGCTGCAGCATCGAGCCCAAGCTCCTCCTCCGAGCACAACATGCCTTCACTCACCACGCCACCCAGCTTTCTTGGTGAAAGCTCGAGATCGACCGCTGGCAGATAAGTGCCCAATGGAGCCAGCACCACGAGCCCACCGATTCCAGGTACGTTGTTAGCGCCGCACACCACCGTCTGCGATCGCTTATTGTCGGTAACAGTGACCAGCTGAAGCTTGTCCCGGTTCGGATGAGGCTCGACCCGCTCTACCGCGACGATGCGGACCGAATCCAAGCCGGCCCCCACCTGGCGTACTTCTTCGAGCTCCAACCCGATGGAGGTGAGCCTTTCGGCGACTTCGTCCGCGGACGCGTCCAGAGCAGGCAGCAGTTCGCGCAGCCAATTGTAGGAGAGCAGCATGAGGCGGCCGCTTTTAGCACGAGTCTGCGCACCTTCTGCTCGTAAACCGCCCTTTTGGCGGTCCACGGCGTCACCGCCGCTACACTGCGGCGCTTCGTCGCTCTCTCCCGCGTTGAAGCCTTGTTGAAACCCCGTGCAGCCGCTGGTAGCGTGCGCGCCATGACATGGCAATCCCGGGTGTTCGACGCCTTGCTGGCACTCACGGCGCTCGTGTTCGCTTACCTCATTTTCTACATCTTTTTCATGACTCCGACCGCGCAGTTTTCTGCGGGCGGCTTAGCTCAGAAGATTTTCTACTTTCACTTTCCGGCGATTTTCTGCGGGATGTTTTTGTCGGCGCTGTTCTGCTTCGTCGGTAGCTCGGCATACCTGGTGAAGTCGAGCGACGCGCGAAACGCCTTCGCCCAGGCTGGCGCGGAATGCGCCGTGGCGTTCGGTTTCCTCATGCTGGTCAGCGGATCCCTGTGGGCAAAGAAGGCCTGGGGAGTGTACTGGACCTGGGACCCGCAGTTGACGCTAGCGCTGCTGACCGTGCTCATCTACCTAGCGGTGGTTGTGCTTCGGGCGTTCTCCGGAGACGGCTATGCTGAGCGTAAATTTGCTGCGGCCCTCGGAGTCTTGGGTACCGTCAATCTACCCATCATTCACTATTCGGTGAAAAAGTGGGGGGGCAATCACCCCGTGGTGATGCGCAAGGGGGGAGGAGGACTCAGCGACCCGGCCATGGCTCACGCCGTGTCGGTTGGATTCTTGGCCATGACACTGCTTTGTGTGGTGCTGATTTGGCTGCGAACGGAGCACAACTTCTTACGGGCCCGAGCAGCCAAAGTCCGCACTCGTGCGCTCGAACGAGGAGCCTTCGAGGGGTAACCGGCAATTGGCGACGGTTAGGGTAGAGAGTTGAGCGACAAGCGCAACCATCGCGCGTCAACAGAAAGGCAACCTGGTGAAAGCACACGCACAGCAAGCGTCACCTGCGACCAGCAGTGAGACGATAGAGGAAGGTTTCGTGCCGGTGGTGGGGGAGCCAGAACGCACCAGCGCCGAAGGTTCAGTCATCGCGGCTTATCTCATCATGTGGGCAATCATGATGTTCTTTCTGTGGCGGACGCTTCGCGTACAGGCGAGACTGAGCGCGGACACGAGCCGGCTCATCGACGAGCTGTCGAAAGGAAAGTCGTGACACAGAAACAAACGGGAGAGGTAGCTCCTGAGCGCGCCACGTCGTTCTCCGCAGCCGAGGGCGATGCCACCCCACCCACCAGCATGAAAGTATTTGGCAGCATCTACATCGTGCTCTGGCTTGGCATGTTGGCATTCATTTATCTCGCGCGCCGACATCAGAGGATGCTGAAGGTTCAGCTACAGCGGGCGGAAGCGTTGCTGAGCGACGATCGGGCGGCCTGAGGCATCGACCGCCCACCGCGAAGGTTGGATCCCGATTTCCCCATTTCGGCGCAATCAGGACTGTCACTGATCGCTATCCATGCGTGTAGAGCGGAAACTTCTGTAGGCAGATGCAGAGGTTTGCCACGTCCTTCTGCCAGTGAAAGCGCCCAGATATAAGGCGCGGATGCGCTCACCGACCAGGTTGCTCCACCCTTGGATGCTGGCGTTTGCCGGACTCGCAGCTTCCTCGATCGCGGCCTGTCATCACGATAACTGTGGCTGCGCCCAGCGTGGCGACAACGCCCTGTCACCAAGCGTGCCTCTGCCCGTACCTACGGCCGCGGCGCCGACCGCTGGTGTTCCGGGCATGAGCACGTCGGAGGTGCCGGTCTCACCCAGCGCGACGAGTTCCAGCGCCGCCGAACAGCCAGTGGCGCCGACGACACAGCCTACGCCGCCACCGGAGCAAACGGCTCCGCCATCGCAGCCGAGCAGCGATTCGATGTCACCGGAGCCGGAGCCAGAAGAGCCGCGCGGACCTACGCCAGCGACTGCCAGCGCGAACTTTCCGTTTCCCCAAAACCGCACCGTCGGGCCCTGCACCTTGCCCACCAACTATCGCAACAGTCACGTCGTAGCGGCTTTCGAGAAGTGGAAAGCCGACACAGTCACTGCGGAAGGGGCAGGCGGACACCTGCGCGTGAAGCGCCTCGAATCCGATCCCAACTTGGAGCTGGGTTCGACGGTGTCGGAAGGCATCGCGTACGGCATGATGATCGCGGTTTACATGAACGACCAGCACCTGTTCGACGAGTTGTGGAAGTACTCGCAGCTGTGGGTAAACGAGAATGGACTGATGCATTGGTATATCAACGCTGCAGGCACGGAAGTGCTCGGTGGTGGAGCGGCCTCCGACGCAGATGAAGACATCGCCTGGGCGCTCGTCATGGCCGACCGCCAATGGGGCGGCTCCGGATCCCTGGACGACACTTACCTCAACATCGCGCGTTACCAGATCGATCTAGTTTGGCAGCACGAGATTCAGGATGGAAAGTTGTTGACGGCAGGCGACTCGTGGGGCGGATGGGGTGAGGTAAACGTTTCTTACTTCGCGCCTAGTTACTACCGCACGTTCGCCGAAGTCAGCGGCAACGCGGGGTGGAGCGATGTCGTAGAAACCACATACGACACGCTGACCAACAGCCTACGGCCCGAAAACGGCAACTCTGAAAACGGATTGGTGCCGGCCTGGTGTACCAGTGAGGGCGAGCCGAACGACAACGTATGGAACAATGGCGAAGCCCCGACCCACTACCAGTACGATTCCTGCCGGACGCCGTTCAGGATCGGCCTGGACTACTGTTTTCATACGGAATCTCGAGCGCTCGACTACGTCGCCAAGACCAGCGGTTTTTTCGCCGGCGTCGGTGTGCCGAACATCGTAGACGGCTATGACCTGGACGGTACTCCTCGCCCGCAGTTCAGCGGCGGCCAATCTGCTGCGTTCATTGGCCCGGCAGCTGTGGGAGCCATGCACTCGAGTACCTACCAAGACTTCTTGGATGAAGCGTACACGGCCGTCGCCGGTCTGGACTTACTGGTGGGTGGAGCTTACTACGACGAGTCCTGGACGGTGATCAGTCTGCTGATGATGACTGGTAACTTCCTAGACTACACGCAAATCGAGCCTGTGCGCGAATGAGAAAGCCGCGGCCGTGCAATGGGCAGATGTAGCCACACCAAATGCGAAGGAGCCGTGGCGCAAAGCACCGCGGCTCCCGTTACTGTAGGCGCCCAACCTGGGCTTGATGAGGTCAATCCTTAGTGGTGGTGTCGGACTTGCTAGGCTCTTCCTCTTGGAATTTGGCTACCGTGGCCGTAGCCCAATCGCCCGCCCAACTGCTGATGGAGTAGATTTGATCCTCATTCGCCTTCTTGACCCATCGATTCTTGCCCTCGGCGTTGTCCCCGACGAGTAGCTCGTAGCTTCCACCCTCGCCCTGGAGCTTGATGGCCACCGTTGCTATGGGCTCGTCCAAGCCCACTTCAGTTGGCTTCTTCTCGTCACCAAAGTCCGCAGCATTGAGCGTCTTGTACGCGCGCAACATGTCGTCCACTTTGCTGGCCTTGAAGCGTTCGATTGGCTTGGCTGCACTGCTTCCTGCCGGCGTGAAGGTTCCGATCCACTTTCCGTCTTGCTTCTCGAAGCGGTATTCACCGGTCTCATTCTTGACCACGGCCGACTCTGCTTGCGCATCGTCGAACTTGAAAATGGCTTTCTCGCGCCATCCCTTCAGGTCCCGATTGTAGAGGTACTTCGAGTAGCCCTTTGCGGCGTACACGCCTTCCTTATCAGCCAGCCGCACCATCTGTCCGCGGGAACCGTCCTCGCCGAAGTACACGTCGAGCACCGTTTCGTCACCCTTTTTGAAGGTGGCGTGAATCGCCTTTTCATCGGTAACTCCCCACCGCTCATAACTGTCTGTGCCGGTGGAGATGGGCTCGACGATCTTCAGCTTCTCGAGGTTGTCGAGCAGCGACTGAACATTGCCGGCATTGGCTTTATGCCCGCCGTGGCTTTCCAGGACCCACTCCTCCTCGCCCTTCTTGATCAGCACGTAACCCTCGCTGGTAGGTTTCGCCGCCTCCGCGCCGGCGTCGGCCGTATCGGCGCTCGGCTTCTCTTGCGGCACGGTTAGCTCGACGCGATCGATGGCTGCTTTGCTCTCTGCCGATACCTCGATCTTTGGCAGCTCAGCTACTTTCGCTTCGTAGCTGTATGCGCGTGCTTCCTCCTTGGCATTCCGGTTCTGAAGGAAGAGGCCGCCTCCTAGAACGGCCAAGACGGCGAGTGCGATGTACAATTTCTTACTGCTGTCCATGAAGCATCCTCAGGTTAAGCGAGCTTGAACTGGGTTCGGCGGTTGTTGCGAGTGTGCCAGCGCCACAACCCGAGCAGGCCAAATAGCGCCGGAATGAGCAAGGTTAACATCCACTCGACTTTGGTTTGAAGTGCGGCGCGCTGACCACGTAGCTCCTGCTCGAGCTTTGCCAAGTCCGCGTCGGTCGCATCGACGGGTATCTCGGGAGCTTCGATGCTCGCGTACTTCAAGTTCGGTTCAGCGATGATTTTCGCGCTGATGGCGAGCAGGTCGGAGTCTCCGGTCATCCAATCCAAAGTGTTCTTCAGGCTCAGAATGATGTTGGTGAGGTAACGCTGTGCATAAGGGCCAGCGATAGCGAGTAGCGTGGGATCCCCACCCACGTTGCCAAACATGGCGAACTGCTGGCCCAAGTCCGGCCCGTTGCCGGCGTAGGCAAATGGGTTGGTCAAGTACTGGCTAGAGGAAACGACGAGCACGCGCGATACCTCCGGTGCTTGCCCCTCGCCCATGGCGCTCTTCAGCGGCCCTTCGGCATACGCGGCTATCACGTGCTGCTCTGAAGGCGACTTAGGCTGCCAACCTTCCAACCGCACGCTGAGATCGATGCTTTCATCCGTGAGTAGAGTCGTGTTGGGGGTCGTGCGTGCTACGGCTTTCAACTGCACTTCGGCGGGTTGCTTGTCCCTCAACAGCTCCAGACTCGACGGATAGGGAAACGCGACTTCCGGCAGTCTGAAGAATGCGGCGAAGCTGCTATCAAGCGTCTGCTCGTTTCCCTCGAGTCGCGGATCGTCCACCACGTGTGCCACTGGAGGGTGACGCACGGCTTGGATCCCCCCTTGGGTTATGACGGGGGTCTGGAACTGTGCGCCGTAGTCGAGCAGCAAGTCTTTGCGCATGTTGATCCCATACCCACTCAGGAGCTTGTCCAGGTTACGGGTGTCGAGCTCCGCTTTCATGGTAGCGTCGTTGGGCTTGATGTTGACGGCCGAGGCGAACACTGCCAGCGATTTCCCGCCCAGCATCAGAAAGTCGTCGATGCGCTTGAGCTCTTGATCGGTGTAGTCCTTTTGCGGCTGAGTGATGATGAGACCTTTCAGCTCGGCATCTACCGCTTCGGCCCCCTCCTTCAGGTCAACCTCGACGAACTCGTAGAAGGGGAAATTCTGGGTCAGAATCTGCTGAATGTTGACCCCGCCCTGGCCACGGCGCGGTAGCAGGTTTTGATCGGTCAGCTTTAGTTCGTCTTTGCCGGTGATGACGCCGATCTTGTGCTTGAGGTCTTCCGCCTTGTCGCGAATTTCGCGGATCTTGTTGGTGATCTGGAACTCGAGCCCCATCGACTGGCCAGGGAAGAGCGGGATGATGTCCTTCTCACTGCCGTACTTCACGACGATGCCGAGATAGCCTTGTGCAATGGCCGCTTGATCGTCGCCGGTTTCCGCTTGGGCAGCAAACGCCATGGGCTGAAGCCCAGCTTCCTTGGCTTGCTCTTTCAGTTCTTCCGTCTTGGCTTCGATGATCGTGAACTGAAACTTGCCACCGCCTTGACGTTCGTACTCCTTGAGCAAACTCGTCAGGTCATCGATGAAGACCTCTAGCTTCGCCAACCCCCGGGTAACGTAGACGTCGAATAGAATTGGCTCCTTCAGACCCTGCACGAGACGAGCACTGCCTTGCGAAAGGGTGTAGCGCTCGTTCTTCGTCCAGTCCGCGCGTTGATTGGCGCCGATCGAGAGGATGTTGATCACCACTGCAATTGCGGTGATGACCACCAAGTACAAGCCGGCTTGAGTCGCGACCTTTTTACGATTCTTGTCAATTGCCATGGGTTAAGCCCACTTTCTGCTTTCCAGCTTGCGAAAGGCGAACGTCAAACAAACGACGGCGATACTCAGGAAGTAGACGATATCCCTGGTGTCGACCAAGCCACGCATGAAGCCCGACATCCGGGTTTCGAAGCTGATGTAACGAAGCACTTCACCGAGTGTTCCTCCCATCCAATCGGCACTGCGACCGATGTACCAGGCAAGCAGGAGGATGAAGAAGGTGACGAAGAAGGAGACGGCTTGGCTATCGGTTAGAGAGCTCACGAGTAGCCCTATCGACACCGCTGCCGCACTGAAGAGGATGAGCCCCAGATAAGCGCTTTGTACCGGTCCCCAATCTAGGCTGCCGAGCATCCACGGCTTCCAGAACATGGCGATTGGATAGATTAGCGTGGACAGGAGCAGCACGAGGACCAAGCCGAGTGCACCGAAGTACTTGCCGAGCATCACATCGCTATCCTTGACGGGGAGCGTGATGAGCATTTCCAGCGTGCCGCTGCGCTTTTCTTCAGCGATCAAACCCATGGTAACCACGGGCACGACGAGCATGGCCAAACCCGGCGGAATGTACTTGAACAGGTTCACCATGCTGGCTCGGTCCTCTTCCCAGAAGCCGCCGTCGAACTGAAAAAACATCAGGCCAAGCCCGAGAAAACTCAGGCAAATCACCACGTACGCAACGGGAGAATCAAAGTAGGAACGGAACTCCCGCTTCGCAATCGTCATCATAGGGGACATCAATTCGCCTCCTCTCGCGCTTCGCTTTTTGCGCCGGAATCATCAACGTTGCTTTCCTTCCACGAAGCCCCACGGTCGAGCTTTTCATCTCCTCGGGTGAGATCGCGGAAGACACTATCGAGGCTTTGGGCGTCGCGCTGCAGTTCCAGGAGCGTCCAGCCCTTGTCGACCGCGAGACGGAAGACGGTAGCTCGCAGGTCGTCGTCTTGGGCGCTCACGAGCTCGAAACGGTGGACCGTCTCGTCTGACGGCTTTTCAGCGACCCGCTGTGCACCTGGCAGACCCTGGAGGGCGGCCTGTACTTCGTCGGCGCGGGGTGGCGTTTTTCCAGGTGCGGCGGAGACCTCGTCAATCGCCACGGTGTAGCGCAGCGAGCCGCCCCGAGACCGAATGACGTCGAGGTTGCCGTCCGCGACGACTCGGCCTTTGCTCACGATGATGGCGCGGGCGCAGGCTTCCTCCACCTCGTTCAGGTTGTGGGTGCTCAAGAGGATGGTTCGGTCCTTGCCGATCTCCTTGATGTAGCGGAGCAGTTCCGCCTTCTCGTTGGGGTCGAGGTCAGCGGTTGGTTCATCCAGTATCAGAATCGGCGGATCGTGGATCAACGCTTGGCCCAAACCAACGCGCTGCCGGTAACCGTGAGATAGCTCACCGATGGGCTTACCCAGCACTTGAGCCAGACCGCACACCTCAACGACCTTCTTGAGGCGAGTGCGGAAGGCGCTTGCATCAATACCTCGTATCTGAGCGGCGAACTCGAGATATTCCCAGACACCCATGTCCTGGTACAGAGGCGCGCGCTGAGGTAGGTAGCCGAGCCTTTTGCGCACCTCGAGGGGTTCGTCGAAGACGTCGAAGCCATGCACCTTCGCCCGACCCCCGGTCGGCGAGATGAAGCACGTCAAGATGCGCATGGTGGTCGACTTGCCCGCACCGTTGGGGCCCAAAAAGCCGACCACCTCGCCCTTTCGGACTTCGAAGTTGATCTTGTCTAAGGCACGGACCTGGCCGAACTCCTTGCTGAGGGAGTCTGCCTGGATCATCACGTCACTCATGGCGATGTGCCACCTTTCGTTGGTTTGATCGGGGTTGAGGCGCTTCGGCCCGCTCGACGCGTACTCGCGAGCGCGGCTCGCGGTAAACTCACTGGCTGGGGGAGAGAAGGCACGTGAAGGAGTTGAGTTACTGAAGTTGGCGAGAAATGGCACGCCACCCAAACGGCGATGTCTCTTCGTCTGGGGCGCGGCATCCTAGCCATGGCCCGTTCAGAGTCAACACACGACGCATGAGCCTGCATCGACCGCGTAGAAACTGGATGGCCCGGCATCTATTCCCAGCAATCGACGCCTACTAGCGTGAGGGAGCCCAGGGGCCGGACGCGCCGGGGCGTCGCGCCATGGCCGACGCCCCGGTCTCCCGGAGTGGGAGCACCCGTGAGGTGATGGCTGGCGGGTAGCTCCGGCTGACGCGCTGGGCAATACCGCTGGGGTCGCCGCACGGGAGGTAGTCCGCAGGCAACAGGAAGGCTTCAAGTGAACGAAGACCCTGACATCCAGAACCAGGTCAAGGGCATGCTCCAAGTTAATGAAAGCGAGAGCCGTGCCGCAGACCATCGAACGCAGCGCAGGAGTGGGTGCCGCGTCTGGCCAGAGTCTTGTCCGCCTCGGCCCCCTGGGTGGCGCCCGGAGGTTTGCCCGCGCACACCCTGGGTATCTCCCCCACATTCAGGACTAAACGGATGAGCGTGGCAGGGCTGACCTTTGCGGAAACCGTCTCGAAATGCACGAGGGTCACCCGGCTGGGGTGGACTAATGGAGTTGCTCGATGACCCGCTATGGCGCAACGTGTCAGGTTGAACACTCAACCACAGGGGGGCTCTATGCCGACATTACACGAAGGGATCCAAGCCGGTACACACCACGCGACGCCGCGGTCATCGCGGCCGGGTCCGCCTGGTTCGATGCGCGCGCCGACGCCAACCGCGCGAGACATCATGACCGACCGCATCACGTGTCTGCGGGTCGACCAAAGCATCGCCGAGGCGATTCAGGTCCTGGTCACCAAAGGGATCAGCGGCGCGCCGGTCCAAGATCACGCCGGGCATCTAGTAGGTATGCTTTCGGAGCTCGATTGTATGCAGCTGGTGACCTCGTGCGCCTATCACCAAGGGGAATCGGCGCAACTGCGTCGCGTGGATGAGTTCATGTCGACGACGTTATACAAGGTGCCTCCCAGTGCGGACGTGTTTACGATCGCGCAGATCTTCATGGAGCACCGGATCCGTCGAGTCCTCGTTAGTGACGGCCCACAGCTCGTCGGGCTCGTCAGTCGTCGAGACTTGTTGAGGGCACTCAGCGTTCACTTCTGTTGAGGTGCGAGCCGCGTTGTACCTCTCTACGGGCGTAGGCCGCGCAAAAACGGCCCGACCGCAGAGACTCCCTGCTCGTCGATGACGCGCAGCGTTTGGGTACCCACGACGGCAATGTCCGCAATACCGCGTAAGAAGTCGACGTCGGCCTTTTCCTTTATCCCGAACCCAACGGCAAGCGGGAGCGAGGTGGCCGCTTTGGCTCGCTGCAAGTATTGACGCACCGGCTCGGAGAACGACGTGTGCGCTCCGGTAACGCCCTTGCGCGCGACGCAATAGACGAACCCATCGGACTGTGAAGCCACTTTGCGCAGGCGCTCGTCGCTCGAGGTCGGCGCTAGAATGAACACGGGGGAAAGCGACGCCTCCTTCATGTGATCCGTGTACTCTTTGGCTTCGTCCGGCGGAAGATCGGGCACTATCAAGCCCTTGATGCCGCAATGCTTTGCGCGCTGGATGAACGATCGCATCCCCATCCGGTACGTGAGGTTGGCGTACGTCATGAAGAGGAAAGGGACGTCAAAGCGCCTGCTAACCTGCTCGGCGAAGGTGAATGACTGCTCTAGAGTAGCACCCCGCGCGAGAGCCTCTTGGTTGGCTTTGACAATGACTGGGCCGTCTGCCATCGGTTCGGAGAAGGGGATTTGCAATTCCATCAGATCGACGCCCGCGTCGACCATCGCTTCCACTATCCTCATGCTGGCATCGAAGTCTGGATAGCCGAGCACGATGTGGGTCATCAACAAGATGTCCCGCTCCGCGAGGCGCTGGCGAATGTAAGCCTCAAGCACGATATTCCTCCGCCTTCTTCTGAATGAATGCTTCCCATTTAGGGTCGCCGATCGCGTCGGCTACGGTAAAGATATCCTTGTCGGCACGACCGGATTGGTTGATGACGATCACTTCGTCGCTGCGCATTCGTGGGGCTTCCTTGAAAGCCTGGGCGAAGGCGTGAGAGGACTCGAGCGCGGGGATTAGACCTTCCTGGCGCATGGTGAGACGCAAGGCGTCGACGACCTCTCGGTCAGTAATGGCCTCGAAACGGGCACGTCCCGTTGAATGCAAGTGCGCCAAGATGGGAGAAACTCCGATGTAGTCGAGCCCAGCGGCGACGCTGTGGGTATCGAGCATGTTGCCGTCTTCGTTTTGCAAAAAGTACGTCTTGTAGCCTTGAGCAATGCCAATGCTGGCGTCTTTGCTCGAAAGGCGAGCTGCGTGCTCGTGGCTTTCCAAGCCGTGACCCCCGGCTTCGACTCCCACCAGCTCAACGCCTTCGTCATCGACGAATCCGCTAAATAGTCCCATTGCATTGGAGCCACCGCCCACGCACGCGTAGACCCGGGATGGCAACTTTCCCGTCTGAGCAAGAACCTGCTTCCTGGCTTCGATGCCAATGATGGATTGGAACCAGGTGACCATTTCCGGAAAAGGGTGAGGCCCACAAGCAGTGCCTAGGACGTAGTGGGTGGTGTCCATGTTTGCCACCCAGTCCCGGAACGTTTCATTGATGGCGTCCTTCAGGGTGCGGGCACCGTCTTTGACGGGCACGACCGTCGCTCCGAGTTGCTCCATCCAAAACACGTTGGGGCGCTGACGGGCGACATCCACCTCGCCCATGTAGATGGTGCACTCATAGCCAAACTTCGCGGCCATGGTTGCCGTCGCCACTCCGTGTTGCCCGGCCCCTGTCTCCGCAATGACTCTGGTTTTGCCCATGCGCTTGACGAGCAGACCTTGGCCCATGACGTTGTTCGCCTTGTGGGCGCCCGTGTGATTCAAGTCCTCACGCTTGATGTAGATTTGGGCGCCTCCGAAATGGGTCGTGAGACGCGAGGCGAACGTCAAAGGCGTCGGACGGCACGAGTAGTTACTCATCAGGTCCAAGTACTCTTGCCAGAAGGAGGGATCCGAACGGGCTTCGTCGAACGCACGGTTGAGCTCGGTGAACGTGGTGTGCAGGACTTCGGGAATGAAGGCGCCGCCGAATTGGGAGTAGTAGCCGTGATTAGCGCGAAGGGAATCGATCATGATGAGACGCTCCAAGACGTTGGGAAAAGGTCACGTAGTCTGTACGGCAGTAGAGTCGTGAATAAAGTGCGGCCTCGGCATTGGGGAAGTCGAGCACGCGCTGGATGAGAAGCAGATGCTGGTCGTCCGGCAACGCAAGAGCGTGGGCGACTGAATCCGGGCCGCGCGTTACCTGGAAGCTTTGCCCGCCGTCGATGGGTTCGAGGCGGTAACGTTGGCGCACGATCTCGGAGAGCGGCATGTCCTTGAGTGGCGCGTTGGCAATGCCCTCAAAGACTTCCTCATCCAGGTACACGTCTTCGACGAGCACGGGGCGCTCGTTGACCCGTCCGAGCCTGCGGAAGTATACCAGAGACGCCCCTCGCAGCGGTGGTTTTGGGACCACGTCGTTGGTCGCCAAGTGCTTAGGCTCAATGAGCAGTTCCGTCACGAGTTCATGGCCGCCACTGCGGAAGCTAGAGACGGTTCCCGACATCGTAAAAAGGTCCACCGAATTGGGCGTGGCGCGAATGAACGTCCCCGCGCCACGCCGCCGCTCCGCCAGTCCGCGTCGCACCAACACTTCCGTGGCTTGCCGCACCGTGGGACGGCCAATGCCATACGCCCTCGACATTTCCGGTTCTGAGGGCAGACGGTCGCCAGGACTGAGCGCACCGCGATGGATCTGTGCAATCAAGTGCTCGGCGAGCTGATGATACAGAGGCAGCGGCGACGCTGGGTTCAACACGAGGTGCAGCCTGCAGGACCCCAGACAAGTTGTCAAGACAACTTGTCTGGGGTTCGAGGTGGTTTCTGCTTCGGAGGCTGAAGGAGCGCGGGCTACAGTGGAGGGATGACGTGCTCGTGGCGCTGGCTGATGCGGTGTGCCCTTCTACTTTTGGTCGCTACCGGCGTTGGCTGCTCCGTAAAGAGCCCGAGCGTCGTCCCGCAGGTGGCTCGCGTCATGTGGGTGGCACCGAGCGGGCTGCGTTTGAGCATCGAGGTCGACGTCCACAATCCCAATTCCTTCCCCCTCGTTGCGGACGCGATTGATGGCGTCGTCCTGCTGGGGAATGGGTCGCAACTGGGTCAGGGCTTGGCTTATCCTCGGGGACGCATTCCGGCCAAGGGGGCGGCGCGGCTCGTCACGCAGGTCGACGTTCAATGGCTGGATCTGAAAGCCCTGGCCCCCTTCCTCCTCACTTCCGGCCCCGTCCCCTACACCTTTCGGGGGCATGCCCGGCTCGGCGGGAAAGGCTTGCGGGTGAGTATTCCATTTGAGATGAGGGGGGAGTTGACGCGCGAACAGGTGCTGAGGGCAGGATTGCGCGGGCTATGAGTGAGCGGGCTAGGCGTGTGAAGGGGTACCGATGACGAGCGCGACGTTCGACCAGGTGGAGATCATGGGTATGCGCGTGTCGCGCGTTACGGAGGCAGCCTTGGTGGAGCACATCATCGCCGAGCTAGCCGCCGGGCGCGGCGGCAGCGTGGTGACGGCGAACCTCGACATCTTGCAGCGTCACCACATGGACGACGCGGCGCGCGAGGTCTATGACTCCGCGTCGCTCACGGTGGCTGACGGTATGCCGCTGGTGTGGGCGTCCCACGTGTTGGAGCAACCCGTTCCGGAGCGGGTGGCAGGCTCGACGCTCCTATTGACTTTATCCGCGCGCGCCGCGCGCGAGGGATTGAGCATGTACTTGCTAGGCGGTACGCCGCGCAGCGCCGAAAGAGCCGCCGGCAAACTCGTCGAGTTGCACCCTTCGCTCAGCGTTGGGGCAAATTCGGAGTTGACGTTCGACGCGCGCCCTAGCTCAGAGCAAGTTCAGCGTGCCGCGGCTCTGCTCAAGGAGGAGGGGCCGCGCGACGTGGTATGGGTCGGGCTTGGCTCCCCCAAGCAGGAATACTTGATTCACGCCTTACGTCCACACTTTCCCAATACGTGGATGATCGGAGTGGGCGGTTCGTTCAGCTTCTTGTGCGGCGAGGTTCGTCGCGCTCCCGAATGGGTACAGCGATGCGGTCTGGAGTGGCTGCATCGGTTGACGCAAGATCCCACACGTTTGGCGAACCGTTACCTGAGGAACAACCTGCCCTTCATGGGACAGGTAATGGCCGATTCGATGCGTCGCCGACTGCGTCGTGCGCGTCCTTGAGGCAGATCGAGCGGCCCTTGGCCTAACTGGTGTCCAATTGGCTGAATCAGCTTGAAGGAGAAGGTTCCAAGAATACTATAAGCGCCGCATGACATTCCCCGCGCCGTTCTACCGTTGGCGACCCCACCCTTGGCACGGCCTCGACGCCGGTCCGAATCCTCCGACTCTGGTCACGGCCTACATCGAGATGACGCCCTTCGACTCGGTGAAGTACGAGCTCGACAAGTCCACCGGCTACATCCGCGTCGACCGTCCGCACCGCAGCTCGGCACAACCGCCCGCTTTGTACGGGTTCATCCCGCGCACCTATTGTGGTGAGGGCACGGCCAAGCTTTCCGGTGAATTGGCGCGCCGCGGTGACGGCGATCCGTTGGATATCTGCGTCGTCAGTGAGCGTCCCATCACGCGTTCGGACATCGTGTTGACGGCGCGAGTGGTCGGCGGGTTGCAGATGATCGACAACGACGAAGCGGACGACAAGATTATCGCCGTGTTCGAAAAGGACCTGTTCTGGGGCAAAGCCACTGAGATCGACCAGCTGCCACCTACCCTGGTCGAGCGTCTCACCCACTATTTCTCGACCTACAAGCTGGTCCCCGGCTCGGCATCAAAAGTGCTCATCAATCAAGTTTACGGGCGGGACCACGCCGAGAAGGTGATTCAAGCTGCGATGGCCGACTACGACCGCGAGTACGGCGCGTAGGCAGGGTCAGCGTGCAGCGGTCCAGAGATACGGTTGTAAGAACGCCGCGACATCTTCCGCCAACAAACCCACTTCCACCCGAATCCCTGCCTGGCGCAGGATGTCCAACCCTTTGCCGTTGTTTCGCGGGTCCGGATCGAGCATCCCCACGTAAACCGTGTCGACGGGAAACTGTGTCAAGGCCAATGCGCACGAAGGGGTGCGGCCATAGAATGAACATGGCTCGAGCGTCACGTATACCGAGAATGGCGCCGGGTTGGGGGGCAGTGCAGCGAGCGCCATAGCCTCGGCGTGATGCTGCCCGGGAGCGCGGGTATAACCGGTTGCCCGGATCAAACTGCCGCTGGCCACGACACAGCCGACGGGAGGATTGGGTAGGCAAAGCGGCAAGGCTCGTTGGCTTTCAGCCAGCGCCCGCGCCATGAGGGCTCGATGGAGAGAGTGGTCCGACACTGAGGGGAGGGGGTGAGCTTAGCGCGCTCGGCGCCGCCGGCACCAATTCAATCGTAGAGGAAGCGAGAGAGAATCAAACGCAACTTCAATCGAGTAGAAAGCGAGTGAGCGCGGCACGCAGGGCGGCAGCGTCTTGGGTCGTATCCAACACGAGACGACGTTCCGCGGGAAGCTCCGTGCCGGCTTCATAGGAGCGGGTGAAATCCTCCAAGAGATCGTTCCTGGCGTCGCTGATGCTCGGTTGCGTCTCGCGTTGTGCCAGCCGTGCTCGCAGTGTGGCCTCCGGCGCCTGACATTCGACGAACAGTAAGCATCTGCCCGGGCTCTTGCAAAGGTCGAGCAGCCGTGCGCGTTGCTGTCGGGTACGAAAGCTTGCGTCGAGCACTACCGAGCGACCGCTGTCGAGCACCACGCGAGCGCGCCGACAAACTTCGTCATACACTTGGTCCGTAGCGGCCGCCGAGTACATGCCTTCGAAGTGCCCGTGTCCGGTGGTTTGCGAGACTTGCCCTGCGAACAGTTGCTTGCGCGTTCTATCGCTGTCGATCACGGGACAGTGCAGAATCTGGGAAATGAGCTCGCTCGTGTGGCTTTTTCCCGAAGCTATCAAGCCCCCGACGGCCACCACGACGGGAGCTACCAAAGGGGGACGTTCGGCGAGGAGCGCCTGGAGGTAGTAGCGTCGGGCTTCGCGGCGCGCGTCTTGGCCAAGTCTGGCGTCGCCGGTTTGGTCGGCGACCAGAAAACTCTGAATCTTCGCTCGCACGAGCGCGCGATAACTCTCGTAGAAGTCGACCAGCGCATACATGTCATAGTCACCGCTGGCTTGGGCGTACGTGGCCAAAAACGCCTCTGCTAGGTCTGTCATGTCTTGATGCCGCAGGTCCATGGTGAGGAACGCGATGTCGGCACACACGTCCGCGTAGCGGAAGCGATCGTTGAACTCGATGCAATCTAGAATTTGAAAGCCTGCGTCGGCCAGATACACGTGCTCCAAGCGCAAGTCCCCATGACCGTCGCGGATACGCCCGGCTTGCACTCTTTGGCTGAACAGGCTCTGATTCTCGGAAAGGAACTTCAGCTGAAGTCGCTCGAGCTGTTGGGCGTGCTCCGGTGAGACGAACTGCAGGATGTGGTCTCGAGTCTGAGCGAAATTCTCCTGTACGTTGGTCCGAACTCGCTTCACGGAACCAAACTCGGCGACTTCCGCGTTGCTCGTGGCGGAAGCGTGGAATTGCGCCAGTCGCAGGGCAAGACGGCGAACGATTTGGACGTTCCAGGCGGCTTCCGATGCACTGCAGGGCGGGGACGAACGTTCCACGGTCGCGCTTGGTACGGCCGCGTCACTGCTCTGCAGCGCGACGTCCAAGCGAGATGCGTCGGACAGCTGTATCATGTGAACGGCGTAGTCGACGACGGTCCCTTCACCGGCAATCGAATGTAAGCCCGCTGAATCCCGCGTAATCGGCACCACGCCGAGGTACACGTCATTGGTGAGACGCCGATTGAGCTCGACTTCGCGCTCGCAAGCTGCTCGCCGCTGCTCGAGCTGTCGGAAGTCGAGGAAGCCGAAGTCGACCGGCTTCTTCACCTTGTACACGAACTGCCCGTCGAGGAAGACCCAGGAAATGTGGGTTTCGATGAGCTGCCGTTGGCTTCCGAGGTCTTCGACGAGAGTCCCCATGCCTGCAGCATACCGCAAGACGACGACCGGGGTGAATCGAGCTTGGAACTTCAGTCTGTGCTCGCGCGGGAATTGTCGCTTGGGGGCACTCCCGCCTTGAGCTTGGCCACCGGATACATCGCCACCAGATTGCGCACGCGCTGCAGCGTTGCCTCGTCGAAGTTCCCGCGAGGAGCCAACACGGCTTGGCCACGTTCCACGATGACGCGAAGCGTGCCTCGAGCGTCACTTGGTTCCAGCACATCGCGCAGTTCTCGCAGCAAGGCCCGAGGAATGCGGCCGCGAATGAAGTGAACGTGGCAAAGGGCCTGCCCCACCTCGGTCGATGGGCCTATCCGCACCACGAACAGCTCGGTAGAGCGACGGATCGAGATGCTCAGCGGAACGAGCAGCGCGACGAGGACCAGGACACCGAGAAGTGCGCTCATACAATCATGCCATACACGATGCGACGCTTGCGTGTCAGTGACTCGGCCTGCCACAACAGCCGGACGTGTTTGCCCTGGTTGCAGTGCCAGTTCCGTTGGGTCAAGCGTTCAGCTACGCAGTTCCTGAAGCGTTACGTGCCTCGGTGCAACCAGGGATGCGCGTCGTGTGCGAGTTTGGCCGGCGCAAGATCGTAGGGCTCGCCATCGAAATCAGCGAACAGCCACCCCCGGGCTTGGAGCCCAGCCGCGTGAAGCCGTTGCTCGCCGTCCTCGATTCGGAGCCCGCCATTCCGCACGAGCTACTCACCTTCCTCCAGGCGCTGGCGGCCTATTATGTCGCACCGGTGGGCGAAGTGATGCGCATGGCCCTTCCCGCGCTAGAGCGCAGCCAGGCAAACGAGCGTGAGACGCAAGCTCTGCTTGAACAGGCACGGGTTACGACCGTGGGCAGACTGGTGCAGGCGGTGCATCTCACAGACAGAGGCGCCGCGGCGTGCGTCGAGAAGGAGTTCATGTGGCCGCGTGGGCAAGCCAAAGCGGTGGCTATGACTCTCGCCGAACGCGGAGAGTTCAGCATTGCGGAGCTGGAGGAGACGCACTCGAGCGCGCGGGCAGCAGTAAAGCGCCTCGTCGAGCTGCAACTGGCTGAGATGCGCCAGGTTAGCAAGAAACGTGACCCCTTCGCCGAGCAGCGGCTGGAACGGGATCAGCCCAAAGCACTCAATCAAGCACAGCAAAAGGCTGTAGACGCGTTGGTAGATGCCCTCGACGCGGACACGCGTCGCCCGGCACTCCTGCAAGGGGTGACGGGGTCGGGCAAAACGGAAGTCTACTTGCACGTGGTCGACGCATGTCTGAAGCGGCAGTTGGGCTGCATCGTGCTGGTGCCGGAGATCGCCCTGACCCCGCAGCTCGTCAATCGGTTCCGCGCCCGATTCGGGGACATCATCGCCGTACTGCATTCCGGATTGTCCGAAGTGGACCGGCAACAGATGTGGAAACGCTTGCGCAGCGGCGAACTTTTGATCGCAGTGGGGGCGCGCTCCGCGCTGTTTGCTCCTGTGTCGCGTTTGGGGCTCATCTGCGTGGACGAAGAGCACGACGGCTCGTTCAAACAAGAAGAGGGCGTGCGTTACCATGCCCGCGACATGGCGTTGCTGCGCGCTCACCGCAGCAACGCGTTGTGTTTGTTGGGTTCGGCAACCCCGTCTTTGCAGACGGAAGCTCTCGTGGAACGAGGGCAGTTGAGCCGGCTAGTATTGCCGGAGCGGGCCATCGAAGGTGCCGTGCTTCCCAACGTCGAGGTGGTGAACCTGCGTTCGGTGGGCCCTGGCCCTAGCGGTAACAAACTGTTGACCCTTCCGCTGCACCGAGCTCTTCAACGTACCCTGGAGAGAGGGAAGCAGGCAATCCTGTTTCTCAACCGGCGAGGCTTCGCCCCGAGCGTGGTGTGCGATGCGTGTGGAACGGTCGTCGAATGCCCCAATTGTAGCGTGGCGCTTACCGTTCATCGCTCCGCGGGGGAGCATGTCCGCTGCCACTACTGCGATCACGTGGAACCAATGACTGAAGAATGCGCCCAATGTCACAGCCGGCAGCTGACGCAGGAGGGGGTCGGCACCGAACGCATCGAAGTGGCCCTGCAGGAAGCGTTTCCTACGGCCCGCATCGGGCGCTTGGACCGGGACGTAGCATCGGGACTGAAAAGTGAACGCATTCTCAATGCCATGCAAAAGCGAGAGCTCGACATCCTGGTGGGCACCCAGATGGTAACCAAGGGTCACGATCTTCCCGACGTGGCTCTGGTCGGCGTGCTGAATGCCGACGCCGCGCTGTCCATGCCGGATTATCAGGCGTCCGAGCGCACCTTTCAGTTGCTCGTGCAAGTCGCTGGCCGCGCGGGGCGGAGCAAAGAACCCGGCATGGTGCTCATCCAAACCCGCAATCCGGAGCATCCAGCCGTACGCTTTGCGATCGCTCACGATGTTCGAGGTTTCGCCCAACAAGAACTGCACGACCGGCGGGAAGCGAGCTATCCACCGTTCGTGCGCATGCTGATGATCAGGATCGACGCGCTAGAGGAAAAGCTCGCACTGAACGAGGCTGAGAAGCTGGCCCGCTTTGCCGAAAAAATAGCGGGTTCACGCGCCGAGATCTCTCCTCCTAGCCCCGCGCCGATCGCCCGCTTGCGCAACCGTTATCGCTTTCGATGTGTGCTGCGCGCGACGGAACGCCGTCCGTTGTTCGATGTGGCTCGAGCGATTCAGCAGCTGAAAATCGACAAGCGGGTGCGCGTGAACGTGGACATGGACCCCATGAACATGCTGTGAAGTAAGAACGAAAGTGACTCTTGGTTTCGGCTGCACTTCGCAGGAAAGTTGTGGTGTGCTCCGAACGCCTCCTCCGACTCCGATTAAGACAAGCAGTCTGGACGTGCTCCCTTGCCTGGGGAAGGGCCTTGCGTGCAACCTAGCAAGGCACGTCGCCGACAATCACGCGACGCACGATGAGGACTCCCTGATGAACGTTCACCCGGTATCGACCTGCGCGCTACTCATTTCAATGGC
>CAZNZA010000029.1:26831-46722 GCA_964577325.1 uncultured Polyangiaceae bacterium
GAACCACCATCGACAACCGAGCCGACACCTCCGTCAGAGGACTGCGTCATCACCGTCACCAGTGCCGAGGTTTCGGAAAGAATTGGGACGGTCGGACTCGTCGAGTGGTCGACGGACTTGTCCGCCGTGACTGATGCTTGGATCGAGTTTGGCAAAGACACGACCTACGGATTGACCGCCCCGGTTGATCTCGAGGCGGCCAATTTACGTACCGTACTGCTGGGGATGGAGGGATCCTCCACCTACAACTTCCGGATCGTGGTCAAGGCCGGGGAGCAGACGTGCACCGGGGAGAACCAAACACTAGAAACCGGCCCCGTGCCGAACGTTCTGCGGAATCTCGACGTCGAAACCTCGGGTGAGGTGGCCAAAGGTTACACCATCACGAGCAACTACGCTGCCAACGGACACGCGTACATCCTCAACGAGCAGGGGAGCCCAGTCTGGTTTTCTTCCGGGGTGGCGGAGCCGACGCGAGCGCGGATGAGTTACGACGGCAAGTATATGTGGATTGGACGAGCCAACGTCCCCAAGGGTAACAACGGCGCTCAGATGATGCGGGTGGCCATGGACGGGAGCGAGCAAGAAGATTTGAGCTCCCAATTCACGGACATGAACCACGACTTCGCGATCACCCCGGATGAGAGCGTTGTCTTCATCGCCTACGGGGCTGGCGGCTCCCAATGCGATGACGTTCGGGAGCGGACTGCCGACGGCCAGGTGCGCACGATCGTAAACGCGGGGGACGCTCACGGCGAAGCCGGACGTTGTCATCTCAACGCCATTCACTACATGGCCGAAGACGACACTGTGGTGTTCTCCGACCTCGAGCACGACAGCTACACCAAGGTCAATCGCGATACCGGCGAAACGGTTTGGGTGCTCGGCGGGCAGAATAGTTCCTTCACGGGTGAAGGCGCGTCTTGGGACAACCAGCACGGCTTCCACTTGATTGGTCTCGACCGAATTCTCATTTTCAACAACGGGCCTCGCAGCGAGCAGTCCCTGGCCATCGAAATCGGCCTTGATCTCGATACCGGTGTTGCCACTCGGGAGTGGGAGTATGGCAGCGGCTTGAGCAACAACATCATGGGAGACGCCCAGCGGCTGAACAACGGCCATACTCTGGTGACCTACTCGGTGTTGGGGATCATCCAAGAGGTGGACGCCGAGAAGAACATCGTGCAGACCATCACCAGCGGCGGAGCGGGTGATGCGTTCGGATACGCCGAGAAGCGGGAGAGTCTCTACGGTCCGCCCGCGCGCTGAAGCGCGCCAACTTGCGTGTGGCTGGCCCGGGATTGCACGAGGCACTGCTTGAAACACGCAACCGCCACAACCGCCCGCACTTCGTTAAGCAGAATGCCGTTCACGACTGAAAGACAAGTTTGGCGTCAACGCAATTGTTGTTCGCCATCTCGCTCCAGTTGGCGAGGTAGCGTCACACTAGACGTCTTTCGGGAGTCGCGCGACAGCTGTCGGTAGCAGCGCCCTAGCACCGGTAGCTCCCCTCGTTTATAGGTTCCTCATGACAACCCCTCGTACTCCTCTGACCGTCATGCCAGTACTCGCTCTGATCTGCGCGTACGGATGTGGGGAGCCTAATGAAGAAGACCCTGCCGGTGGAGACACTTCCGTCACGCCGACGGCCGTTTCACCCGCTCCTTTCCCGAACACGACGGCTGTCTCCCCAGCGGGAGCGGTGAGTCCCGTTTCGGGGGCGGCTTGCCCCGCTCGCGACGAAGCGGGCGTGACAATGCTGAAGGCGAACGAGGTTCACAACTACGGCTTTACGAGCGCACTGAATTTCAACCTGGCGTACGTGAAGCCGAACACGGAATTGACGCTGGATTGGACGGGCTTGAGCAAAGACTTTCTCAACCACGACGTCAATCCGCTGATCGATATCGATATGGTGCTGATCCTGGTGTGGAAGATGCCTCCCGAGGAGCTCGCCATAAAGATGAACCAAGACGTGTTGGCCCAGGCCGACACGGCCGCGTTCGCCATGATCTATCCGGAAGATATGTTCACCTCGGCCAGTATATTACAGGCGCAAGCATTCCAGAATCCTCTCACGCCAGAGGAGATCATGCCTACCTTCGATCCGACCGAGTATGACCCCAATCTGTATACTTACACCATCATGACGCGCACGGGTACGGAGACGAAGGGCCTGGGTACGCGCATGATCCGGGCGTTCAAACTCGATCCTAGCTCTACCGAGACCACGGTCACCGTAGACAACACTTCGACGACACTAACCTGGGACGCGGACCTGACCTCGTTGACTCCCACCTACGTCCCACCAGGAAGCGCTGCCATCAGCATCGACTGGAACGATATGACGACGACAGCGATGGGGACGGAGTTCAAGCCCTTCAAAGTCGGAGAAGTTCTGGTCGCTCATTACGCGGAAACGCCGGCCGAGTTAGAATCGAAGTTCCTCGACCTCAAACAGATAGCCATCGACGAGTGGCGGGGCACCGTAGAGGTAGGGACCTCGATGGTCTTGAGCGATCTTCAAAACGAGAGCGGAGCACCGTTCACGGGCATCGACAACACGGGAACCTGGCTCATTGGGCTCATCTGTGGAGACTGCGCGAATCCATCACCGTGGTACCTTTCGCCACTCCAGCCCTGTACGCCATGAGCAAGCCGGGTTACGAGCTAGCGTAGCGGCGACGGATACCCCACGCAGCGATGGCTCCCAACAGCCAGCTGCCCCAGTGTCCCCAAAAGCTACTCGCCGCCAATGAAGCATGAACCGTGCAGCCCGCTTCCCGAGGCAGCTGGGATGAAAGAGAGCTTCGCGAGGTTTGCGACCCAGCATCGGCTGCTCGTGGTGTTGGATCGACGTCGTCCCCACTTTTCGCGGGTGCTTCGGCACCGCCCGCCCAAACCGGCAATGGCGCGCCTACGAGCTCGGTCGCCTGTTGCGCCGCGTCGAGAAGCAAAGCTTGAAAGGCCGGCACGCCCACGTAAACCGGAGACAGGCAACCTTGGACGCCGCGCGATAACACCCCGATGACTCGATCTTCGCGATCGAAAGCGGGACCGCCCGAATCGCCACTGCATGCTCCCTCGGTTCCCACGAACTCCTGAGCCGTGACGCTAGCGTCGCACGATTCGCCGGGTCCGCAATCGACGCGCAAGCCACTCCGGGAATGGCGGATCCCAAACTCTGCTAGCCGTTCATCTGCATTGCTCGCCCCATAGCCAACGGCGCGGTAGGTTTCGCCTCGCGCTATGGGGGGAGAGAAGCGAGGGGTAGCCGGTGTCGCGACGTCATCCGGTACTGCATCTTTCAAAATCACGACCGCGATATCGTAACCACACGTTTCGTCCGATTCATCGCTCACCAAGATGCGGGATGCATCGAACCACCGACTATAGATGTCGGGTTCAGTGGCGTTCGAGAACTTGATTTCGGTAGGGGAGATGACGGGCCCGAAACGGTCCGTAGCGCAGTTGACATCCGACGTGTTCGTGGGTGCGACACAGTGACGTGCCGTGAGCATGAGTTGCGGGGAGATGAGCGTCGCTGAACACAACTCACCGAACCCGGTGATGCGAGTCAGCACGCGAAACACATCCGTGGCGTTTTCGTCGACCTGACCTCCTTCGACGCTGCTGGTTTGATTGGCGACCTCGTAAAGGTCTGGACTCGCGCAACCAACGGCGACGACTCCAAGCAGAGGAGGGAGGAGGAAACGGCGGAGCGAGCGAAGCACGAGTATCAATGTACATCCCGGTTCCGCCACCGCCAGTGTTGGGACAAAACGCGGGGCTGGGTGCAGCGTCAAAGCGCGATTGGAGGCGGGCGCCGGCAATACATGGGGACGACCGCGACACGTGGAAGGAAAAACTGCAGCGAGGCAAGATTCAGAGCACCGCGAGGAGCGCAGCTTCCGCGGCCTGCGCGACCGCCGAGTGGACGAACACTGGCGTCGAGTCTCCGCGTCACGATAATTCCACAATGCTTCCTGCTCGCCGTTCATTCCGTCAATGCGCACGCCCGCCGTTCGGAATCTGGCTGCTCTTGATCGCAGGTTGCTCGGAAGAGGCCGATCTTGGGACGGCGCCCAAGAGCCCTGGCGCTACGGGCGTCGATGCCGCCGCCAACGAGATCGACCCTCGCGATGGTGGCGCGCACGTTCCAGCAACTAGCGATGCCGGGACGAGCCTGCCAGGTGAACCCTTTACCTTTGCCTTGACCGGCAACGTTTATTTAGCGCTGGCAGGCCCTAGTGTGTTGTCCGGAAGCGACCGTACTCGGAGCGACTGGGACCTTTACTTCGATGGTTTGACGGCATACACGAATGGTGGGGTTGCGGGTCCAGGGGAAGGTGCGTCCTTTGGGCCGTCGAGTGCGCTTGACCTGCTCTTCGATACAGCGCCGGCAGTGCCGATGCGGGCTGACCTGAGCGACGGTGCATTTAGCAGCTGGTACTGGTTCGCAGAGGGGGGGATCATTAGCCGGTTCCGGGTGTATGGGGTGAGAGACAGCGACGGTCGCTTCTTCAAAGTACAGGTCTTGAGCTACTACGCTGACGGGGTGGACGGGGCCGACAGGGCCGAAGGCGGCGTATACGCCATTCGTTTCGCTGAAGTCACAGACGGGTCGAACGGTGAGACAATCGAGCTGAACGGGATTGACGCTCGGGCGGGCGGTGTGACCATCCCGGTTGGATCGACTGCGGGGTGCGTCGACCTCGCTAGTGGCACGCGGTACGCGCTCACAAAGCGAGAGTGGTTATCGCGTAGCGACTGGCATCTTTGTTTTCAGCGCACGGAAATCTTCGTCAACGGCGGACTGTCAGGCTCAGCGGGCGTTGTCGCCGTCGACTTGGAGCAGGATCCAAGTACGACGGGTACACCAACCGTGTCGAGTGATGAAGCTCACCGCACGGCAGATGGCGAGCGTGAGCGCTTCGACGCTATTGGTCATGCGGAGCTCACCAATCCCGCGCTGCCCTGGGAGCGAACGTACAGCGTGCGGGCTCGTATCGGAAACAGTTGGCTCTCCTCTGATGGGCGTGAGCCCTTGGCCGCTTCTTGGATAGTGCGCGGAGCGGACGGCAAGCGGCACTATGCTCTATACTTCACCGACTTTCGAGGCGGTGAGAACGTGCAGGTGCAGGTGCAAGTGAAGGCGCTCGAGTAATACCGGTCGTCAGCCTTCGGGGACAGTGATCCCAGGCCCTGAATCGCGACGTAGACCAGACGCGCGCACTTGTTGCTCGAGCGTCCGAAAGCGATGGGTGAGCGCGTGAACGAGGGCACCTACCCAACTATCGACGCCAAGGCCCTCCGTCATCGTCTTTTTGTCGAGCACCAACACGGTCACGCTATCCACCGCACGCACCGTCGCCGCCCTCGGTTCGTCCAAGACGAGCGCCAGCTCGCCGAAGAACTCGCCGGGTCCCATTTGCGCCAAAACTTCGTCGCCACTACCCACGCGGCGTGAAGCCTCACACTTGCCGCTCACGATCAAGTATGCACTGTCACCGATATCGCCTTCACGAATGATGACGGCACCCGCTGAGTAGGTCCGGCTTGGTAGGTGCATGCCGCCGCCCAGGAATGCTTTGATGTCCTGTTGGAGCTCGACCACCGTCTGGTAGCGCTTGGCAGGATCGGCAGCGATAGCCTTGTCCACGATGCGACAAATGCGTTGAGGTGCGGCGATCCGTTGAGCCACACCGAGCTTCGTGGCTACGACCTCTACGGGTATCGTGCGGCCTTGCTTCGCGCGCTCGATGACCACCTCCTGATCGCGGATCTCTCCATACGGGACTCGCCCCGTGAGTATTTCGTACAGGATCGCGCCCAACCCAAAGACGTCGCTGCGTTCGTCCATCTCGTGGGGCACGCCCCGAGCTTGTTCGGGAGACATATAAGGTGGAGTTCCCACCGGACCCGGCGCCTCCATTTGGCTTCGGGCACCGGAGTAGGGCCGCGTCTTCGTCAGCCGCGCGAGCCCCCAGTCCATGACGTAAACCTGTCCGAAGCTAGCGATCATTATGTTTTCGGGTTTCAAGTCGCGGTGCACCACCCCGCGGTGGTGAGCGTAGGCGACAGCGTCGCAAACCTTGATGAAAACATCCAAACCTTCGCGAAGCCGCTCGCTAGAACCCACGGGCCTCGCCTTGTCTCGCAGCCACGTGTCCATCGGAACGCCCTGCACGAGCTTCATCGTAAAGTAGGGGACGCCGTTGTCCGCAATCGACAACTCATGAACGGGTACGATGTTTGGATGCTCGAGCTGGCCCGTCATCTGCGCCTCGGCGATGAAGCCGTCCCGATACATGGGAACTTCAGCCAAGGCTTTGTCCAAGCGCTTGAGCGCCACGTGACGGAGAAGGTTGCGATCGGTGGCTGGATGGATGCGCCCCATGCCTCCCCGACCAAGCTCCGGATACAGCACGAGGTGCGGCGGCAGAGGAATGCCCTCTTCCTCGACTTCTTCGGGCGTCAAGTCGTGTTCTCCGGTCGCCGGGATGCGTTCGATGACCGTCACCGGCCCGAGGAGCTCCTCGTCGTCTTCCCCCGACGTCCCTTGATCCACCTCGGCCGCATCCTGCTGCTCGCTCACATTGCTCGTCATATCGTTCCTCTCCGCGCGTCAGGCTACCCTCGAATCCAGGCCGGATGTGTCGAAATTCCGCGAGCGCGGAGGCTCCTGCACGCGTACCGGGTCAAAGCAGTTCTCGGCTGGCACAGCACGGCAAGCAAAAATTTGGCCCTGGCCCGAGGAATGGGTTCTCAGCAGCAGGCTTTTCTGGCACACCGGGTGGCACAGGAAGTGCCGCATCCTGGCACATCGGTCGCTGACCGAGGCGGGGGCGGGAAGGAACTGATCATGCACCAGACAATGCCCACCGACACGGCTCTCACACTTGCAACTCCTCGATCGCGTTCCCCCTTCGCCACGGGACGGACGCCCCGCGCAATCGTGACCGCCCTGGCGCTCGCCGTCTTTCCGCAAGCGGCCATGGCTCAAGCGGCGGACGATGGGGAAGACGAGGAGGGCGAGGTCGAAGTCGAGTCGTCGGAAACTGCCAGCAAGCCGCCAGCGTCGCCTCCCGATACGTCAGACCAAACCGACGGCATTTTCGAGCTGCCCGGTGAGACCTACTACTTCCTTGGTGCGCGCTATCGGTTGCAGGTCGTGCCGCAGTTCGTGCAGCATTGGTTTGCCGAAGGCGGTGAGACGTTGTGGGTAAATACGCCAGGTATCGAGTTTGCCATTCGGCAGGATGGCTTCGAGTACAACTTCTTCGGGATGCTTGGCTTCTACTCGATGGCTGATGTTCCATTCAAAGGAAACTCGGACGTGGAGGCGGCATGGGAAACGATAACGGCGGACTACCAAGTGCTGTTCATCGGAGCTGATTTCCTTTGGAGCACAGCTGAGTTTTCTCCCGGCTTATCTATGATATACGGCGCGGGAATCGGTATCGGCTCAGTCTTCGGTGAGATGACTCGCACCCAGGCTTACCCGGACGGCAGTGGATCCTATGCACCGTGCGTACAACCGGGCGTTCCCGACCCGGTCTACTGTGACGGTGTCAACAACCACTACAACGGCTACGTCGAACCAAGTTGGCTCGACGGGGGCTCGAGCCCACTGATTTTTCCGTGGATCGCCGGGCAGGTAGGCTTGCGCTACAAGTTCCACCGAAACTTCGTGGCCAGGCTGGAGACCGGATTCACGGTCACTAGTGTCTTCTTTGGACTCGGAGCGGACTACGGATTGTGAGCGGACGTTCCTTGTCACCATTCAGCGACGCCTTGGGGGCACCGCAATGAGTTCCATTGCTCTACCTGCCCGCTACCGTGCAATCCGCCGCCTGGGTACCGGGGGAGGAGGAGAAGTATGGGAGGTTGAAGACCACTACAGTGAGCAGCGCTATGCGCTGAAAGTACTAGCTGAGGACGCCACGGAGCACGAGATGGCGGCCCTCGTGCGGGAGACCGTGGCGTTGTCGGGTCTGGAGGGGATCGGATTACCGCGGGTGATGCGCTTTGGACGCCTCCCCCAAAGCGACCGGCCCTACTTGGTTCGTGAACTGGTCGACGGGAAAAGTCTCGACGAGCTCATGGCGGGGAAGGCCGCCACACAACGCATCCTAGTGGCGCTGGCCAAAGCCGCCGAGCAGCTGACATTGGTGCACCGAGCCGGGTTCTTTCATGGAGACATCAAGCCGGCGAACGTGATCGTGGGCGACGCTGGTGAAGTCACCCTCGTCGATCTTGGTTTGGCGGCGCCATGGCGTGACGCTGGAGTGCCAGCGCCGGGGTTGACTCCAAAATACGCTGCTCCAGAGTTGTTGGGAGGTAGGCCTCTCACCGTGCGGGCCGAGGTATACGCGCTCGGCGTGACGCTACGCGACGCGGTGGAGCGGGGGGAAACCTCGCTTGGTCCACAGCTCATTCGCGACTTGCTGTTGGTTGCTCAACGAGCCACGGCCGTCGAACCAGAGCAGCGTTTTCCTTCCGCAGACGAGTTTGCGTCCTCCCTACGTCGCGCATCGCTGATCGAGCAGGCTGTCGAGCGCGTCGACCCTACGACGACTTGGCCCATTGTTGGCAACGAAGCGACGGCGAGCCGGCTGGTTCAAATGGTGTGCTCGGCTGCGCCCGGGACTGCGATTGTAGTGCGAGGCCCGGCGGGCTCGGGTAAGCGTGTTCTTCTTCGACGGCTAGCGTGGTCGTTGGGCATCGAAGGCCGCGCCCTAGTCTGGTTCGATAGCTCTGGAGCTTCCGATGTTGGTGCTCTACGCGAGGAAATCGAGTCGTTCCCGCGAGACCGCTTGACCATCATCGCGGATGACGGTCATGGGTTGTCTGACGATTTGGTGCGCCTGTTGAGAGAATCCCGAAGCAGCGGTGCGGTTGTCGTGACGACGGGGGACGCGTGTCCCGAAACGGACTGCCGAGTATTCGACGTGCCTCCACTCGGCGAGCATGTTGCCATCGAGCTGTTGCGCCGCGCTGTGCCTTCCTTGACCGAGCGCTTAGCCAAGCAAATCGTCAACGCCGTCGGCTGTATACCCGGCAGACTTAAGAGAGCCGTCTCGTTGATCGATCAACATGCTGCCGCCTCTGAAGACGACATTGAGCGTCTCCTTTCCGGCGTGGAGGCGACCGAGAGCGAGGGGCTACCCGAGGAACCATTGGCGTTGGCGCTACACCTGTTGCAGCGCGGCCGATATTCCGAAGCCCAGGTAGCGCTCGAGCGGGTCGAGCACGGCGATGAGCTGGTCATCGCAACGGCTCGTGCGCGCTTGAACGTCGGGCTCGGTGAACTGCGAGCGGCATATGATGAACTGGAGGCCATTCGCGATCTGGCCGAATCACGCCACGGCACTCCTGAGGCCGTGGCGTGGCAGGTGTGGTTAGGTCGAGCGAACGTAGGTCTGGCTCGCTACAATGAGGCTTTGGCGCTGCTGACGCCGCTGCGCGACCAGCCCGGCGAACTCGGAGCCTTTGCCCTGGCTTTCGAGGGTTTGGCGCTGAGTCACATCGACAAGGGTGAAGCTGCTCGTGATTCCCTCACGCGGGCCGTCGAAGTCGCGCGAGCCGCCAAAGATGTACGCGTCGAAGGTTTCGTCCACTCGTGTGTTGGAACGGTGCTGCACCACGCAGGCGACGCCGAGGGCGCACAAGCCGCCTATGAGCGGGCGCTACACTGCGCCCAGAACGGTGGCGATGCGAGCACCGTTGGAACCGTCCAGTTGAATTTGGCGGTGCTACACAAGCAGCGCGGCGACGTGGCTACGGCAATAGAGCACTACGAAGCCGCGGCAGACATGGGTCGCCGCTCAGGGCGGCGGGCCACGGTTCGTAACGCGTTGCTCAATCTGGCGAACCTCGACCTGTTCTTGGGTCGTCTCGCCCGGGCCCGAGCGAGCATCGAAGCAGTCGAGGAACAGCGGGAGACGCTTCCAGCCGTGGCCCGAGCACAATTGAGCGGAGTACAGGCGGAGCTATTCGAGCGCATGGGCGACGATGCCTCTGCTATCCGTTGCTATCGTGAGTGCGCGCTGGAGTGGGAGGCGCAAGGTTCTGGCGTCCGCGGGGCAGAGGCCCGCCTCGAAGCCGTACTCGTGGCTGCCCGCTCACCTGAGCTGGACGTGCAAGCTTTGGCGACCGAGGTGGCTCGAGCAAAGGCTCAGCTTGGTGATAATCCGGCGCACCGTTCGCTCGTTGCGCTCGCCTCGGCCAAGGTGTGCTTGGCGGCGGGCGACGAAGGTCAAGCTCGTGCTGCGCTCGACGAAGGCTTGCAGGCTGCTCATGAGGCCCAGCAAAAGGATTGGGAGTGGAGGATCCTCGCGGCTCGGGCGGAACTAGAGGCCGCATCGGGCAAAAATATAACGGCCCGGCGGGACCGGATTGAGGCGGTGACGGTGCTGGAGCAGATAGGCGCCAGGTTACCTCGGGACCTGCGGGAGGTGTTCTGGAACGATCCCCGACGGCGCGCGCTGCGCGCGAGCGTCGACGTGGCAATGGGAAGTGCAGAAACCCACGTTGCCTACTCTCCAATCCAGGTAGATGCGGCCAGCCTCTCTCTCTCCGTCACCGCCTCCGCGTCGGCTTCGCCGCTCGAACAGCGACTGGGAAAGCTTCTGGAAATCAATCGCGAGCTGCTGGGCGAAGTGGAGCTTCCCAAGCTAACGGCGCGGGTGATAGAGCACGCAGTGGAACTCCTGCGCGCTGAGCGGGGGTGCGTGATCCTGCGCGAAGCGGACGGAACGCTCCAGGTATATTCGTCGAGTACCAGGCCAGGTGATACGCAACACCTGGAATTTTCGCGCTCGATTGCGGAGCGCGTGATACAAACGCGGGAACCCTTCGTGAGCACGAGCGCCCGTGACGACCAGCGCATGCGAGGTTTTCACAGCGTTCACCAAATGCACTTGGAGTCCGTCGTCTGCGTTCCCATAACGGCACGCTACCAGGAGCCGTTGGGTGCCCTGTACGTGGAGAACCGGCACGAGAGCAACCGCGGGTTTCATCGCGAGCTCCCCACCCTTCGCGCCTTTGCCGACCAGGTTGCACTCGCTTTCGAGACCGCGCGTTTGATATCAGAGAACGCCCAGCGGGCGGAACAACTGGAACGCGCAAACGAGCAACTGAAGAAGGCGCAGCGTCAATTGAAGGAGGCTCTCGGCGCGCGGACGGAACGTCTGCGTGAGACACGCCGCAAACTGCGGGAGACCGAGGATACCCTCTACGGTCACTTTGGTTATCAGGGAATGGTCGGTACCAGCACCGCCATGCGCCGCTGCTACTCCTTGATTGAGCGCATCAAAGATACCGACGTGCCAGTGCTGCTAACAGGTGAAAGCGGTACTGGAAAAGAAGTCGCTGCCAGAGCCATTCATAGGGCCTCGACCCGCAGCAAGAAGCCCTTTCTGGGAATCAACTGCGGTGCTATTCCTGAGCATCTCCTCGAAAGCGAATTGTTCGGCCACGTCCGCGGTGCGTTCACGGGGGCCGATCGAGATAAGAAAGGGCTGTTTCGCGAGGCTTCCGGGGGAGCAGTTCTGCTCGACGAGATCGGCGAGATGCCTCACAAGATGCAGGCTGGCCTACTGCGCGTCCTTCAAGAGCACAAGGTGAGACCAGTTGGTGGTTCGGTAGAGGAGGCCGTGGATTGTCGATTCATCTTTGCGACACACCGGGATCTGAACAAGCTCGTGCGCGAGGGCAAGTTTCGTGAGGACTTGTACTACCGCATCCACGTGGTGGAATTGCCTCTCCCACCCCTGCGCGAGCGGCTGGATGACATCCCCTTGTTGGTGGACCATTTCCTCAGCATCTTTGCGGCTCGCTACAAGCGTGATCGCAAAGGCATCTCGCGCTCCGCTCTCCGCGCCCTCATGCAGTACTCATGGCCAGGAAACGTTCGTCAGCTCGAGCACACACTGCTGAACGCGTGGGTCTTGTGCGAAGGCGATGACGTCGAGCGCGGCGACTTGGAGCTGCCCGGTACCATCGCCGATGATGGCGAGCAGGGCATCGAGCCGGGCGATGACACCGACAGTTTAGACCCGGAGGGCAGCGCGGTCAAAAGCTCGGATAGCCAAGCCCGCAGAGCAGGGGAGGGTGAACTCCCGCGCCGACCTTCACGACAGACGCTCTCCTCACACCGTCGATCGGAGAAGGAGCGAATCATCGAAGCACTCGAAGCTTGCAATTGGAATCGAGTGAAGGCAGCTGAGCTGAGCGGGATCCCGCGCCGCACTTTTTATCGACGACTTCGGGAGTACGAAATCCTGTGACGCGCGTAAGTACACTTCCGACGGCCAAAGCACGGCAAACATCCCGGCGCCACGTGTGTGCCATCATTGGCGCGCTGCTCTTGGCCGCATGCCGCCGTGACTCCGACCCAACCCCGGGCTCCGGCAACGCGAAGGCGCCCCCGGAGTCGGAGTTGATGCAGCGGCCGCCTTCACTTCCAGACAAGCCGCTGGTGGTGGGCGAGTCGGTGCATGCGTTCTCGGCTCTCGCGCACAACGGGCAGCTCGTGCGCTTGGAGGAGTTCCTCTCGGGCGGTCCTGTAGTCGTTTACTTCTGCCCGCGCAATCGGTCCGAGCAGTGCACGACGCTGGCGCTGTCAATCCGCGAGCACTGGACCGACCTCCACGCCCAGGTTGGGATGGTCTTCGCTGTCTCACCGGAGCCAACGGTGGTGCATCGAGAGTTTACCTCCGAGCACAAGTTGTCACACCTGTTCTTGGCCGACTTCGAGTCGACGGTCCACGGGGTCTTCGGTATCGAACCTGGGACTGTCGTCAGTTACTTGCTCGGCTCCGAAGGGGTCGTTCGCAAAGTTTTCGCGCCGCCCGCGTCTGACCACGGGGCTGAAGTTCTGCAAGCCCTGACGGAGCTGGGCTTGCGACGTCAGGATTACCCGATCTAACACCCCCGGCATCTCGAGCGCAGACCACCCCCGGCAAGCCGCTTGAAGCATCTGGCGATGCGATGCCTATTTGATTCTACGCAAGTGCGGCCGGAGCCGCACCTGCGTGTCTCGTCTTTTACTTACGCTTGCGCTCGCGCGTTCAAACGATACACGACGTCGCGCACCGGCTTATCGGCAGAAACCTTTGCCTTGTCAGGTGAACTCTTCCGCTTCTCGACGATGGCTTCCAGCCCCTTGGCAAGCTCGGCGTTGCCTTTGGGAGAGTGATGATCGATGGCTTGAGCCGCGGTATAGCGAATTGCAGCTTCCTCGAAGGCGGGCAGCTCGTCGCCAAGTACCTTCGCGCTGTCCGCGCCTTTGAGGTTCTGGAAAGCGTAGATCGCCTTGATGGCAATGATCTGATTGTTCTTGGTTTGGTTGCTGCTCTTCTTGGCTTCGGTCATGTAACAGGCCGCATCCTGCTTGCACTGTTCAAGGAGCTTCGAGGATTTTTCGTAGGCTTCGTTGACGCCTTCGAGGTGTTTAGCTAGCGGGCCCTCACCCTTGCCCAAGCGTTTTACTACGGCTCCCACCGACCGCACTTGTGATGGGTCCATGAGCTTGATAGCCGAAAGGGTGAGCAGTGAAGCGGGCACTATCTCTTTGGCTCGTATCAGGTCACCGGCACGGTCGACGAGGATGGGTACGAGGGAGGTGTCGAACATCAACGCTGCAGGCTCGGCCAATGATTGCAGCGCGTTGCCTTGACCCGCACTTGCGTCCGTCGGCATCTCTTTGAGACCCTCTTTGAAGGTGTCCACTACTTCCGGCGTATGAGGCATCATCGCCAAGGCCGTGAGGAACTGAGCCTTTTCCGCATCTTCCTTGGCGTCCTCCAGGGCTTTCATCAATGGAGCGATGCCCTCGGGACGTCCGATGGCGCCGAGGATCATTGCGGCAGGCCCCTGGTGCAGGTCGCCTTCGGGCGGCGCCTTTAGATTGTTCGCCTTTTGGATCTGCTTCTTTTGAAACTGGACGAGTTCCGGTGAACCACCGCTGAGCAGCTTCGCGGCTTCCAAGGCTGCAGGCTTACCAATTTTGGTCAAAGCCAGCAGTGCTTCGTTGCCCGCTTGTGCACGGGTTGGATCGAGGACGACCTTCAAAAGCGGGTCCACAGCACTGGATGCTTTGGTTTCGCCCAGCAGCTGAACGGCGGTTACGGTTTGGTATAGCTTGTCTTTGAACTCGTTGACGGCGGCGGGATCCTTCTTCTGGGGATCAAGAACGGGAAAATCCTCCGCCAGCACGCTCACGAGTTCTGGCTGCCAGGAGGCGTCCGCGACCGCGATGAGGGCTTCGTTGAAGTCGCGGTAGTAGGCGCCCTCCTTCGTCGATGGCTTCATCTTCTTGAAAGCCGCGATCAGATCCGGACCCACTCCTTTCAGCTTCAAGTCCCGCACAGCACGCGACACCCACTTGAGATCTCTTCCTCCGCGACCCCGCTGGCCGAACTCCTCGAGAGCCTTCTTGAGGGCGGGCTCCGTGCGCGGATCTCGAAACGACGAGATCAGGTTGATGAGGTCTTCGCGCGTATTCTCATCGAGCGACTCATATTGAGTGACGTAAACATTCGTCAGTGGCTCTACAACCTTGTCGAGCAGTGCTTTGACTTCCGGATTTGAGATGTCTTTGTCAGCTCGTGTAACTGCATCTTCGAAGAACTGACCGAGGCGTTTGATGGAACGTGCTCGCCAAGCGGGATCATCGAGCTTTTTTACCCAGTACTCGGGTTCGTTTTCGTTGGCGCAGGAGACCAAGACGGAAGATGTAACAGCGACGGAGGCAACTGAAGCGGTGCCAATGAGCAAGGTGCGAATGAGCGACACGGCGGTGCGCGTAGGACGGATCATGGATTCTCCTCCCGGAGGGTTATGGGGATGGGACTCACTTCGGTGCGAGGGACCAGCGTAAAGGGAGAGCCTTTAGCGCAGCACGAACCTATGCCAGCCAAAGTGGCGCTGTCAAATGAAGGGACTGCAAGCGGTGGGCGTGTGTGCGCGCATGCACGAACTTTCCAGCTTCCGTTTGCTGTCGTCAGGCCTTTGCTTGGCCGCTCCGGCGCGCTGCGAGCAAGGGGCCCAAGCGCTCCAGAAGCTGCGCTTTCAATGGCCCATTGGTGGCTAACAATCCCGTTGCGTTGGTCAGGCTACTTCGATAGTCGATGGCTTGCCCGTTGATGTCTGTAAAGGTCCCACCTGCACCGGTAACAATAGCATCTATGGCGCAAGCATCCCACTTCTTACCGGCTGGGCCTGGGGAAAGATAAACGTCCGCCTCGCCATCTGCGACGGCCACTCCTTTTAGACCTGCGCTGCCCCGCTCGATCACCTGGGACACACCAAGCGCTTGCAGCGACTGGCGCATCAGATGACTGGGGCTCACTCGCGACGTCAAGAAGCGAGCACGAGCCAACGTGTCGATGCGCGTAGCTTGAATCGGTCGCTGGGAACCGTCCGGTCCGTAGATGAAGGCGCCCAGTTCAGGACCTCCCGCCCAACCACGGCGTTGGGTGGGCGCCCACACCGCTCCGGCTACGGCGCGATTGCCCTCTACGTATCCAATCATGACGACGAACTCGCCGTTGTTGGCTAGAAACTCCCGCGTCCCGTCCAGCGGATCGACGAAAAAGCACTCGGGCGCTTGGCGATAGCCGGCGAAGGCCTCAGGAGGACTTTCCTCGGCCACGATGCAAACACCGGGGAAGAGATCGTCGAGGCCACGGCAGATGAGTTGATTGGCAGCGCGATCGGCGTTGGTCACCGGATCGCCCGGACTCTTGTATGCCACCTCTATATCGGATCGGCTCACGGCCAGAATGGCCTCACCCGCGTCGCGGGCCAAACCGATCAGTTGTTGTAGAGAGTGCTTGTCCAAGACGGCGCCTAATCGTTGTCTATTGTGTAGCCGCCTGAAGGTCGAGGTCTAGTGGTGGCCGGTCGAAATCGGACGCCAGCCACGGAGCTGCTTAGGGACTCACAATCGAGGCGCCGGCCAGGAATTGGGCTTGGTCGGTTGAAAACGTGCTGGTAAGAGGCGCCAACTTCCGGCTCATGGCACCCCACGCTGACTACCCCTACGCGCACGCTCCGCGCTTGCCGCCCGACTCCGATCACGTCGACCCCCGGACATTGCTCGGCTCGCGGGGCCCCGTCGAGCTGGAGATTGGACCGGGCCGCGGCACCTTCATCCTGGAGCGACTGGAGTTCGGCGGTCCCGATGTTCACATCCTGGGCTTGGAAATCCGCCGCAAGTGGGCGACGCTCGTCGATGACAAAATCCGAGCGGGGGGTTGGGGTACGCGCGGCCGCGTCTTTGCCGAAGATGCGCGGCTGGCATTGGAGCGTTTCCCAGAGAAGTGTCTGTCGCGGGTTTACGTTCACTTTCCGGACCCTTGGTGGAAGAAACGTCATCACAAGCGGCTCCTGGCGGGGCGCGCCCTGGCCGACCAAGTGGGTCGGCTGCTTTGCACGGGTGGCGACTTCTTCGTGCAAACGGATGTCGAGGAGCGGGCAGAGCTGTACGAGCAAGCGTTCTTTGGACACCCCTTGTTCACGCCATGGGGTGAGACGCCAGTTGTGGAGGACCCGCAATTCGGCGCTCGATCACCCCGCGAGAAGCGAGCTCTGCAAGACGGACTCCCCATCTTTCGGCGCCGATGGCGCCGCCTTTGACAACCGAGTCGAAAAAAAGCCCGTCGAGGACGGGCTAAGAAGCAACTAGTAGTGCGACAAGAACGGACGGAGTCATGCTCCGCAGTCGAGCGTTATCCGAGCGACGCCCGCTGCATGAGCAAGCGCAGCCGATCCTTTGCGCGCAGTTTTTCCTTCTTGAGGATACGTGCTCGTTCCTGTTCCGAGGGGGTCAAGTACGCGCGGCGGCTCAGCAGCTGGAGCTCGCCCTTCAGGCACTGGTGGGTTTTACGTAGGTGTTCAATTTCTTTGGATGTGCTTGGCGCCATGGACACATTTTCCCTTTCGCTACGATTCTGAACGGCCGTTGTTGCGCGTGAAGGATAAGCACGGCTACGCCGCAACTGTGGTCGGCGCATTCCGCCGAGCGCCAGCTATTGCTGGTAACATGCCCGGTCGTACGAATACGCAAACCTCAACCCCTTCGGAGCTGCCTCTGCATAGGATTGCCTCTTCACTGAGGCACGCATACCCTGGTGCCACCCCTGTCACGCGGGGTTCACCGTAGCGCCACCGGCGCAACGGTCAACTCCGATCGAGCGGGGGCGACGCTTAAACGGCGTAGCAAGCGTTATGCCCAAACCGCCTGTTTCCAACAGGTGCGGCACCGACCAGCAACCTCCTCGTACCGGTCATATATGTTCAGTACTCTTCGATTGGCTCCCGCATTGCTCTTCCTAGCGCTGGTCGGTCAGGGCTGCGCGGGCCCTACCGCCAATCAAGGTGCAGCGTCGCCTGAAGCTGAATACCGCGAAGTCGAAGTAGACCGCGTCGTGGTCTCATCGAGTGAGGCCTTGAATGCCTTTGATCTCGTGACTCGCGGGAAGGCCTCCTTGGCAGCAGGACGCGTGGAAGAGGCGGCGCGTGATTTCGAACTGGTGCTCTCCGCCGATGCCGACGGGCCCTGGACTGAGGAAGTGCTGTTTCTGGCTGGTCGTGCCCACGAGGAACGAGGCGACCACGCGCGCGCCGCCGATCGGTTTGAAGCAGCAGGTCGACGCTTTCCCGCAGCGGAGCGCAGCCGCGAATCACTACTGCGGGCGCTCAGGCTATTGGTCTACTTGGAAGCTTGGCAGCAAGCAGGGCAGCTCGCGGAACACTTTCGCGCGCTGCACAAGACCCTTCTTCCGCGTGAGCAACTGGTCGTGACCAGTGCGTTGGCCTTGGCGGTCTTGGAGCGAGAGGGGGCGTCGCCGGAGGGGCGCGCTGAGGCGAGCGCGCTCATAACTGGGGCGCGGACGGTCATCGACCGCTATCGCCTTGATGGCGCCGGTCCGATTCCGCGCGACCTGGCCCAGGTCTACTATGCTCTGGGCGAGCTGCGGCGGCTGGAAGGCGAGCGCTTGAACTTCGACCCCCTTCCTCCCGACTTTGCCGACGTCTTCGAGCGCCGGGCAAGGCTGCTGCTCGACGCCCAGAGCGCGTACTCCGACGTCATGCGAGCGCACGACGCCCACTGGACCGCGATGGCGGGCTTCCGCGTCGCAGAGCTGTACCATAAGCTGCACGAAGACGTGATGAGTGCTCCGCGCCCGCCGGGTGCGGCAGAGTCGGAGCGTCGCCGATTGGTGTTCGAAGCGGCGCTTCGCCTGAGGTACTCCGTACTTCTCAAAAAAGGCCTGACGATGATCGAGCACACGATTGCCATGGCCAGTCGCACCGGGGAGCGCTCGGCGTGGGTTCAGCGTGCCGAAGCCGTCCGCGATTCCCTACGTGCAGCCCTGAACCGGGAGCAGGAGGCCATCGATGCGTCCCCCTATACTCAGGAAGACATCGAGCGGGTTCTCGCGGAGCTCGCGGACCGCTCACGCGAATAGCGCCCGGCTCGCTCAGGCCACCAGTCCAGTTCATCAGCTCGTCGGCCTAAGACGGGATGAAGGGGAGCTCCCTGGGTACGGAATGTGCTTGACAGCAGAGCCAGTCGGGTCTACCCCTGCGCCGTCTGCCCCAATGGGTTCACGCCCGCCGGTTTCGTTCGTCCGATCCTAAGCCTCCGCGACTTTGCCTAGCAACACGATTGTCTAGGAGCTGGGTTCACCGGAGAACCCGCAAGTGGCAAGGCAATCGGGACACGACAACCGTTGGGGGTCGTGCCCTGCTCGGCGCTCGCCCGCGCCATGACTCACTATGTTGTGCCTTCTTCTCCCATTCGTGGGGACTCCACCTTGCGCTCAGCGCTCCAGGGCAGCCGGGTGGAGGGCCAAACAATTCATTAAGCTTCGCTGTATCGTCAAGGACAATTTGATCGCCACGTCGGGTTGATCTAATAGCGGCGGTCCTTTTCTTACCCTTTGGGTCTGAAACCTTTTTTTTAGTTTGGGCATTTGTTGATGTTGGTTCGAGGCAAGTCTCAGCCGAGGAGTGCGAGGGGCGCCAAAGGGGCTCCTGTCCTGCTGCGGCCAGCTCGCGCTCGAACGAACGCGGAGTTCGCGGTGAGCGCTGATGCCAGCACGCTGCCCACCTCGGTTTTGGCTGGCGTAGCTCAATTGGTAGAGCACCTGTTTTGTAAACAGGCGGTTAGGGGTTCAAGTCCCCTCCCCAGCTCCAAGTCTAAGCAGTCATCCATTACGATTGAAACTACACTTTTCGGAGGGTTGCCCGAGTGGCCAATGGGAGCAGGCTGTAAACCTGCCGGCGTCAGCCTTCGTTGGTTCGAATCCAACACCCTCCACAACACACGAAAGCCAAACTCTTTGCGTCAGGCGCGCCTTTCGGAGGACTCAACCCAGATTCAATCTTAGCGTTTCGGCTCGTTCGGAGTTGTGTGCGTCTCGCGGGAGTAGCTCAGTTGGTAGAGCGTCAGCCTTCCAAGCTGAATGTCGCGAGTTCGAATCTCGTCTCCCGCTCCGATTCCGAACCAGCCTCTTGCCCACATAGCTCAGTTGGTAGAGCGCGTCCTTGGTAAGGACGAGGTCACCAGTTCAAATCTGGTTGTGGGCTCAGACATCAACGGAAACGGGCCTCGCTCCCTCCCCCCCGCAACAGAAACACAGCTCCCGCATCAGGGGGACAAGCGGTCGCAACAGGAATACAGCGAAGGCTCCATCCAACGCCAGCACAATGGCGACAGTGGGCGACCACTCGAGAACGACGACATCAACCACCCACACACTTGGGGCAAGCTCTGGTCCCGAGTCGGGAACAACCAGGTAAGCAGCGTAGGGAAAGCAGACACAGATGGCCAAAGAGAAATTCGTACGCAAGAAGCCGCACGTAAACGTTGGAA
>CAZNZA010000030.1:0-42541 GCA_964577325.1 uncultured Polyangiaceae bacterium
GAGGCGCGCGCAGCCTTGGACGTTGGCGCTGCCTTGGCTTATCGTCGGCACATGGAGACACTGACCGTCTCGTTTGCCGCCCATACCGACGTCGGTCGAAAGCGCGATCACAACGAAGACAACTACCTCGTTGACAAGAAGCTATCGCTGTTCATCGTTTGCGATGGGATGGGCGGACACGCTGCTGGCGAGGTCGCTAGCGCCCTTGCGGTGCGCACGATTCACGAGGAAGTGAAGCTCCAGGAGGACCTGATCCAGGACTACCTCGCTGACCGGCAAGGCGGCGCCCGGGTGAGCAAAAAGGACATCCTCAACATGCTCGAGTTCGCGACCAATCGAGCCTGTCGACGCATCCACGAGGCAGCGAAAGCTGATCCTACTAAGCGTGGCATGGGAACGACAGTCGTCGCCGTGCTCGTCATCGGCAATCAGGCGTTCATCATCCACGTCGGGGACAGTCGGCTGTACTTACTACGCAACCGCGAGCTCGAGCAGTTGACGGACGACCACAACGTTTACAACGAGCTCATCAAGCGTAAGAAGCTTACGCGCGAACAGGTGGCTCAACTTGCTCCGAAGAATGCCATCACACGGGCGGTGGGTGTGTACGAGAGCTGCGAGCCGGACGCTCTGGTGTTGGACGTCCTAGCCGGCGATCGCTTCCTGCTGTGCTCCGACGGGCTCAGTGAGTACTTCGAAGCTCCGTACGGCGGCATTGGCGAGCTAGCCCAGACGCTGGCGGACAACGACGAGGAGACGGCTGCTCGTTCCCTCATAGACGTGGCCAACGCGCGAGGCGGAAAGGACAACATCACGGCCGTAGTGGTGACGATGGGTGCGACTGGCCAGGAGGATCAGTTGCGCGCTCAGCGCTTGGAGCGCAAGCGTCGAATTCTCAGTCAGATGCCGCTGTTTCGTCCGCTCGATGAGCGAGAGCTGCGTCGGGTGCTTCAAGTGACTGAAGTCCAAAGCTTTCAAGAGGGCGACGCGATAATCAGCCAGGGCGAGGCCGGAGATTCACTGTTTATCGTGCTGCACGGAAAGGTGGGAGTATTCAGAAATGATGCCCTCGTCAAAGAACTGGCCACTGGCGAACACTTCGGAGAGATGGCGTTGATCCGCAGTCAACCGCGCTCGGCCAGCGTGCGTTCCATTGGGGCAAGCGAACTACTGACCCTGCGACGGACCGAGTTCTTCGAGATCATACGCAATCAACCCCGTCTGGCAGTCAAGTTGCTTTGGCAGTTCACGGGTGTGCTCGCAGAACGACTCGCCGACACGACTCGTGACCTCAGTGTTGCCCGCACAGGAGCCATGGACGAGGCAGAGCATGAGGATATTACGGAGGAGCTGTTCATGCTCGATGACGAAGACGCTCATGATCGAAAAACGGTCGAGGTGCCAGAAGGACTCGAGCTCGACGACGAGCCTCAGTGACGTCGCTCATGGCCTCATGATGTGTTTGCTGCGTCCGTTCCGCCGCTGCCTTATGGCCGCCACGATCCTCTTCGTGGGTGGCCCCGACGCTTACGCTCAGTCTGAGGATCCGTCGTTGGCTCCGAGCAGCGAATCAACGGTTTCTCGCGAAAGTGAACAATCCTCTGATTCCGCGCCAGCAGTCGGCACTTTGCCTGACCAGGCACCGGCTCTCGACCGACCGTTAGCCGGTCAGGACGCTTCCAGCCCCGTAGCGGTGCCGATGGTGATTCCGTTGCGAGACCTGGACCGTTTGCTGAGCGATGGGGCGGAAGACTTGGGCCTCAACGTGCAGCACATGCCTCAGACGATCCTGGGCGGAGACTTGAATTACTCGCAATGGGAGTCAGAGCTCGGACGTCCCGACGACGGATATGTAAACTTGGGGGCCGTCGTAGAACAGCACGGTGAAGGTTGGCGGGTTCGGGTCACGTTGGCGTTACCCGACGGCACTCTGCGCAGCACTCGGTCTGAAGTAGCTGCGACAGATTATGAGCTACCTCTGATCCAGGCGCTACGCCAACTCGTACCCAAGCGCGAAGCATCGACGCCAGCCGAAGCCTCGGCCACGATACATGACCCACAGCCCCTCACTCCCCCGTCCAACGGTAGGGGAATTCTCGCGGTGCACGGCGCTCTATTGGGCGGGTACGTTGGCTTCACCCTCGAAAATGCTGGCGGTGCCGCTGAAGCTCGCCTGGTGTACCCGCTGATGGCGCTCGGTGCGGGGGTGGGGCTTGCCGCGTCGCTGATCGTGGCCGAGGAGTGGGACGTGACGCGAGCCGAGGCGTGGTACGTCTCGGCCGGAGCGCTTTGGCTTACGGGCAGTGCCATCCTGATATCCAGCGACCTTGACTTGATGCACCCGACGGACCGTTACTCCTACGGACTGGTCGGCACCGCGGCGGGTCTAGGGCTGAGTGGCATAGTGACGAGTCGTCGAACCGTGAGCGAAGCCGAAGCACTTTTCGCCCATAGCGGTGGTCTCCTTGGCTTAGTCGCCGGAGGCCTGGTCCAACGTTTGGTAGAGCCTACCGACGATGTGCCAAGACTTGGCATGGGCTTGGGCTCGAGCGCGGGACTGCTCATCGCTGGCTTGGGGGGCTCGGCGCTGTTGCCAAACCTGTCGTCGTCACGCGTTCTCTTTGCTGATTTGGGCGCGCTGCTGGGTGGTCTTGCGGGTGCCGCGGTGGCCACGCCAATACTGGTCGGACGGGACCCACCGGACGCGCGAGACGAACGTGTTTTCGTCGCCTCGGCTTTGGGAGGATTAGCCTTGGGCACCGTCGTTGGTTATTGGTTCGGTCGCGACGCAGGCGTCGAAAGTGGCGCAGCCGCAGTTCTGAGACCGCACATCGCGCGCCTGCAGCCGGACGCGCCGCCTTTTTCAGTCCAGCCTGCGCTGCCTGCATCGACGACACTGGGACTGCATGGGCAATGGTAGCCTTCAGATTTGCCGTAGGGTCTGCGGAAGAAGGTAGAAGGCTGGATGACATCATCAAGCGGAGATACCCAAGCATCAGTCGACGACTTTTGAAGCTGGCATTCGCCGAAGGGCGAGTGACCCTGGCGGGACAGGTGGCGCGCAAGTCCGACTTGGCCCAGCCCGGTCAGTGCGTGGTCATCGACCGCGTAGGATTGGAACCAGCCCCGGACGATACGACAGAAATGGTGATCCTCTTCGAAACCGAAGAGGTGGTGATCGTGGATAAACCTGCTGGCATCCCCTGCGTGCCTTTGCAAGACGGCGAAACGGGAACCGTGGTCAACTGGCTGCTCGCGCACTATCCGGCTATGAAAGGCTTTGGGTACGCCGCACGCGACGCTGGATTGGTTCACCGGCTGGACACTGGTACTTCGGGCGTCCTCATTGCCGCGAAGACACAAAAGGCATTCGAAGCTCTAGTCGATGCGCTGAAACGAGGGCACGTGCACAAGAGCTATTTGGCCTGGACGACCGGTGTTCCATCCGCGATGCGCGGTGTTATTCGCGACCCACTCCGCCCTGATCCACACAACAAGAGAAAAGTGCGCATCGCGGCGCTAGGAGAGCGCGGCGCCCGGTCGTGCATGACGCATTATCAAGTACTGAATCGAAGCAACGGCATTTGTCTCATCAGAGCCCACGCGCCCGTCGCTACGCGGCACCAGATACGCGCTCACCTGGCGTCGGTAGGTTGCCCGCTGCTTAGTGACGAACTGTACGGCGGCACGATGGATGAGCGTCTTTCTCGCCATGCTCTACACGCAGAACGCGCCATCTTCGAGGGCGCGGACGGTGTCGAAAGCTTCGACTGCGAAAGTCCGATACCGGAGGATCTGAGCCACTTGACGGCACCCTCAGGGTGAGGCGCGGCGACGTCACGCAGCGCGCTGCGGCGCTGCCCGCTTCCCTCGATTGATCCTTCGCAAAACGTCGCTCATGAGTTCGAGCGTGACGGCTCGCAGAGGTAAGGACGGACGCAGGATGGCGATGCGCTCTTCGGCGTAGCGACCGCGACTCCATTGGGCGCTTCGGGGCAACATTCGGTGTGCCTCTGAATGCTCCTCGACGCGGAGTAACAACACTGGAGTAGATACCTGACCAAGCACCCCGTGCACGTGTTCGAGGGCCACTTCGCAGCTCCTGAAGCCCGGCACCGGTGCTTTCGGGATGCACCGTAAGCGAAGTTCGTCTGGTTGCGAACGTCCAGTAGGATAACGAGCCCACAGCTCGAGACGTCCAAGACTCTTCGGTAGCCGGGAAGTCAGCGGCTCCAAGAACATCATTTGTTCGTGCAAGACGCAGCGTTTGCTACTGCCGACCGTGCAGAAAAGAGGAACCAAGGCGGTGGCGTACAGCAGCGCCATTGCTGAATAGTAGGGGGAAACGCCCAGCAGTCGGAGACCCAAGACGACAAAGCTGCCGAGCAGCAGCGCGAACAGCAAAAAGCCGGGCACAGTGCCGACGTCCAGCCAGCGCGGTCCGCGAGCTTGCTCAGTCATGCCGCCGACCACGTCAGCCACGCGCACCGCGCGCCACGTTCCAGGGCCGCGAACGGGTGGTGCATGCACGATGGGTTGAGTGATGGACAGACCAAGCGCCAACGCCAACAATATCGTAGCCCAGGTGGGACTCTCTACGCCGAGCGCGAGCCAAACGCTTGCCGCTAGTAGCAGGGTTACCGCGGGTAGACGCCTGCGAAGCCGCAGTTTGATCAAGGGCTGGTGATGTGGGCTGCGGAGCTTCCAGTACAGCAAACCGCAAAAGCAAAACGCGAACCCCAAGGCAATGGCGTAGATCCAGGTTTGCTTTGGAGTAACGACGGAAGGTATGGGTCGCACGTCGATTGGCGGCGCGTGTTCCACCGCCTCGGCAGTTTGTCCCACGACTGCGGGCGCAACCAGCACCCTCCAAGTTACCTGCTCGAACTTGGCGGCGTGCGGCCTCGTGAGCGAAAGCACGTCAGTGCCGGCCTCCCGCCTCAACTCGGACAAGAATACGCCTTGGTCGGTCGAAACGACTCGAACGTTGTCCCCGCTCGAGCTCAGCGTAGGATCCGCCTCACCTGGCATGCGCGGCGGTATCGAGCCGCGACGAAATACAAACTCGACTTTCAGCGAATCGATACCATCGGGATAAGTGGGGCTTTGCCACTCGACGGCGGAAAGCCGTCCCGCCGAACGAATCGCTCCGCGAGCGAGTAAGTCGGTCAGGTAGGAAAAGCGGAGCAGATAGGAGCCGGTACGTACGCCCTTCTTGTAGGCGAGCTTGAAGTGGAGAGAACCCTCCAACTTTTCCGCTTCCAGAGCGATGGGCACACCTGCGAGTCGCCCACTGGACGCGCGGGTGATGGTCGCGTCGGGCGCGACCACGGCGTCCTCATCCACGCCATCGATCGTCCAAGATTTGAGAGGGCCTCCCCGGACGCGAATCAACCATTCGTGCGAAACCTTGGCCCTCCCGTCGGGCTGCACGTCGACCACCGTCGCGCTGGATTTTACGCTGGTGCTCACCCAGGCGGAGGCCGAACCACAGACGAGGCACGCGGCGATGAGCGTCAGCCAAAAAACGCGTATGGGGGGCACATGACGCGCCTAAACCATCCAACGCGCGCGGGCCAAGTTCCCACGTACGCTAAACCTCGGCTGAGGAGCGATTTTGAACGGCGGCTTGTAGCGCGGCGAGCTCAGGCCAACCCCCTGCGCACCGTGCGTCCATCCAACCGAACCGTCTGTTAACGCGCTGCGACCAGCGACAGAGCGACCGCGGCCAGGTCAGTCAGAGCACGGCTGGGTATCGACAGACGCACCTCAGCCCGAGGGCCCTGTGAATGGTTTACCCAATCGACGTGGATGTAGTCTCGGCCTCCGTTGGGCATTGCCCGCACGAGCGTCGCCGCTTCCTGGGCCTCGAGCAGCTGCTCCCCAAAGAGGCTGGGACTCAGCCAGTGCTTCAATTGCAGCGATGATCCAGAGTTGACGAGGCTTGTTTTCCAGCGCTCCAATCCAGGAACTGTCGACAATGCAGCACTATCGCCTGCCTCCGAAACCTGCTTGAGTAACGCGAACACCTGCTTCTCTTCCAGGCCCCAAACCACCCACGTCTTCCCCCCTTGCTGAGCCAGAGCGAGCGAGACACTCACGGCCTTTGGCTTGCCGGAGGCCGTCCCAACGACTCTTTCCACCAGGCTCTCCGCCAGCTCCGGCGGCAGAGTGAGGACGTAGTGACGCGAACCGCCTGGCAAACCGGCGCTAGGTGGCGGCGCCTTGCTGATGACGGTCGGCAGGTCCTTGAGATCCTCACCCAGCTTGGTGCTCAGTCCTGCGCGCAGACGCTTGTCGTTGAAAAGCTTCACCGACGAATCGAGCAGGCGCAGCATCGCCCCCGACTCTCCTTCGACGCCAAGTACATCGTAGCCTACGGCCTCTGCCAAGCTCGGGGTGGTGCTGGCGGCAGGGGGCCCAATGTGAGCGTGGACAGATGCCCCCGACGTCGTCATCAACGTCTTCAAGTCCACGATCCACGAGTCGACTTGGCCCGTCGCCAAGCCAAGATGTTCCATGGCTCCCGCGAACAGTTCACCCAACGTATCCGCTACGGGTGCCGTGCGTGCGTAAGGCTCGCTCGCCACCGTGAACGAGACGGTGGTGTTGTCCGCCGGGAGCGACCAAAACAGTGGCGGAGCTTGGCCGATGTTATTCGCACTGTGAGCACTCAGCCCCGGCAGAAACGACTGCTGGCCCCTGTAGCTCAGCTGAAGGCTCGTCAGCGCTGTCTCTCTATCCATCTGCAGGTCAACGGTAAGCGTTAACTTGTCTAACTCGCTAATGAGTACCAACGCGTCGTCTACGACCGCGTGCGCGGCCGTGGCGAGCGCAGCATCGAAACGAGGATTTTGTAGAGACGCTTCCCGCAGCAGCATCGGAACCGCCATCTTCAGCATCTGAGCCTGCTTGCCATAACGCTGGTGAATCGGAACCAAACGCAACTCGGCGTAGACGTCGTTGTTGCCGATCGCCTGTTGCGCCAGGTTGGTCGCCACGTAAGCGGCCAGATGCTCGAGCCCATGGCCACACACCAAACGTGCGGATGTTGGACCGTTTGCGCGAGCTACCGTGCATTCGAGCTCACCTTCGAGCCGAACCACTTGATTGCCCGCCTGGTCCGCAGCACCTCGTTCGCCGTTTGCGGATAACGCGTTGCTCGCTGCCGCGTAGTCCGTAACGCCTACTGAGAACACTGCGAAAATGTCGGGCATGCGCTTGGTATTCGGCTCCAGCGCAACGGCTATGTCTACTGGCACGTCCAAGCGAACCACCGTCTGGAGCTGCGGATATCGAGCAAGCGCCTCCTGCCAAGGAATGGGAAGGCTCGCCCACGTCCCCAGGGTGTCGAAGAACTGGGATGGATTGCGTGCCCGGCCCACCGCCACTAGATCGACGGGTTCTGGAGCCAGAGGCTGTGCTTCAGCAGCTCGCGCTTCTCCCGTCGTCGGTCCTCCAGCTGCTCCGACTGTCACCGGTGAGGTGGCTTGAGGAGTCTGGCTAGTACACGCCACCAACGTCCCCGCTGCCATGAAGACCTTGACTCCCGCCAGGCTCCCCTCTCGTACCCATTCGTGAACGCCAAGCACAATACGCTTCATGTGGGTAGGCTAGTGGCGCCGCTTCGCACCGACAATCACAAACGAGAAAAACCTCGGCCAAGCCGAGGTTTTTCCGTCACCCTATATGTAGGCTATTGCAGGTCCTGCGTCAGTTGCTTTCTTCGAACTCCGCGTCGATGACGTCGGACCCCTTGCTGCCGCTAGCGGTGCCGCCGGGGGCATCGCTCGCACTCGCTGCTCCGGGTACCGGACCAGGTGTCTCGTAGAGTTTAGCGGCGATCGCGTGCGCCTCTTTTTCAAGGCGCTCGAGTACGCTCTGAACCTTCGAGTCATCCTGTTGCTCGATGGCCTCTCTACCTTCCTTGATGAGGCTCTCAACGTTGTTCGTATCGATGTCACCAAGCTTGTCCTTGTTCTCGGAGATCTGTTTCTCGAGCGAGTAGCACAAGTTGTCGAGCTTGTTGCGGCGCTCCACCTCTTCACGCTTCCGCTTGTCCTCGGCCTCGTGCTCTTGAGCCTCCTTGACCATGCGATCGATGTCCTTGTCCTCCAGGCCGCTGTTCGCAGTGATCGTAATCTTCTGGTCTTTGCCGGTGGCTGTATCCTTAGCCATCACGCTCAGAATACCGTTGGCATCGATGTCAAAGGTTACCTCAACCTTAGGTACACCGCGCGGCGCCGGCGGGATGCCGTCCAGGTGAAACCTCCCCAACGTGCGGTTTTGGCCTGCCTGGGCGCGCTCGCCTTGGAGCACGTGGATCTCGACCGAAGGCTGGTTGTCGGATGCCGTCGAATAGACTTCCTTCTTCTGGGTTGGAATGGTCGTGTTGCGAGGGATCATGACTGTCATCACGCCGCCCAGTGTCTCGACCCCTAGCGACAGAGGTGTCACGTCCAAGAGCACGACGTTCTTCACGTCGCCGGCGAGCACACCACCTTGCACGGCCGCTCCAATTGCCACGACTTCGTCCGGGTTCACCCCTTTGTGGGGCTGCTTGCCGAAGAACTCCGATACCGTCTTCTGAACCATCGGCATGCGAGTCGAGCCGCCAACTAGAACGACTTCGTCGATGTCCTTTGGAGACTTCTTGGCGTCATCCAAAGCCCGACGGACTGGTCCCATGGTGCGCTCGATGAGGGGCGAAATCATCTGCTCGAGCTTGGAGCGAGAGAGAGAGACCTGAAGGTGCTTGGGACCGCTCGCATCAGCCGTCAAGAAGGGAAGGTTGATGGTGGTCTCTTGAGTGGTGGACAGTTCGATCTTGGCTTGTTCAGCCGCGTCCTTCAGGCGCTGAATCACCATCTTGTCGTTGCTGACATCGAGCCCCGACGACTTCTTGAACTCACTCATCAGCCACTGCATGACGACGTCGTCGACGTCGTCACCGCCCAGGTGCGTATCGCCGTTGGTCGAGATGACTTGCACCACGTTATCGCCCACCTCCAAAATCGAGATGTCGAAGGTACCGCCGCCGAAGTCGTACACGGCGATGACTTCGTTCTCTTTCTTGTCTAGGCCGTACGCGAGAGCTGCAGCCGTGGGCTCGTTGATGATGCGCTTGACCTCGAGGCCCGCAATCTTGCCAGCATCCTTGGTTGCTTGACGCTGAGAGTCATTGAAGTAGGCCGGGACGGTAATTACGGCTTCGGTAACTGTCTCACCTAGAAAGTTTTCGGCGGCCTTCTTGAGCTTCGCCAGCACCTTGGCGCTGACCTCTGGCGGAGCCATGTCCTTACCTCGCGCCTGGATCCAAGCATCACCGTTCTTGCCCTTGACGACCTTGTAAGGAACGCGCTTTGGCTCGTCGCCGAGCTCCTCGAATCTCCGGCCGATGAAGCGCTTGGAGGAGTAGACGGTGTTCTCGGGATTGGTCACGGCCTGCCGCTTGGCGATCTGACCGACGAGAATTTCGCCCTTGTCGTCCCACGCAACGACGCTCGGCGTGATCCGCGAGCCTTCCTCGTTCACGATCACCGTGGCCTCTTTGCCGTCCATGACCGCGACCACGCTGTTCGTCGTGCCCAAGTCTATCCCAATGATCTTACCCATTTGTTTCGTCTCCTGCGAATCCGCTCGGGTGAGCGAAGTACAACGACCGCACTCTGCTGGCGGTCGTAAAAGCCTTAGGTCCCTTGCGTCTCGACACCCTGTAGCCCGAACGGGTCAGAGCATCCTGACAACGGGCTGAAGCTAACCACATATGAACCTAGGTCAACAGCGGGGCCGCACAAAGTGTCTCGCGCTGGCGTGATACATGTCCCCGTCTCGAGCCGCGCCTGCACGCCGGGAATGGCGTTGGGCGCGACTGGGCGCCAGGTCGGACGCGGTCGGCGCCGACGTTTCCGTTTTGACCTCGGCTAGCAGTTTCATCTATGCGCCTGCTCTGACTTCTCCCCGATAGCCATGACCCCTCCCCACGCCCATCGTTCGCTAGTGCCCACGACGGAGCCGTCATTTCGTCTCGTGCAGCCCATTCACGCGGCCCCCGACGTCATCTGGAAAGCCTGCGCCTCGGCACGAGGCCTCGCTCGCTGGCAGGCAGATGAGGTTGAAGGGGAACTACGCACTGGCAGTCAACTGAAGTTGTACTGGCGAGCTTTCGGAGCCAGCGTCGAGCTGAGCGTATTGGAGTCGTTGCCGTACCAGCGGTTGCGCCTCCGCAACGGAACGTCGGAAGTCACGTTCGAACTGGAGGACGAGGCCGTGGTTCTGACGCAGTACGGCCTAGCCGCCGACGATGACGTGGAAGGATTGCGTTCTTCCTGGCGCGTGGCGCTTTCTCAACTGGCGCACAGCGTGGAGCGTCATCCGGGGCGTCAGCGCCACGTGGAGTGGGCGGTAAGCCAGGTACATGTCGCCCCTGAGACGCTTCACTTGTTCATGACCGACCGTGACCTCCTGCGCTTGTGGTTGGGACAAACGGACACCAGCCTGACAGAGGGCGACGCATATCGCCTCACCGTGCACGACGGCCCATTGCTCGAAGGCAAGGTACTGGCGTGCGTGGCAGGACGAGATATCGCTTTTTCTTGCAGTAATCTCGGTGACGCGGCAGTCGTGTTTCGCACCTTGCCGCTGGCGTTGTCACCAAACGCACGGCTACTCGCCGTGTCGGTCTCCGAATGGGGGCGCGCCACGCGCGGTGCGGAGCGTCTCCTCGAGCGCCTGGGTGGTGCTTTGAGTCGGCTCACCACCCTTTTAACGCGCGGCGGCTCCGCGTGAATCAGTCGACATCACGGCAACAGCGCGTGCCGGTGGAGTAGTCGAAGTACGTGGCAGAGTGATTCTTGACTTCCGCCTCGCAGCCCGCTGTCGAGCGCCGAGCATAGAAGCCGCCCTTGAAGATCCCTTCGGGGCTTGCCACCCATTCATCGAGGTTGCCGACCATATCGTATACGGCGTCGCTTCCCCAGCGGCTCGCGCAGCTTGGTGTGCTGCCCGTCTCGCGCAGTACGGGAGCGTCCCCAGCAATCATCAGCAAGTTCAATCTGGGATCGAGATGACCGCTCGAGGACAAGCCATGCAGTACGGCGGCGGGGTGTTGTTGACTCCCCACGTTGCACTTGTTGGGTTTGTAGTCGCTGCCATACGGGAACTTGGCATCTTGCTGTCCTCGACAGGCCAGCGTCCACTCCTCCAAGGTGCACAGGCGTTTTGAAGCAGCTTCGCACAGGCGCTTCGCTGAGTAGTGAGACAGGTAACCTTGAGGAACGACTCCGGACCGACTTACAGCTTGCGGAGTGTACTTGCCAGAGCGTTGAAGCTCGCTCACTTCCGGCAGAGGCATGGCTCTGGCCGCTTGCGGACCCACCGTATGACGAAGGCTCTCCCAGGCGTCGTGAATCCTCTGCAGCCATTGATACTCAGGTGGATAGAACGGCGAGAGCGGCTGTTTGCTGTTCTTGTCCACTGCAGCGGCTTCGTAACGATCGATACAAAAGTCTTTCACCCTTACCATATCCGCGGGGCAGTCGGCGGACGCCCGCGAGGCGTGGCCCCAAGCGATCATGCCAGTCGCAAGGGCGGCAGCGACGAGTGCCGCCTGGTGACGTCGGACGAGAAGGCGAAGATTTCGTCTCACGCCGATCCAACGACACGTGTCGTAAAAGCAATCGCAGACGTTCCCAGCCGCTCGTACGCTCTTAGCCAAGCACTAGCAGGGTCGTCACTAAAGACGAGGTCAGGTTCCGCGTCGCTCGGCAGCCAAGCCCCGGCACGGATCTCTTCCTCGAGCTGGGAGGGGCCCCAACTGGCGTAACCAGCGAGTCCCAACAAGGGACTGGGAGCCGGCTCACCGTTGGCTAGTGCTTCCAAGATACGCCGCGAGCTAGTCGCTGTTATTCCGAACCCAACCTCGACCTGGTCGACATCTTCATCTGCTCGACTTTCTGTCGGGTACAGCAACCACACCTGCTCTCTCCCCACTGGTCCTCCGACTCGCACCACCCCCTCCACGTCTCGGGGGGCGCGGTCGCACACATGCGCACGCTCGAGCAGCTCGCCGAGCGACATCAAAAGCTTGCCATTGATGATCCATCCAAAGGCGCCATCGGCACTATGGGACGCCAGGAGTACGACGCTGCGCTCGAAGTGTGGGTCACCAAGCGGAGGCGCCGCGAGCAATAGACCTGGAGCAAGGGGGGACATGGGGTAAGGGTAGGACGCTGACTCCGTTTCGTCGAGGTTCGCGCGATGTCGGCGTAGATGCAAGGGTTGCGACGTGGCCGCTTAAGCAGATTTCTCCGCGCGCCGTACCTGTGCGGGAAGGCACATGCAGAACCTGCTCACGGTCAAGGAAGTCGCGGCATTGCTGCGTGTATCGGCCCAGACTCTATACAAGATGCTGGAGCAGGGCGAGATCCCGGCCGTCAAAGTGGGAAGCCAGTGGCGCTTCGACCGCGATCGCATCCGCGATTGGCTCGCTCAGCGGTCTTCAGCGGCCACTTCCGGGGAAGCCAAATGAGCGGGACGAGACTCTGCAGCGCTCATCTCTAAGTGGTGTAGTGGGCGTTGACGTGCACGTAACCCTCGGTCAAATCACACCCCCACGCCCTTGCCGAGTGCTCGCCTAAGCCAAGATCGACCCGAAGGCGCACCTCGGGGGCGTCCATCTCGCGGCTGATGCGCCCCAACTCCAGCTCTGTCGGCGTCCCTCCCACGAACGCCGCGTGCCCACCGATCCAAACGGACAGCCGCTCCAGTTCCAGCTCGGCGCCCGAGCGGCCAAGGGCCATCAGCACTCGTCCCAGATTCGGATCCCTTCCGGTTATCATCGTCTTGACTAGAGGTGACGACACCACAGTCCGCGCAGCGAGGCGGGCGTCGGTCAATGAAAGCGCGCCCACGACTTCCACCTCGATCAGGGTGTTTGCCCCCTCCCCGTCCTGGGCCAGGTCCTTCGCCAAAGCGACGCACACGGCCGACGCTGCCTCGGTAAACACTCTCAGCGCCGCGGGATCCGTGGCGAAGTCGAAGTCGCCCCGAGCCCCGTTCGCGAACGCGAGCATCGTATCGCTGGTGGACGTGTCCATGTCGACGTCGACCATGTTGATCGTTTCGTCCCCCACACGTCTCACCACGTCCTGTAAAGCCTGCGCGTTGATAGCAGCATCGGTCGTTAAGAAACAGAAGACGGTTGCCATGTTTGGGTGCGCCATGCCTGCCCCCTTGGCAGTCCCTGCCAAGGTATAGGTCGTACCCTTCCACTCGAAACGGACCGCGCGGTTCTTCTCGCTTCTGTCCGTCGTCATGATGGCTCGGCTGAACGCCCTCCCGCCGGCCACTGACGGCTTTAAGCTCGCAATTCCAGCATGGATCTTGTCCATGGGTAACGGTCTTCCGATGACCCCGGTCGAAGCCACGAGCATGTGCTCCTCGGTCAGACCACAGAGCTCAGCGGCTTGCCGTGCCATGGTGAGTGCATCTCGAATGCCTCGTTCGCCATTGGCGACGTTCGAGCATCCGGAGTTCACAACCAGTCCGCGCGCCTTACCCAGCCGCACACGCTCCCGGCTAACTGTCACGGGTGCGCCGCAGATGCGATTCTGCGTGAATATACCACCGGTCGTACAAGGTCGATCCGACAGCAAGATGCCGATGTCCTTGCGGGGCTCTTCACCATACGTCTTCACCCCCGCATACGCCCCGTCGGCCAACCAGCCTGCAGGTGCGGTGATGGAGGGGTCATCTAGCCATTCGTAACAGCCGGTGCTCACGGTCCGTGTCTGTATCGAATCAACGCGTTAAACAAGAAAAATGTTCGCCCGAGGTTTCAGGCGCTGGCGAACGCGACGTTGTACGGATGCAGTGTTGGATCACTCGCCGCCGCGAAGTGGCCCGACTGCCTCTTTGCCGCCGATGTCCCCCCAGAACTCGATGCCTGTTTTCGACCCAGCTGCCCTTCAACAGTTGCGCGAGTTGGTAGAAGGCCAGGACCCGGCGTTCTTGACGGAGCTGCTCGAAAGCTACGTGGCGAGCGCCTGGGAGAACATCGACTGCCTGCGCCAGGCGTCCGACGAGGCCGTGCTGCGCCGCGCCGTACATACTCTCAAAGGATGTAGCTTGAACATCGGTGCCATGCGCGTCGCCGAGCTGTGCAAACAGCTGGAGCAAGCGATGACCCCGTGGCCCCCGTCCGACTTGCCCCAGCGCGTGGACTTGCTCGAGAATCGGGTGCAACAGGTGGCGGACTGCTATGTCGAAACGCTTGCCGAGCTATTGCGCACGCCCGCGCTCTGATCACTCATCCTGGTGCTGGCGACTTTTACGTGGGCAGTCGGCGAGATGTTCACTAAGTTTGTTCGCCGTGCGCATTCTGTTCCTGGTGCTCGTCCTCGGCATTCCCAGCTTGGGCTATGCGGCGCCAGACGACGATCCGTTTGGGGACCCTTCTGGCACCCGTGTAGTACCTTCCCAAACGGGACCTGAACTTGGGTTGAGCATCGGCCTTTCGACACCACGAGGTGCCTTCGAGGAGGACCGGGTGCTGCGCGAACGAGTTGCTGCCGTCGTTCCGCTCGAGGTCGACGCGGGGTATCGCCTAGCGCCAGATTGGTTGATAGGGGTGTACGGACAATACGGCGTCGGCATCTCCAGCTCTACGTCGTTGGCAAGTTGCGCCTCTTGCGTTCATACCTGGCTCCGGTACGGTGTGCGAGGTCAGTACTCTGTGGCACGCACTGACTCGCTTCACGCTTGGGTCGGACTCGGCACAGGTCCGTTCAGCTTCGACACCGTCATCGAGGACAGCAACATCGGCCAAAACCATAGTGGTTGGGAACTGTTTTACCTGCAGTTAGGCAGCGCTTGGCGACCCACTCCGGGTCTCGAACTGGGTCCGGTGGTGTCCTTCAGCTACGCCACGATCGATGAGCGTGAAGCCACGTGCTACCGCATCAACAAGGACCTCTGCCCACGCACATCTGCGGTCTCCCTTTCAGATGCTGGCCCGGTCTACTGGAGCACGACGTCGCTGCGCATCGTCTTCCTCCCCTGACGATGCATCAACGCGGCAGGCGACGGCTACTTCGATAAGGGTACGCCACTGTTGCAGTCTTTGGCAGTTGCAGCCATGGTCTGAAGCAGGAATGCTCGTCGCGTGGGTGATTCAGTCTCTCAGAACCTCGCGAACAACGTGCGACAACTGCGCGAAGAGCGAGGTGTCAGCCAGCAACAGATCGCTCGGACGGCGGGCATCCCTAGACCCACGTGGGCGAACCTCGAATCTGGTGAAGCCAATCCGACTTTGGCAGTCTTGATGCGCGCCGCCTCCGCCCTCGGCGTCAAGATGGAGGAGCTCCTGGGACCCCCGCGCAGCTCGACGGTCTATTGGCCAGCAGAAGCCTTGCCCGCGCGACGCCAAGGCAAGATAACCATACGCACGCTCCTGGATCACGAGAGCGCCGGAGTGACGATAGAACGCATGGTTTTACAGCCGTTGTCTCACCTGGATTCCGAACCCCATCCACCGACTACTTTCGAATACTTGACGTGTGAGGTGGGTGAACTCGTTTTGGAAGTCGCCGGCACCACCCATACGCTGCTCGCGGGTGATCTCATCGCGTTCCGCTGCGACCAAGCACACACGTATCGAAACGTGGGCCGGTCCCGCTGCACGGCCTTCAGCTTCGTTTCGCGCTCCGCTCCCCCTGGTAGGGCCGCTAGCAGCGCCGGAAGCTGACTCAATCTGCTTGCCCCAACGCCGCCTTCAACACGTCCACCATGAGCGTCATCCGGTAAGGCTTCTGTAGGAAGCCGCTAAACGCCTCACTCACCCCGCGCGCCTGCACCTCTTGCTGGGCAAACCCCGAAGTCAGTACGACAGGCAACGTCGGCTCCAACCGCTTGATAGCCTCGAGGACTTGGTTACCCGACATGTCAGGCATGGTGAAATCCACGAGCACCAAGCGGAACTGTTCCGCAGAAGCATCCGCGAGCGTCTGCCTCAGACGAGCAAGTGCTGCAGCTCCAGAATGCTCCACGGTGGGTATGAATCCGAAGTGCTCCAATACCATGGCAGTCAGGCGCGCCACCAATGGCTCGTCATCGATCACGAGCACCTTGCCGCCAGCTTTCCAACTTACCTCTGCTCGACGTGCCGTGGCTGGTTTCCGGCCAGGACCGGGTGCAGACATCGGCAGTGCCGGCAAGTAAACGTCGATGCACGTTCCTTGACCTTTAATGCTATTAACCGCTAGGCCGCCGCCATGGTGGCGCACGATGGACAGCGAAGTCGCCAAACCGAGTCCGCGTCCTTCTCGCTTCGTAGAGAAGAACGGTTCAAAGGCTTGACGCACAGTGTCGGGGTCCATACCCACCCCGTCATCGCGCACACTCAACTTGACGTAAGCCGCCGCGGGCATACTTGGCCGTTCTACGGCATCGGCTGGCACCTCACCACAGTCGGTCAAGGAGAGATCCACGGTGCCGCCTCGTGGACCCAGGGCATCCGATGCGTTCATGATGAGGTTCAGAATGACTTGCCCCAACCTGCCCGGATCCCCTTTGACGTAGTACGGGCCCAATTCCGAGCCATGCCCAGAATCCAAGCCATGCCCAGAATCCGCAGCGTGAGCACCTTGGGTAACGCGCGCAGTTTTCGAGACGCCCGCGCGAGCCAAACCTGCCACTTCTTCGACCAAAGCTTCGAGATCGATCGGGCGAGCCGTCATCTCGGTGTCTGACGCATAACGCACCATGCGTGTTGCGAGCTCGGACGCCCGTTCAGCTGCAAGACGCATGGCTCGAATGTAGTCGAGGACTTCGTTGCCGGATTGTAGTGCGGCCTCCGCTAAATCTGCGTTGCCAATCACGCCGACCAGGAGGTTGTTCAGGTCGTGGCTGACCCCCGCGGCCATTAGAGCCACTGACTCAGCCTTTTGTTCGTCCCATTGTTGCTTGGCTCCGCCGGCCGCTATTGTTTGCTGAGCTGATACGCTGACGGCGGAGCGTCGAAGCCCCCACATCTGCACGTCGCGGCCACCGATTACCGCCGGTACCTCGACACACACAGCTGGCAGAAGGCGTCCGTCCGGAAGCACCAACGCCCGATGGTGTCGCGTCACTCTGATGGGCGGAGCTCCGCCCGCCGCGCGGGTTCCCGAACTGGGAGGCACGGAGGTGCCAGGCGTGGAGCTGGTAAACCCCGCGTTCATCGGGGGGCCCAGCAATTGGTTCCATGGGCTGCCAAGGAGAGCCTCGTGGTTGCGCTCGAGCAGACTCGCGGTACCTCCGCAGGCGTAACTGATGACGCCCTGCTCCACCAACACGAGCGCATCGAAGGATTGCTCCATCAGGTGAAGCAGCTTTCGCTCCAATGCGTGCAGGAGCGCCAGGTCGGGCGCTCGCTCGCTGATGTCTCGAACCGTCACGACCCGGGCCTGTTCCCCTTCGAAAATGCCCCGACGCACCTCCAACTCGATAGGGAAGCGGTGCCCATTACGGTGCAAACCCATGACGAAATACTTGCCGTCGAGACCTAACTGAACTCGCTGCCGAATGAGCTCCCGTGACTCAGGGTCAACAACCATGTTGACGATCGGACGTCCGACGAGCTCTTCGCGGCGGTACCCTGTCATGTCCAGGAATCGCTCGTTCGCGTCTAGCAGCACCCCCTCGCGATGCACCATCTGACCCATGAGCGATGAGCCTGCAAAAAGAGAGAGTCTGGCATGTGCTGCCCGCAGTTCAGCGCTGAGCTGCGCCATGCGCGCCTCGACACTCCTGTCATCGGCGGGCGCTTCAGTACTCACGCTATCGTTCTCCGCAGGCTCTGAAACTGGCGCGTCGTCGACCCGTGGAGCATGTGGGTGCGTGGCAGTGGAACCTGGTGATTCTACACCTAGCCCTCCACCTAGCCCTTCGCCTGACGGACCCGACCCTGAAGAATCCGCCGGCGAAGCCCAAACAGCGTTATCCCGAGGCGTCACGGAGAAACTGTAACTGGAATGACTGGCGAACGGGACTAATACTTGGGTTCACCAATTCCCGCGTCCGACTTGCTGACCAGTTCATGCTCGCGGAACGCGGCAAGGGTTTCGTATTCATCGAATCGGTGTTTGAAGCCCGTCGCTTGGCGAAAGGTGGTCGTGTCGACCACGACCGGAAATTTGATGTGATTGACGGCACCAGGAGCCAATCGCGGCAAACCAAACTTGCCCAGCATGAAGGCAAACAACGGCTCGGGTAAAGACACTCGTTCGCGCCCCGTCTCCTTGATGATCGTCGATAACGGGAGGGGACTAGGGCCGGCTACGTTGAACACGCCGCGAAGACCGTGCTGTAGACAAGCGGCTATCGCGTGTGCGGCGTCGGACTCATGAATGAACTGATACAGCGGGTCGAAACCCATGACGGTCGGGACTTTCGGCCCCTTCAAGTACTCGGCAAGGGTGCCATGGCGACTTGGCCCCAAAGTGTAACAGAGGCGCAACACAGTGGTGTTGATCTGCGGGTGCCGCCAAAGCGCGGAGCCTGCAAACAGGTCCGCCGCAACCAAGTCGGCAAGCTCCGGGAAGTCGTCGCTCGCCATCGGCGGCTCGTCTTCATTGTGATACAGGGGCGAGTCCGGCGAAGCTCCATAGTACGTGTGCCTCCCCACGAAGACGGCGTGGCGAACGTCGTAGCGATTGCAATAGTCAATCGCAGCCTTCGTCGCTCCCAGACTCATGCGGTGACGGGCAGCCTGCTTACCTTGTAGATGGGCAACCGTGGCCATGTGCACCATGGCATCCGGACGTCGCGAGCGTACCACGGCCTCTGCTGGACGCTTTCGCAGATCAACCTCGTGCATTTCCACACCTTCGGGCGCCAGTGGCCAAGGCCGCCGGTCAACACCGATGACCTCATGCTTCGCAGCCACCAAGACCTTCGCCAGCAGCTGCCCGAGCTTGCCTGATACGCCCGTGACGAGAACCTTCATAACGCCTTGTACTCTTTGCGCCCTGACTCCATCAGGTCCCAGATGCGGTCTTTGATCGTCGCCACCAGTCGTTCGACTTCTTCGTCAGTTTCCTGCCCGCTGCCGTTCACCTCTATGGGCGCGCCGAACCTGAATTCCATCCGGACCGGTAGTGGCACTGCCAACAAGTAAGGGGTAATAGGCATGTACGGGGCGCCAATCAAGCGTCCTAGCCAGCGAACGTTGGCCACCGTCGGCACGGCTTCGCCACTACCCAAGATGGCGGTTGGTACGATGGGTGTGTTGGTTTCCATTGCCAGCCGCACAAACCCGGTTCCGAAGCGCACGAGCGAGTAGCGCTCTCGGTAGAGCTTTGCCGTGCCCCGCACCCCCTCGGGAAACACCATCAACAGGCGCTCGTCCTCGAGCAGCCGCCGCGCGTGCTGAGGCAGTCCGGTAAGTTGTCCGATGCGGTTTGCCCAATCCGACAGGAACGGGACGCGGGCCAGAAACTTTTCCGCCATGCCGTGCGCGAGCCGGGGCGGGTCCAACTCGAGAAAACACGCCGCCGCGAGCATGCCCGCATCTAAGGCGTAGCCCCCCGAATGGTTGGCGACTAGCATGGCTCTTCCGCGCGGCGGAATGTGCTCGATACCCGTGCATTGGATCTTGAAGTAGTGGCGGTACAGCGCGCCCAGGGCCACCCCTGCCTGCACGAGTCGCTCTTTGGAGACGCCATACGGGTCGATGCCGGCTTCGTTGAACGGCAACTCCAGGCGCTCCACCCGGCCCTGAACCTCTTCGTGCAGTGCGCCCATAGTTGCGGTTTAGCGGCTCGGAGGCACGGCTGCAACGTTAACCCCTTCATGACACCATTTCACCCGTCCAGCCTTCCTGAGTCACACGTCGTCTGCAGGCGCACCTACGTCCCGGGCCGGAGTCTCTCGAACCGAGGGCCGATGATTCTGCCCATTGGACGATACCGCCCGACGCATTGCTCGCTATGGTGAGGGCGTGAGCCGCTCGCTGTCGTCGACTTCACTGCGCATCATGACCTGGAACATCCACAAGGGTGTGGGCGGAGTGGATCGTCGCTATGACTTGAGCCGTACGATCGCCGTACTCGAAGCGGTAGCCCCCGACGTCGTACTGCTGCAGGAGGTGGCCCAGGGCATTCCCAACTTGCGACGCGACGACCAAGTCTCCATCCTGGCGGAAAACTTCAATGGTTACTCCGCTTTTCACCCCGAGCATCAGTTCCGCCATGGGGGCTATGGCAACCTGATCCTTTCGCGCTGGCCGATGGACAGCCTTTCGCACTTGGACCTCACGATCGGCTATCGCAAAACACGCGGGCTGTTGCAGGCACACATACGGGCGCAGGTCGATGGCCATCAACATACGCTGGTCGTGCACAATTTGCACCTTGGACTGGCTGGAAGTGAACGCAGCAAGCAACTGCAGCGCTTCATCGAATGCGACCCGTTCAAACGCGTCCAGCGACGTACGGCGCTGGTCATCGGTGGGGACTTGAATGACGTTTGGGGCAGCCTGGGGCCGAAGCATCTGCTGCCAATTGGTTTTAGACGTGCGGGACCACTATCGAAGACCTTTCCGGCGGCTGTTCCGTTGAGACCGTTAGACGGTCTCTTCTACCGTGGCGAGCTAGAAGAGGTTCAGACTTACATCCCGCGTTTCCCGTTGGCTCGCGTAGCCTCAGACCACTTACCTATCGTCAGCGAGTTCACCTTCGGTACACAATGAGGAGTGGCACGCCCTGGCGGGTGTGGCGCCGCTGGGAAGTGGGCTCAGTCATCACATCCAGGCTCGGAATGCGTAGGCCAACCGCTCTAGCAAGCGCGCGCCAATCGAACGCTGTTTGAAGGTAGTGTAGTCCACCTCCACGCAACGCAGCAGCGCCTGCTCGAACTCTCGCTCCACCTCGCCGCCGAAAGATTCGTCTAGAATGGCGACATTCAACTCACGATTTAGCAGTGAGACATAGTCCAAATTGAAACTGCCGACGGTAACCCACTCCCCGTCTATCACAGCCAACTTGGAGTGCAGAATACAACCCTGCCACTCGAACAGCCGCACCCCCGCCTTCATCAATCTCGCCCATACGGCCCTGCTCGCCAACCTCACCAGAGGGATGTCGCTCTCGCCCGCCAGGATGATACGCACGTCGATACCTCTACGTGCTGCCTCGGCCAGATTTCGGACGATAGTTCGTGTGGGCACGAAGTAAGCGTTCGCCAAAAACACACGCTGGCGCGCATGCCGGAGTCGGTGGACGTACGCGCGTACGGCCTGGCGTCGTTGCCGGTATCCGGACTGTGTCAACACCGCGATCGGAACCCCTTGCCGTTCGCTCTTCCCTTCATTAGAGGTGGCAGCCTGCAGCAAGCGCAGCGGGCTGTCGGGTTCCGCTTGTTCCGACCAAGAGTCGATGAATGCTTCGGAAAGTTGGTCGATTACAGGTCCTTGTAGTTCGACCACTTCGTCCCGCCACCCAGGTCGTTCCTCGTTGTCGCACCACTCGTCTCCGATGTTGAGCCCGCCGGTGTACGCAACTCGGTGGTCCACGATGAGTACTTTTCGGTGATCGCGCCTGCTCAGCTTGGCTAGACGGAATCGTCGCTCGAGCGGGCTCAAGGGGTTGTAAGCCAGAACGGCGGCTCCGGCCTGGCGCAACCCGTCGAAATAGCGCGTCGGAGTACCAAACGAGCCCAAATCATCGTACAGGACCCGCACCTCTACGCCCCGCCTCGCTGCCGCGTCGAGGGCGGAGAAGAACTTGCGGCCGATACCATCTGCGGCGAACCAATACATCTCGAGCCAGACACTGCGCTCGGCCGCTCCGATAGCATCCAGCATGCGGGCGAACGCGACGTCTCCGTTCGTGATCAGGCGAACACGGTTGCCGGGCACGAACGACTCCACCGCCGGCGGCCTGACCACCGGCCGCCTTACCCACTGCTTCAGTACGGCCACGATGTGCGCGTCATAGCGGCGCAAATGGTGAATTGCTACGCTGCGAGCCCGGCTGCCTGGCCATCGAAGCCTCAACAGGTGCTCTGTGCGAAGCAGGCAAAAAGCCGCCTCGACGCGCGCGGCGTGATAGGGTCCTGACTCCGTTGCGGCGCGTCTTCCACTTCCATAGGTGCAGCGTACTGCTGCTGCTAAGCGCAGTTCTTCTGGTGTGGGTCGACCTCCCTCTGGTTCGGGCGGCAGCACTGACGTCTGGGGTTGATGGGGAGCTCGACGCTGGAGGGCCAGCCAACGCTGAAAGCGACCACGCAGACTCCAGCAGTGAAACCTGGGCAGGTCGCCTCTATTCACGAGCCAAAGATAGCGTCGTAATGGTCAGCGCCGGCGCATCCGAGGGTACGGGATTCGTGTTCTTGACATCGGACCTCGTGGCCACGGCATTCCACGTCATTCAGGGAGAGGTTGCACCCACGGTAACCTTGTCCGATGGCACGGAGCTTCCCGCGCGAGTAGTCGCCTGGGACGAGCAGTGGGATCTGGCGCTGCTCAAGTTGCCTCGCCCGACCAAGGCCGAGCCCCTACAAATCATAGGTGAAGGGCAAACGCGTGTGGGCGATCCGGTGGCGACTATCGGTAACCCTTGGGGAGCAGAACAACGCAAACTACCAGACTCCACCGCCCCGGTCTGGGCGCTCAGCCACGGCATCGTCAGCGCGCCTCCGGGCGACCTCATTCAAACTGACGCGCCTGTCAACCCCGGCAACTCCGGAGGACCGCTATTGACGTCCGGGGGCAGAGTGATTGGGGTGCTTGTCGTGCGCGTGGAGGGTTCCGATGGCATCTCGTTCGCCGTCGGCTCGAAGCACCTGATCGCTCTGGCGGCTCGCCTCGGCCAGCAAGACACCTACGCCATCACTGAGCTGCGCATTGACCAAGAAGTTTACTGGCTGCCCGTTGCAGAACACAGTCTCAATGGCCTCGCCCTCGGTTTGCGCGTCGCGCACCGCTCACGCTTTGGTGTGGCAGTCCGAGGCGGCCGCCAATGGGGTAGTCGGGTCGTGCAATCCATGTTGGAGCACGATTCTAGGAACCGATGGTTGCTCGAAACGGAGGTCGGCTACTACCTCATTGATAGCCCCGGATTATCGGCACTCGTCGGGGTCGGTTTCACTGCCCAATGGGACTCCGTTCGGACGTACACGATCGCTTTGGCTAACACCACTTTGGGCGAACAGGTGCGGGAGTCGACACACTCCTCCCTGCGGGGCCTGCTGAGTCTAGGTTTGGATACTTCGCTCGTCAGCCTCCACACTGGCGTGTATGTATTGGGTGGAGACACGGGTGCACGCTTGGGTGTGGGCTTCGTTTTCTAGCACCACCAGGGAGGCTTCCTGATTCGGCGCGACGCCGCGATGGGCAGGGATCCGAGCTAACAGAGGGCCGGTCGGGCTTCGCTGGCCATTGAGCGAGGCGGGAGAGTAGGCCAAAAGCCTCAGTTCCTGTTACCGTGCCGGCATGCGCGCTCGATGCGGGACACAGCTTGCACCCTGGACGGCCACCTCGCGACTGTTCCGGCAGTGGTTGTGGGTGGCGTTGGTCGCGACCGTTCAGCTGGTGCTCGCCGCTCCAGCGGCCGCCGCCAAAGATCCCAAAGCAGGTGTCGCTGAAGGGCCGACATCGAACGAAGGAGCACCCCCTGCTCTACCTACGAGCGCTCCTGAACCAGCCAACCCACGCCTCAGCCCTCTCGCCCCCCTCGACGTGCCCCCGCCCTTGAGGCCTTGGATACCGTGGGCCATGGACGGCCGAGAGGGTCACGTCTGCCCCGTCGTCGACGATCGCGCGATGTGCGCGTGGCCTGGACGCCTAGTATTGGATTTGGACGACAGTGGTGGAAGGTTTAGATTAACGATAGTTACGGAACGTGAAACTTTCATCACCCTGCCAGGTTCACGTACACGGTGGCCACTAGACGTACGAACGCAGAATGGTCCGTTGGTCGTGCTCGAACGCGATGAGTTACCTGTCGCCAAGCTTGGCCGAGGAAGCCACGAGGTAGAGGGGCGCTTTCAATGGCTTCGCCTCCCCGAGACGCTGACGATCCCTTCGCAGCTGGCTCTGGTAGACCTGCAGTTGAACCGACAGCCCGTGGCACAGCTCACGCGCGATGAGGGGCTACTATGGCTAGCTGGGGCCCCGCGACAAGCCGATGACCAAGAACGTCTGGAGCTCGAAGTATTTCGCCGTATCGAGGATGGCGTTCCGCTCCTCGTTACGACGCTGATACGTCTCACGGTCTCCGGACGCGCCCGGGAGGTGTCGCTCAAACCGTTGTGGCTGAGCGGTGCTATCCCGTTGGGTGTACAAGCTGTTCTGCCGGTGCGCGTCGACGGGGACGGCAGCGTGGCGGCGCAAGTGTTTGCCGGTAAGCATGAAATCGTACTCTACGAGGCCCATCCCGACTCCCAAGACGAGCTGTCTTCGCCGGCATTGGGTCCTCCCTGGCCGGAAGCCGAAATCTGGAGTTTGCTCCCACGCGATGCCCTCCGACAGCTGAGGTTGGTGGGTGCGCCTGCCGCCGATCCCGCGCGCGTGAATGTGCCTACCGCATGGTCGGCTCTGGCCGCATACCGGGTGAGCCCAAACACGAAGGTGGCCCTGGTCACGGAGCGCCGGGGAGATCCCAATCCGGCTCCCAATCGCATAGCTATCCAGCGCGACATTTGGCTAGATTTGGATGGCACCGGATATACGGTGCGCGATCAAATGTCTGGCAAGCTCAGCCAGAATTGGCGGCTAGATCTGCTGGTTGGCGAGCTGGGCCAGGCGCAACTGGACGGGCAGCCTCAACTCATCACCCGACACCCATCGACGGCCACACCTGGCGTAGAGCTCAGAAATGGTGACGTCCACCTGACCGCGGATTGGCGACTGGATGAACGACGCCGCGAGCTACCCGCCGTGGGATGGTCCGAAAACGCCGACACGTTGACGACCCAGCTACACCTACCGCCTGGCTGGTGGCTGCTCGGGGCCTCGGGCGTCGATAGCTTGGGTAATACGTGGCTTGCAAGTTGGGACCTCTTGGCGCTGTTCTTCGTTCTGATCGTCGCCCTTTCCGCTGCGCGTCTCACCCACCCTGCCGTGGGAGCGTTGGCTCTGCTGACACTCGTGCTTTTGCACGATCAGGAGGACGCACCACGAGGTCTCTGGTTGGCGGTGTTGGCCGCCATCGCTCTATTGCGGGTCGTGCCTCGCGGCAAAGCGCGGCAACTCATCCGTTTGGCAGGATTCACTTGCGGCGCGGGTCTGGCCTTCGTGGTCGTTTCGTTCGCTGTCGAACAGATGCGAACCGCGCTCTTTCCCCAGACCCAAAGAGGGGGTGGCACGGTCGAGATGGCTTCGCGCAGCGACGAGGCGTGGCCAGAGTTGCCGGTGTCGGACCTTCGTAAAGAGTACGGCGTCGGTAGCACGGACGTCGCTAGAAAGCAGAAAACGACTTCGTTCGGCGGCACCTCTTCCCAACAAGACCCCAAGGCGGTGATTCAAACCGGACCCGGCATTCCGGATTGGCGCTGGGAAAGTTGGACGCTCACCTGGTCGGGGCCCGTTCATAAGGACCATACATTCCGGCTCTACCTCATATCGCCGGTCATCAATGGAGTGCTGTCTCTGATTCGCGTGGGTCTCACAGGCTTGCTCACATACTTGCTCCTTCAGCTACTGTTTCGACAGGCAGCCCATGCCCCCCCGTCCAGGACGTCTCCGCGTCACCGGGGGATATCAGCGGCGGCAACCGTCGTGTTCGCCTGCTTGCTACACGCAGAAAAGGCGCAAGCGGAATTCCCACCGGAGACGCTTCTCGACGAGCTGCGAACGCGTATGGTCGCGCCCGCGATCTGTGAACCCAACTGCGTGACGGTACAGCGAGCACGGGTAGAGATGACCGACGCCGGTCTGTTTCTGGGCCTAGAAGTGCACGCCGAAGCGCTGTCGAGTGTGAGACTGCCAGGGCCCGACAAAGACTGGGCTCCAGCCGACGTGCGAGTCGACGGAGCGCCGGCCGCAGGCATGATGCGAGCTCCCGACGGGTTCTGGCACCTTCGGGTACAAGCCGGAATTCACCGGGTGGAGCTGCGGGGCCCGGTCACGCGCGACGACATCACCCTCAACCTCGGCACGCCGCCCCACTACGTCGAGGTGCACGCGCCTGGGTGGGAAATTTCTGGCGTAAACGAGCTACAGCAAGTGGACATGGCTCTGTCGCTTCACCGTAAGGGTCAGACGGAGACGGTAGGACAGTCTCGGTCGAGTAGAACCCTTTCGGGATGGCTGCGAGTACACCGTAAGCTGACGTTCGAAAAAACGTGGAGTGTATCGACGGTAATCGAGCGTGTCGGCGGCGAAGATTGGAAAGCCGATGGCGCTGTTAGCGTACGTATCCCCCTCCTCGATGGCGAACGGGTGACGACTGCAGACGTCCCCGTCGAGAAGCAAGCCGTCGTTTTGACCCTGGAACGAGGAACGAACTCGTACCAGTTTCAGAGCACGCTCGAGCAGCGTGAGACAGTCTCACTCATCGCAGCGAGCACTGCCAAACTCGCCGAACAACGTTTCAACGAGCAGTGGACCGTCGACTGTTCTCCAATATGGCACTGCGAGATCGAAGGTTTGGCGCCCATATCGAGACATGCCGAAGGCAGATGGGAGCCGACGTTCGTACCGTGGCCGGGGGAACGCATCGACATTCATCTGAGCCGACCCGATCCCGCCGAAGGCGTCTCCACCACCATAGATGGCGCAGAACTAACACTCACGCCGGGAGTTCGGCTGCTGAAGGCTAGGCTACTGGCACGCGCCCGAACCACGTCTCAATACGGATTGAAGGTGCAGCTGCCATCCGAAAGTGAGTTGTCGGAAGTGTCCATCAATGGCGTCGCACAGGCTCTGCAAGTAGAGGACGATATAGTTACGCTGCAGTTGCCACCGGGACAACACGTGGTCGAGGTGGCTTGGCAGCAAGCCGGTGGCGTGCGCACCTTGTTCCGACCGGAAACAGTCAATCTTGGGCAGGAGATCGTCAACGCCAAGGTAAAGATCGAGCTACCCGTCCACCGTTGGTTACTCCTGGCGGGCGGCAGTGGGTGGGGACCAGCGGTACTTTTCTGGGGCTACCTGGCGCTCATCCTGCTACTCGCGCCTGTACTGGCACGCGTACCTCAAAGCCCGCTCACTACGCGGCAGTGGGTGATACTCGGCTTAGGTTTTACCCAGGTACCAATCTTGGTGGCTGGTCTAGTCGTTGGCTGGTTCTTCTTGTTTGCTCATGCAGATAGGCTGCGGCCCAGGAGTCCTTGGGGTCACAACCTGTTCCAGTTGAGCGCGGTGTTTGCGACGGGAGTGTTCGTCACTTGCCTGTTTGGTGCCGTCTACGACGGACTTTTGAGCACGCCCGAAATGAAGGTGCTCGGCGCAGGCAGCAGTAGCCGCGAACTCATCTGGTATAGCGATCGCACCGACGGATCACTTCCGCGTCCATGGGTATTGACGACGTCTCTCTGGGTATGGAGATTCGCGATGTTATCCTGGGCCATGTGGCTCGCTTCACGGCTTTTGGCGTGGCTGCGTTGGGGATGGGATGCTTTCTCACGACGAGGAATATGGCGCGCTACCTCCAACCATCGTAGCAAACGCCCTCCACCGTCGGTCGCCAGCTGGGATGATCCCAATCCGCCAGATTGGAGTGCTACGCAAGCGCGCGACATCGAACGAGAACCCGAAAGTATCAAAACTCCTATCGAGCGACCCTCTGTGAACCTTTCAGCTACCGCCGCCGCGTCTGCGACTTCCTTGCCGCAGCAACCCGTCGACGACACACCGGAGCCACCGCCGTCAAGCCAGCCCGCTCCGACTGACCTGCCAGATCCAGAGGCTGCCAATCCTGACGCTTTAGCGAGCGATGAACCGAAGGAATCACCCCCAGGTCCGAAAGAGCGCAAGTGAATCTACAGCGTAAAGTCGAGGCCTAGGAGCAGTTGAGTCCGAGTCGTAGAAAGCGTGGCACTGCGCTCTGACGTGATGCCTTCGGCCTCCCCCTCCGCCTGATACAACCACACTTTGGCAAACTGTGCGGACAAGTCTGCTCGTAGGTTTACGCGTGCAGAAAGCGGCCAGCGCACGCCTAGAAGTGGCGCCACATAAACGCCCGGCTGTGGTCCATTCCACACGTCCAATCCCAAGCGCTCGAGCCCGTCGAGCTCCGCCTGCAAGTCCTGACCTGCAAACAGCAATGCGCCACCCCCTCGTAGTCCGAACAGGACATTGAGCTTCGACACCACGCGAGCCAACTCGTACTCCGCCTGTAGTCCGATCTGAAACAGGTGCCCCGCTTCGTACGGCTCGTCGTCCTCATCGGCCTCCGGCTCTTCCAAGGCGTAGCCGCTGAACCAGGCCACTCCCCCTCCCCAGCGCAGTCCAGGAGTGAGGATTGGCCTGAGATACCAGACCTGAACGTTGAACACGGACGCACTCACGAGCTCTTCGGGCTGCTGCTCTTGAATCTGCTGGCCGCCAATGTAGTTCTCACGGCTGCGCGCGCTGTCTTCGACGAAGAATCCCACGCCCGCCCCCAACCACGATGGCTCCGCCTCGGCTGCCGACGACGGCGCCGCTTTGACACCCTTCTCAGCTGCGTTTGCCTGGGCACCCGATAGGAGAACAGCGATGATGACCAGTGTTTGCACGCGCCACTGGAGTGCCCAGCGTACTCTGCCTCGCCAATGGTCATCCTGGGTCAGTCCTCGTAAGTGATACATCGCCATCCTCGCGCTTCGCTGGCTCCCTAGAGAGCAAGGTCGCCTGATCTACGGTAAGACAGCGCCTAGAGAATAGCCCCCTTCACACCCGGCGAGGCGCGGCCCCTTCTTATCCGAGCGCGCGATGCAATACTGGTCCAGAGCGACCAGCCCCATACGTAACAATACAGCTCACACTCTGCTACAAAACGCCGCCGTCATCCGTGCGGGAGCTCATCTTGCGCTAAATTGACCAGCTATGCTTGCCCCTGGTCGCGGTTCTGAAGCGCGGAGCTCGTTCAAACGCGTCGCGAAGTACGCATGGTTGTCATGCTTCTGCTGGCTAGCCGCAGCGTGCAGCGAGGAAGGAGTGCTCTTCGATCCCCAAGCGCCGGCGCGGGGACCCTCGGAGCATTTACCTAACACAAGCCCCAATGCTATGGACTTTGGCGGAGGTCAAGACTCCGTGCCCCCGCCGCTCGACGGCGCTGAGGGAGGAGCTCTAACGAGTTGTGGCGCCACCTGTCGCGCCTATTGCGATGCCCAGCAATTTTCCAATCCCGTCAACCAAGGCTTGTGCCCTAGCCTTTGGGGCATGGGCCACTCTGGAACGGTTATCAATCCGGAGGAAGCTTGCCGGCGTCTGTTCGCCGATACCATGGGTCGCTTTCCTACCTACGAGGAAGTCAGCAATGAATGCCTGGGCAAGCCTTGGAATGAAGTCGTTCGCAAGGCCCTCTCGAGCAAAGAGTTCGTGCGTGTCAATCGCAGAATCTGGGCCGACCGCCTACGCTATGACACGGAAGCCATCAGCGTCGAACGCATCTACGACGCCGATGCAGTGGTGAAGGCGCTGTATGAAGGCAAGCTTGCCTACGACCAGTTCGCAGCAGTAATCAGCGCCCATCCGGTGTTGACCCGACGGCACGACACCGAAGGCGACCGAGCGGAAGCGTTGATCTGGACATTCCTGGGGCGGCCTCCATTTGGCAGTGAGCGCGCCGATCTAGGGCGGCTTTACCACCTCTGGTACAATGGCTACTACGACCATCCGTTACTCGGAACACGTTTACCCGACTCCTACATTCGCTACACGTGCCTGAACGACGAGCTGGAGGCGAAAGCTGACACGGCCGGCGAATGCACGAGTACTGCGTTTGGCTTCGAGCAGTTGGTGCTAACACCGGACACTCGCTCTTACCTGGACGGAGATCGGCTTTTGATGTGGAGCGGGTTCTTGAGTGCTCGAGAATGGGAGGCCTTGCAGGCACCTGGCAGGCTCGTGGCCCAGCAATGGTCGTTCTGGGAACACGCCGTAAACGCCGCCATCCATCAGTACCTTGGCTACCCGTTGGCCACGGAGGTTCCGGAGGTTGGCGAAAGGCTAACTCGGTACTTCCTCGAGCACGATGGTGACATCCGCGCACTGCACTATGCGCTGCTGACGAGCCATAGCTATCTTCAGTCGGCGCGCGGTCCACAGGAAGCCCTGGCTGCCCACATGCACGGCCCGCTCAAGCAAGCTGAAGCCGAAACCTGGGTGGACTCCCTGAACGCACTCACCGGCTCGGATCAACCGCGATGCGACCTGCGGCTCAACCGCCCCCGTGACTTCCTCAGAGACGGAAGCCCGTACGGAATTGCACTGGTGCGGGACTCGGATTGGGAACTCAATGATGACATGAGTAACATCCGGTCCCGACATCGTGACTTGGTGCAAGCGTTGGGCGGCTGTCCTGATAACTCCCAAGGTGGACGCTTCAAAATCACGAGCGTGCTTACGACGGCGAATCAATTGGATTACGCAGCTCGCCTCTGTGATCCGTCGGGTGAAGGCAATTCCGGCCGTGTTTCGACCAAGCGTCTGCTTCCTCGCGACGTGGACGCCGAGGCTGCAACTAGCGAGGACGTCGCCGCCGGCATCTTCGACCATCAAACCCGGCTGTTTCTAGGACGTCCCAGTACTGAGGTGGAACTCGAGCGAGCGCGTGCCCATGGGGCTGCTTGCGCTTTGAGTCAATGTAGCGCCGAGGAGTTCGCCCGGCCCGTCTGTTTTGCGCTGCTCAGCAGCGCTGAAATGCTCTTCTACTGACATGCGAGTTGTTCACCATGCCCGCTCGAACTGAACGCAAATCCCTCCTTGTTTCATCCGCCGGCGAAGAGACGACCGCGCCTCGAGTGGCGCGACTGCGGCGCCGCACGTTCATCACGGCTGCAGCGGCCTCGGTGTTCCCCCACGTGTGGATCCCCAGAGCGGCGTATGCCCAGCAATGCACTGGCCGAGGCGGCCTCAAGCACCTCATCTACGTGCGCCTCAACGGTGGGTTCCGCTTCACGACTGCTTTCAACGCAGCTGTCGGCGCGGAGTTCAATCCCTTTGGCACAGCATCCAACGTTGCCTCAGGCACGGAGTGGGGAGTGAGTAAACTGCTCGAGGCATCACCGTGGCTCGAGGATGAGGCAGGCGAGGCACGAAAACAGCTCGGCATGAAGCGGGTCACGGACTTTACCAACGAGATTGCGGTACTGACCACGGTCGACCATGAGCCAACGAGCGGAAACGCTGACGGCAACCATGGCACCGGGCTGGAGCGATTTCTCACCGGCTACGTCAACGGCGACAACAGTTTGTTCACGATGCTCAACTACGGCTTACGTGCTCAAATCGAGGCGGCAGCGGCTATGGGGAACGTTCAGCTGCCGCCGTTTGTTTTAGGTTCAGCAGGCATGGCTTTGGGAAGTGGTAAGTTTGCAGCTTACCGCCCTCCGCTCATCCAGGGCGACAGCTTCGACGGGTTCGTATTTTCGAATGCATCGAAGCTGCCCGACTGGGCTACGGCAATGGCATCCGAAGTCGACACTCGCATGCGGGAAGGGGTCGTCGCCTCATCCAAGCCGCTCGTTGACGCCTACATGGGAACGCGCGAATCCACGGAAAGATTCGCGCAAATTTTTTCCAGCGATACGCTGCGCATATCCAACGGGTCGACGGACGAGATCGACGGGCTGAGCAATCGAGAACTCGAGACGATGCTGGGCAACGACTCAGACGGTCGACGTTTGCGCCTAGCGTTGAGGCTCTTTCACTTCGGATCTCCTGCCGTCTTTCTGGATCAGGGAGGATACGACATGCATTCGGACGAGGACGAGCGGCTGCCCGACTCGATGGCGCGCCTGAATCGATTGCTAAGCGGGCTGCAAGCCGCGCTGAAGCGCATGACGCACAAAGACGGCGGTAGCTACTGGGACCATACCCTCGTCGTACTCGGGAGCGAGTTTGGCCGTACGGCGAGGGGCGCGCCGTTCAACTCGGCTGGCGGCAGCGATCACGGTGGCGACCGCGCTACCCGTTGGATGAGCATGCCCTTCATGGGCGGACTCGTCGCGTCGAGCGGCATGGGAGGGCGTCAGTACGGGGTAACGGAAAAGTCAGAGCTCAAAGACGATGGTTTGCGCTTTTCGTACCGGTCCGTTGCCAAGACCCTGATGGACCTGCTGTGCGCTGACCACGCCGAGTTCTTTCCGCAGGACGCTCCAATTACTTCCATCTTTTGATGCTCGACTTCCAGGACCGACGACTCATGCGCCGCACTGCTCACCAATGGCCTGTCTCACTGTGCACCCTGCTCTTGTCCGCCGCGTGCTCCTCGTCGCCCGAGATACAACGTCCCGGTGGCACGCTCGACCTCGACACCGAGCGCCCGGAATTGATGACGGCGCCAGAGGTTCCGCCTTACACGGGAACCGACCCGGTCGTGCTAGAAGCCGCCTCTCGTCACAGCTCCGGTCTAGAGCTGCACAAGAACGTCATCGTGCGCACTTGCGGCCCGACGGCGGGCGTGTGTCACAACCAAAAGGAGTATCCGGATCTGCATACTGCTTCCAATCTCCTCGATGCAATAGGCGCGCCGTGCAACGTGCAACCCGGCGATTGGTCGGCGGTGTTCGACGGCTGCGAACAAACTGGTGACGGCTTTACTCTGGGTGACAGCGGAAAGCGACGCGAGATCGCCTATGTCGAACTCCGCCCCGGAGACGCCGACTATGGCGACGGCAAGCCTCCTTCCGCTGAATCAGCCGGGCTGCACGTCTATCTGGCTGAGGCCTTGGACCTCGGGGATCGAACGCGCATCTGGGGCAATGCGACCTTCTCACGCAAGTTCATCTCCGACGATGATAAGGTAAAAGAAACCGTGTACGCAGGTTACCAGACCGAGTGGTGGCTGCTAGACGGCGGGCGCCACTTGGTGGGGAAGGTAAGTGAGTGGCAGACGGCGCGAGTTGAAAGTTTGCTCGCCCAAGGCATCGTCCAGGGCGACATGAACCGCAACGGCGTGTTTGGTGCGAAGGACTCACCACCCTTGCACCTGCTCGAAGCGGGTAATCCCGAACGGAGCTATCTGGTTGGACGTTTGCGCGGCAAGCTGGGTGAAGACACTATTCCCGGCACTCGTATGCCGTTGGCAAACGAGCCTTTGAGCTTGGCCGACATGCTCGGATTGTACTGCTTCATCGAAGGCTTGCCCGCTCAGCTGACGGGAGAATGGGATCTGCTTTCACCTATCAACTACGAGGACTGCACGTGGGCAGACAATCCCCAAGAACTGAACCTCTTGGGAGACAACATCACGTGGAAGGGATTCGTGCTTCCCCTATTGCAAGCCAACTGCGGAGGTTGCCACGGCGGTGAAAACCCGATCAGTGGCTTCGACGTCATGTCGGCCGGTGTTTACGAGCGCATGCTCTTGCCATCCAACCTATCGGGCGATGTGCCGCTCGTGACACCTGGAGACGTCCAGGCCAGCTATCTTTGGCTCAAGCTGACCGGCGGCGAAGGAATGGTAGGACAGGTGATGCCGCTCGATGCGCAAAACTCGCCGCGGCCACTGAGCGAAGCCCTACTCAACGACCTCGGCACGTGGATCGACAACGGGGCGCTTGCCGAAGAATGACCCGCTGTCTTGGCTACGACTCGAGCGCCATGCGGTGCGCGCGGTGATAGGCTTCGCCGAGTTTACTCCAGTCGAAGGAATGCGAGTGCGCTTCCACCGAGTTGCGCAAAGCAATGCGTTGGCGGCGGTTTAGGCGGCAAAACGCCAATAGCCGCTTGGCGAGCTCCTTGGCACTCGATTGGAAGTCCTGGTCACGCCGCCCCAACACGGTGACGCCGTGTCGGTCGTGGTCTGGGTGAACGTCCGCCAAGTAGCGACCAAAGCCGGAAAGGTCACTGGTGATAGCCGGCACGCCCATGCACACGCACTCGAGGGGCGTGTAACCCCAGGGCTCATACGCGCTCGGGAAAATACCCAAGTGGCAGCCTCGCACGAATTGCTCGTACTCGATGCGCCACAACGGGTTGACGGAATTGATGAACTGTGGATGGTACACAACCTTTACGGGGTCGTGTTTGGCGTTCAGTAGTCCCACGCCGCGAATATGACGCAGTACTTCGTCGTTCTCTTCGTCGGCAAGGACATGAGTCGTTGAAAACGGAAGTCGATTGGAGCGAAAGGCGTAGCGCGTCCGGCGATAGCGCACCAACCAGTACTCGTCGACCATGTCTTCCAGAGGTTGCTCGGTATTGGACGCGCCATTCAAGAACAGCTGCCGTGCGAGCTGCTCGGCCATACGATTAGAAACCTCTTGAAGCTCGTCCAGTACGCCGCGATCGCGCATGGCGTGAGGGTCGAGGGAACGCACGGGCTGACTGGTGACGATGAAAAACACCACCGTTACGTCCACCTGTTGCCTACGCAATTCCGTATTGAGGCGAGCGAGAGCCTCCAAGCACAAGTCGAAGCCCTTGTTGTGGGGTTCGAAGCGCCCGCTCGTGAAGAAGAACAACGTATTGTCCAAGTCGAACGCATAGCTTGGAAAGAAGTGGCCCATGACGAAACGCCGAATGCTTTCCTTGTACGTCGCATGGTGCGTCTGGAAGTCGTGCCCGACGTCGTATCGCTCGGTGTTGATGCCGTTGGGAGTGATGACGTCCGGTCGTCGCCCGAGAAGGTGCAAACACTCTTCCCCCGTGATTGGAGAGACCGTGGTGAAGACGGTGCACAGTTGCACGCATGCACGTTCGATTTGATGCTGAGCCAGAATGCCGAAGTTAGCGGCACGTTCATTGGCGTCATACTGGCTGATACGTTGATACAAGTCTTCACCGCTGGACGCGATGTAGCGTCCGAGCAGGGTCGCGTGCGTGGTAAACAGTGTGGCAACGGGCAGCCCGCGACGCTTCATCAAAGCTATCGCCGCTGCCCCTTGCCACTCGTGAAAATGGGCGAGGAGCCGTTGTTCCTCGAGCCCGCCTCGGCTCTTTACCTTGGCGAACATCGCCGCTACGAACTGCGCGGTCACTTCGCCGAAGCTCAACGCATTGTCGACGAGCGCGGAGTCCGGCGGTGATTGTACGCCATATGCCTCCCACAGCGTATGCTTGATCGAGTTCAGGTGCTCCCGCCCAAGCTCGTACTCCAACAGTATCACCTGCGGCTTACCCGCAACCAGCCAATGTCCGAAATGTCCCTTGTAACCTTGACGCCGCAATGCCGCCAGCGCCTCGGCATACACGTCGGGAGGTTCACATGCTTCGAAATCCGTCGCAGCTTTATCCGCGATGTAAGGACCGACTAGGCAGTAGCGGTCTCCCCACGTGTTGAGCATCATCTCCGCCTTGGAGCGCAGAACCTGATAGATGCCGCCTACCTGGTTGCAAACCTCCCAAGAGAATTCGAGCAGGAAAGCGGGGGGATGTGGCGAAGCGAGGTCGAGTGCCGGAAACATGAGGTGGTGGCGCGAATGTTTCTCAACACAGCGGTGCCTTCAAGCCGAATCGCGACTATTCGATGGTGAGCTCGCGAAAGCGCTGACAATATGCTCCCGCGAGCTCTTGGATGGCTCGTGCACCGCGCGCGTGAAGGAGGCGCGTGTCCGCGAGAGCGGAACCGATACCTACAACCCGCGCTCCGGCAGCGGTGTATTCGTGAAGGTTGTCGAGCGTCACTCCTCCCGTCGGCATGAGCGAGATGTGTGGAAATGGACCACGCAGGGCAGCCAGGTAGCTGGCACCGCCCAAGCACGCTGCAGGAAACACTTTCACCACGTCGGCGCCGGCTCGATGTGCCCGCCATACCTCGGTAGGCGTTGCCGCGCCAAGCGCGACAGCAACGCCGCGCTCATGGCACACCTGAACGACTTCAGGCACGCACACGGGAGTGACGACGAAGACTGCCCCGGCAGCCATGCACGCCTGCGCTTGCTCGACGTCCGTCACCGTGCCGGCCCCGAGCAGCAGTCGTTCAGAAAATTCTGCGCGCAAGGCAGCGATCACCTCAGCAGCCTCCGGAACGGTCATCGTGACTTCGACCGCACCTATTCCGCCTGCAACGAGCGCGCGCGCCAACTCGAGCACTTGTGCGCCGTTGTCGCCGCGTAGCACCGGAACGATGCCTGCCGTTTTCAGGGCAGCCTTCATCGCAGCATCCTCACTTGTTCACTCGCCATAGTTAGTTCGACCTCGGGCAGGGTGACCATCGAATGATCACCTGGAGTCGACATCGCGAGCGCCCCGTGAACTACGGCACACTCAGCAGCCCACGCTAAACCCCTGCCGTCGAGGATGCCAAACAAGAACCCTGCCGCAGCGGCGTCTCCTCCTCCAACCCGGTCGTACACAGCCACCGACCGCTGCGGCACCGACACGCGGGCGCCATCCCAGCATGCATAGGCGCCCCAGCGGTGGCTCGATGCATCGCTGGCGAAGCGCGTCGTACAAAACGCTCCACGCAGAGACGGAAACTCGTTCAGTACCCACTCCGTCGAACGCTCCGCGGCTTCGGTGGCGTCGAGCTTCGAGTCCATGGGGCAGCCTAAGCAATCCGCAAACTGTTCGGCGTTGCCAAACAACACATCGGCATTCTCAACCAAATCCCGTAACGTGCTTCGAACCTTGTCGACATTCTCTCGACCGTCAGTCAGCCACAGTGAACGACGATAGTTCAGATCGAAGGACACGAGAACGCCGTTGCTCCTCGCAGCCCTCATGCCCTCCAAGGCCAAAGCCGGAGTGCCCTCCCCGAGTGCCGCAAACACTCCACCGGTATGGAAACAGCGCGTCGCTTCAGCCTCGAACACTGCGCCCCAGTTCACATCGCCCGGTGCAAGTAAACTGACTGCAGTATGGCCTCTATCGTAGCAGCCAACGCCCGCACGAGGCCCGAAACCACGTTCAGTAAAGTTCAAGCCATTGCGGCACGCCCGGCCCACCCCATCGTGTGCGCGCCACAGCACGTGCCGAGTGTCGACGCCGGCTTGCAGCATCAGATCCTCAACCAACCTCCCAACAGGATTGTCGACCAGAGCCGTAACGATGGCCGCACGCCCGCCGAAGGCGCGGCGGAAGGCGCGAGCCACGTTGTACTCGCCCCCCCCTTCCCACACGTCGAATCGGCGCACGGTGTGGATGCGCGCCGGCCCTGGGTCGAAGCGCAGCATCACCTCACCGAGGGCGACTAGTTGCCGCCCAAACTCACGCTCCATCAGCGCCGGGTCCATCGACGGCCCTCAGGCATTCGAAAGTGCAGCTACGCCCGGTAGCGTCTTGCCTTCGAGCAGTTCAAGCGATGCTCCGCCGCCCGTGGAAACGTGGCTCACTTGATCCTCTATCCCGAACTTGGCAGCGGCCGTGGCAGTATCGCCGCCACCGATGATCGTGGTCGCCCCAGAACGGGTTGCCTTGGCCACGGCCTCCGCCAACGCCTTACTGCCCTGGGCAAACTTCTCGAACTCGAATACTCCGACGGGACCATTCCAAACGATGGTTTTGGCTCGCTCCACGGCCTGCGCGAAAAGCTTACGAGACTCTGGACCACAGTCCATACCTTCCACATCGTCAGCAATTCCGTCGCGATCGGTAGCGTAACCCAAAGTAGCATCGTTACTGAAGGCATCGCCGGTTTGGAAGTCGACGGGCAGGTGGATCTTGACTCCCTTCTGTTCAGCCTTGGCCATCAACGCTTTGACGATCTTGGCCCCTTCCGGATCGTACAAGCTCTTGCCAATCTTCATGCCGGACAGTTCTTTCTTGAACGTGTACGCCATGCCCCCGCCAATGATCATCTCGTCGACCTTGTCCAACAGATTGTCGATGAGCTGAATCTTGTCCGCGACCTTGGCGCCGCCAAGGATGGCCAAGAATGGCCGCTCGGGCGCCTCGAGAGCCTTGCCGAAGTACTCGAGCTCCTTCTGAAGCAAAAGGCCCGCGGCCTTGATCGTTAGGTCGACGCCAACCATTGAGGAGTGAGCCCGGTGCGCGGTACCGAACGCATCGTTGACGTACACGTCGCCGAGCTTCGTCAGCGACGCACGAAAGGCCGCGATCTGCTCTGGCTTTGCTTTCTTTCCTTGCTCAGCGCCGTGAAACCTCAGGTTCTCCAACAGAACGACTTGCCCAGGTTGCAGTGCCGCACAAGCCTGCTCTACCTCGGGCCCCACACAGTCGTTCAAGAATTTCACTGGCTTGTTCAGTAGCTCGCTCAGCGCATCGGCGGCCGGCTTCAGCGAGAACTCTGGCTCTGGCCCCGTCTCCGATGGACGGCCCAGGTGACTCATCAGCACGACGCTCGCGCCTTTGGACAAGGCAAGCTCGATGGTGGGTACCGCAGCAGCGATGCGCGCCGTATTGGTGATCTTTCCGTTCTTCATCGGCACGTTGAAGTCGACGCGCATCAACACGCGCTTCCCCTGGAGTTCGATGTCGGTGATGCTCAACTTCTTCAGACTCATAGCTTATTCTCTCCTGCGACGTTTGCGTTGTTCGGCGCACGGGCACCGACGTGTGCCCTGAAGGTCGCTTCTACAGCTCCCCTCTTCAACTCACAATCGGATTTTTGCCGCCACACCCGCGCCACTCGACTCGGCTCCGCGCGGCTGCGTATGAAGCGCTACGGCGCCCGCTCGCTCAAGCGCTTTTCCGCGTCGCGAAAGCGCTCGGCGAGGGCGCGAACGAAGGCGCTCAACCAAGGGTTCCGGGCGAGCTCGTTGTCCAAAGATTCTCGAGTCACGACGCGTACGACCACGTCGTCGAGGGCGACGACCGTGGCTGTCCGCACGCCGGTACTCAGCGCGGCTGTCTCACCAAACACGTCACCTGGTCCCAATTGTCCCACGGCACGGCGCTCAGCCTGATCCTGTACGAAAACCTGACACCGACCTTGTTCGATGATGTACGCGGTATCGGCATGTTCACCTTGGGTAACAATCACTTCGCCTTGCCGCACGTGCAACGCCTCGAACCAGCCGCCCCCCTCCAGAAAAGACTCGAGATCCGCACGGAGTGCCCTTATGTTGGGGTAGCGGTGCTTTGGATTGCGGCGCAGTGCACGTTGCGCCACCGCTACGAGACCTGGCGGCAGGTCGTCCCACAAGTCCCCCGCCTCGAGCGTTCGTGCCTCATCGCTTTCCACGCCCGGCAGGATCGAAGGGGGGGTCGAACGCCCGTTGGGAGCGCTACCGGTGAGCACCTCGTACAGAACGCCTCCCAGTCCGTAAACGTCCGTACGAGCGTCGATGTTCTGCACCTCGCCGAGCGCTTGCTCCGGCGCCATGTACGCCGGCGTACCAACAACGCCACCCGAACTCGATGAGCCCATCTTCGACAGCGACACCTCTTGGCCTGCACCGCTCGTCCCTTCTGCGGGCGCTGTTCCGTCAGTCCCTGGAATACAGGCAGCTCCCTTGACGACGGCAACCCCCCAGTCCATCAGGTACACCTGGCCGTAATCCCCGACCATGATGTTGCCGGGTTTGAGGTCACAGTGCACGACCCCGCGAGCGTGCGCGAACTCTAGCGCATAACACACCTGCACGAGATAACCCACCAGGCGCTTGAGGTCCTCTTGCTGCGGGTGGTTACCTCTCATCTGGCGCAGCACCTGACCCAGGGTCATGCCACTGACGCGTTTCATGGTGAAGAACAACCCGCGCCCCCCCTCCGACGCACCCAAATCGTGGACCGGGACGATGCTCGGGTGATCGAGCTGTGCGGTCACTTGGGCCTCCGCGAGAAACCTGGCCGCAAACGCCGGCTCTAGCTCGACTTCGGGTTTGATGACCTTCATGGCCAGTTCCCGCTGCAACACGGTGTCCAAGACCCGCAGTACGTCTCCCATTCCCCCTTGGCCGATGAGTTCGAGCGTCGTGAACCGATCGCGTGTGGCGGCGCTGGCGGGCAGCTCCAACAGCTCAACCCCGTCGCCATCGGGACTGGTGAGGGACGGGACAGCGACCGTTCGGTCGTCGGCTGCGTTGGTTTTAGCCGATTCGCCCGGGCCGTCTCCCTCGACTCGGGACACGACGGCGGAGTCGACCACCGACGGCGCTGACGCCAAGGTGAAGTCGTTGCCTTCCGACTCGTTGCTTTCGAAGAGGGGATCGCCCACCGCTTTGGCCATTCGTTACTCCTCGTCGGGACCCCGAGCTTCCGCACGCAACCGACCCGTCGGCCAGCGCACCACCAGAAGCCTCATGGTAGTATTGAGCCGTCCGTTCGGCAACGCCGATGGCTTGAAACTGCACGCCCATGGGGTATGATGAGAACCGAGCTGTACAGCTCTTCCTCCTGTGACGTGCTTGTGTTTCTCGACGGGCACAGCGGTTAGGGTCCCTCACCCAACCGCTGTGCCCTTATATTTTTGTGCCCGCCCATCCGGGTGCGCGACGAGGGCATGCTTCAGGGCGCTCGCGTAGTGAAGGGTCTCGAGTTTGTAATTTCCCAGGTCTCGTGCTTTACGGCCCCTTCGTGAGCAGCAGGGACGGCCAAATCGCACGGGTGCTGTGGATCGTGCTGGGCCTGAATGGCGCGGTGGCGGTGTCTAAACTCGGCGTCGGCTACAGTCTCGACATCCTCTCGTTGATTGCAGACGGGGTGCACAGTGTGTTGGACGGCTCCTCCAACGTCGTGGGTCTGGTCGGTCTATCTGTAGCCGCTCGGCCTCCCGATCGCGGCCACCCTTATGGCCACCGGCGCTTCGAAGCGATGGCAGCGTTGGGCATTGGTGCGCTCATTTCTTTGGCGTTCGTCGAGATCATCCGGCACTTGGTAGAATCGGTCCAGGGCGCGGCCCCACCCCCTCGGGTTACCTTGGCGGCGACGATCGTCGTCGTGTTAACCATTTGCATAAACTTCGGCATTTCCCGCTACGAGGCCCGCCAAGGGCGGCTCTTGGGCAGCGCCATTCTGGAAGCCGACGCCGCCCATACGATGAGTGACGCGCTCGCCGCTTGTGCCGTGTTGCTCAGCTTTGCCGGCATCGCCGTCGGTTGGGCGTGGGCCGATTGGGTCGGTGCGGCGGTCGTGGCCGTGTTCGTCGGGCGCACGGCTTTGAACGTCATCCGCAGCAACATCGGGATCCTCTCGGACTCAGCCCAACTCGACGAGCAGGCCGTTCTAGAAGCAACATTGGCGGTACCTGGTGTACATCATGCCCATCAAATCCGTTCGCGCGGTGACGCCCACGACATCCACCTCGATCTCCACATTCACTTGGACGGGGAGCAAACCTTGGTGGAGGCCCACCGCAAAACCCACGAAGTAAAAGCGGCGCTGATGTCTCGCTTCCCGGGGTTGACAGATGTGGTGATTCATACCGAACCAGCCGCTACCCCGAGCGAGGACAATGCCCCATCGGAGCGCCTCAGGTGACCTTGAGCTCGGCTAAGCGTTGGGCCAGGCGCGTACGCTCGCTCAACTGCAAGTACGGCGGCTCGTGACGTACCTCTCGGACTAGCTGATCGAGCTGCAGCACGCTTCGAGGTCCAAGCACTGCCGTGGAGATGAGTTCATTGCAGAGAACCCAATTGACGGCACCGGCTCGCATCGAGGGAGAGCGCTCACGATCCAAGACGGTCAAGGCCACGAGCTGGCCAAGCCGCCGACGCAATTGCTGCGGTGTCCACCGCTCGCGGCGATGGTCCCCCTCGTCGAAGCGGGTGTCGAGCGCCCAATGCCCCGCCAGCAAGCCATGGGCGAGGACCGAACGCGCCATGACTCCCACTTTGGCTTCCGACAAGGTCCCGCCGAGGCTCTGCAAGTCCTGGGGGAAGAAGAGGTTGTACGCTAGTTCCACAACTGCCGGCTTCAGGTTGGCCGACAGTGCCGCAGTCACCACCGCCGCGCTACCGGCGCTGATGCCCCACGCTGCCACAGTGCCGTCGTCGACGCGAGACTGCAAAAACTCGGCAGCGACCTCGCTCTGGACGGCAGCGACGCTGGGATTATGGAGCAACACCACATCCACTTGTTTTCGCCCCAAGCGGCTCTGACTTTCTCCGAGCGCCCGCCTCAGGTGCTCCACGTCAAAGCGTTTTCTTGCCGGGTTGGAGTCCAGAGCGGTACCGATCTTGGTCACCACGACCGTATCCTGTTCCGGCAAACGCGCGCCCAACTTGCGCTCCATGCTGCCGGAGCCATACACATCTGCAGTATCGAAGACGTTGATCCCCAGAGCGAGGGCGCGATCGATGACCGCCTCTTGGTCTCGCTCGGCTACGGCGCCGTAGGCGTCGCCAGAAAGTCCCCACGTGCCCAGCGCTAGCTCAGAAACTTCAAAGCCGGTGCGTCCCAAGGGTCGTCTCCGCATGACCGACGCTCATACCCAACCCCGCGCCGGAACGGAACTGGTTCTCGCTGCCCCGGAACGCTGGGCGCCGGCCATGGCGCAAAGTCAAGGCCGCCCCCACCACGCCGCCCAGCGGGCATCGGCGGCATGGTATGTTGGGCACGGTATGTTGG
>CAZNZA010000030.1:42641-46463 GCA_964577325.1 uncultured Polyangiaceae bacterium
GGTATGTTGGGCACGGTATGTTGGCACGCTACGTCGGGGCTTTTCGTGAGTCGTAAGCACACATCTGTTCGGCCTCCGGCGACGTCCGCCGCGCCCCGGCTACGGTTGGCCCTGAGCACGTCGCTCGTCAGCCTAGCGGTGGCGTTCGGATGTGGCACGTCCAGCGCTCAACCGCGGGAAGTATCGCGACCAGGCTCGGAAGTCCTCACCCTCTCACAAAGTCTGCTCCCCGAGTCGCTTCAGGCGAGCATCGTCGGACCGGGCCTGCAGCTCGACCGTCACTCTCCTGCGGCCGATGATACCGCCAGACAGTCGCCTGATTTGCCCGAGGCTGCCCGGGCAGTCGGCGATGGGGCGCGGGTAGCAGGGGCCGAACAGGATTCGCAGGATCCAAATGGTCATCCGGATGCCAGCCCCTTGAGCCGCCTGAGCCAGGCCATTGCCAGCCAGGACTTCGAGCTTGCAGCGCAACTGTTATCACGCACCCCCGCCCACGCGGTTGGCACTCCGCTTCATCGGCTCGCTAGCGCACGCATAGCGTTGGAGCTAGGCAACGCCGACGCGGCTGCCGAAGGATTAACGGGGCTCGAAGTTGCTTTACCAGAGCACCGAGACCTCGTTGCGCAGTGGCAACTCGAGGCCCTAGCGCGGGGCAGCCGCTATCGAGCATCGCTCGACGCCATCTATCGAAGCGCCGACTTTTCCCTTCTCCTGCACACCAGCCAACGCCTGCTCGAGGATAAACAACTGCTTCAGAGTCAACGCTTTCTCAACCGAGCGTACGGCAAAGCAGGTGGCTCTGTCGAGCGCGGGCAGATCCGGCTCCTCCGGGCCCAGCTGCTGTTGGCCCAAGGGCGCGTGCAGCCCGCGGAAACGGACTTGCGCTGGCTCGCGATTTCGAATCCCCACCACCCGGCAGCCCGAGAAGCCTTCGATGTGTTGACCAGCCACCCACGTATGCGGCCGTTGCGGGTGGAGGATCACTACGCGCGCGCGTCGCGGCTGGCGGAAGCCGGGTTGGCCGAGGAAACGGAACGCAGTTTGGCGGCCATTCAAAACGCCAACCCTCAACGCTACCGCCCGGGAGATCTGGCCCAACTGCGAGGCCTTGCGCTGTACAGAGCGCGCCGCTTTGCGGAAGCCGTACCAGCCTTCGATCAGGCGCTACGGGAGAACGCCTACAAAAGCGACCAGGCTCGTTACCTTGCAGCGCGTGCTACGTCTCGCGCCGGTAATCCGAAGGAAGCCATCGAGCGCTTCACTGCAATCAGTCGCATGGCTCCAAAGACCCCGAACACGCAGTACGCACTCTTCCGCATCGGGCGAGAGTGGTCATTGTTGGGCGAATGGGAGGCCGCCGCTGCGGCGTATACCGATTTTCTGAACCAGCTGCCGAACCACGAGTTCGCCGAGGTCGCCGAGCGCGAGCGAGTGATCGCGTGGTTCGCCATGGGGGAGTACCAGCGCGCCGCGTTCTGGTTTCGGCGATTGAGGGCTCGCGATCCCCAGGGTTCCTTCGCTTCGCTGTACCGAGCGGCGGAAGGGCTCGCGATGGCTAGACTTGGTCATCCGGATACGGCCCTACTGGTTTGGAAAGAGGTCGCCCAAGCCTCTCCGCTGTCTTTCGCCGGTATGGCTGCTCGCCATCGGCTGCGGGAGCTTGGTGAGGCGGTGCCGGAACCGGCTGAACAAGCCGCGGTCTCTCCGCCCATGGACTTCTTGCTCCCTCTGCCCGTGTTCGAGCTAGAAAGCTTGGGACTAGCGCGCGAAGCTGCCGCGGCTTTGAAGAGCAGTGAAGCTGCGCTTGCTAGCCTGTGGGCTCCGCGCACCGATCAAGCGGCGTGTCAGGCTCACGAACAAATTTCAGATGGGCGACGGCGTTACGAACTGGGCGCCAGTGCCGTGCGACGCTTGGACTTCGGTAGCAATCCCCAGGCCTTCGGCGCTTGGTTGTGGCAATGTTACTTCCCCACGCCGTATCGCCAATGGGTTAGCGAGCATGCCCGCACGCGCGACGTGTCCGAGGCGCTGGTTTACGCCGTCATGCGTCAGGAAAGCGGCTTTCGCGCCCGGGTCAAGTCCCCCGCCGGCGCGAGCGGTCTGATGCAAATCATCGATCCCACGGCTCGCCGGATCGCCGAAGAGCTCGGCCGCACCTACGACCCCGCCCACCTCGACGTGCCTCACCACAACATCGAGTACGGCTCGTATTACCTCGGCAAGCTCCAGTCACACTTCGAGCACCCAGCGCTCGTTGCCGCCGCCTACAACGCAGGTCCTGACGCGTCCGCCCGCTGGGCGGCCGCGGGTCGCTCTCTCCCGCTCGAGCTCTTCATCCTGCGCGTGCCCTTCGACGAAACCCGCAACTACCTGCAACGCGTGCTCGTTAACCTAAGTACATACCTCGCCCTATACCCGGAGTTCGAGCGCACGGAGATCCCGTTCGAGTTCCAGGCGCCCGTCACTACGGGCCCCGCGCCGCGCGAACTCGTCCATCGCGCGCCGGAGGATTTTTACTGAGGCTAGCGGAGGCGCATCAAAAAGCTGGTCCCAGAACCGACCGAGTTTGGTAGGGCGGCGCTGGCGGTGCCCACCACATAGACGTTGCCAGCCGAATCGCTAGCAACCTCCGCTACGGCGTCACTCCCTGCTGAACCGAGCTGCACGCCGTCCTGCCAAACATCGGCCCCCGTAGCCCCTGATAGTGAGGTCACGAACACGTCCGTCTCTCCGGCATTCGTACGATAAAGGTTGCCCGTCGTCGTCCCGGCCACGATCACGTTGTCCGCATCATCGACGGCAAGAGCCGAAGGAGTGGAGTTTTGGAATTGGACCACCCACCGCCGCACTTGCAAATTGTTCGAATACTTCGCGACTGAATCCTCAAAGGCGACCAGGACCTCGCCTTCACTGTCTACGGCGACGTCCGAGACGAACGAGCCGAGGGCCTCCACCGTCTGCAGCGATGCGGTCGGCGTCAGCACTAGCGGGTCCTGCTTGAGCTCCTCTAGTGAGTACTTCGCTACGTACGCATCCCCCAGGTTAGTGCTGCGTGAGCCTTCGAAGTAAGGGTCTCCTATTACCCCGTTACTTCTTCCGACTACGAACAGGCTGCCGTTGGCGTCCGCGGCCATCGCCCAAGCATCATCGGAACCAACGGTACCGATGTTTGCGGTGCGACGGCTCGTGGGGTCAAATTGGGTGTTGACGCGCCATAGGAAGCAGTCGGTCTCGTGGTTGGAAAACGCTACGGCTACGACATCTTCGCGAGCAACGACGATATCGCGAGCCCACTCGAAGACGCCCTCGCCCGGAGCGTAGTTGATGTAAACCTCGTAGGCCAAAGATCTTAACTCCGAGTTGAACTTAGCATAGTGAGAAGGACCTAATGTGTGACCTGCTATACCGGCCAAGTAAACGTTGTCTTCAGCGTCGAGCGCCATACGGGAGTAGTCTCCACCCGTAGCCATCGTGGTCTCCGGTAAGAGCTTGCCATCAACCGCGTCGTGAGCACTCAGCGAGCTCTCGATCGGGCCGCCTGAGTTGTCGCTGTGCCGGAGCAAGGTGATGGGGCGACCGTTGGAATCAACGGCCATTTCAACAACTGTACCGTCAACAGCGCCGAAGTGCCGCACGTATTGGAGGGAACCCGTCGAAGCGACGGTCACACGCACCGTTGCCGTCGCTTCGCCCGCTTCGTTGGTTGCCGTGAGCGTATAGGTTGTCGAGGCGGAGGGCGTTACCACTACGGTAGTATCACCTTCCTCGAGAGCGCTAGCGGGCTCGGGAGTGATAGCAATACTCGCTTCGCTACCTCCCAAC
>CAZNZA010000031.1:0-5517 GCA_964577325.1 uncultured Polyangiaceae bacterium
AGCCAGCAGGGCGCCAACCAGCAGGGGACCGGCTCAACCGGCACCGGGTCGGCGGGAGCCGCCGGACAGCAGTAAGCGCAATGTGCGGGTGAGTCGTTCACCCTCCAAGACAGGCCCGCGGTGGAATCATCGCGGGCCTTTTTTTTTCCGGCGATGGGCCATGCATGCGCGATAGCCGAAGCAAGGAGTCCATAGCACTGACACTAGCCACCGGACGCTTTGGCCAGTACCTTCTAAGGTCAGTGCTTCCCCGCTTGGTCATTCTCAAGCTCCTGCTACGGGCCACCGCATGCGCGGCGTTGCTCTACCATTTGTGCGCAGTGGCCATCACCAATCTGCCGCGCAACACTGCCCTTGGCCCGGCACTGCATGCCTGGTTCGCCCCGTATACGTCGTACTTCGGCCTCTGGCAGGACTGGGCAATGTTTACGACCATTCCTTACTATTCGCGACTGGTACCCACACTGGAGGTCAAGCAATCCAACGGAATCACGGTCGACTATGGCCCCCTTTTGCCGGAGCTCCGCGCAGCGCCGGACTCGCTGAGGCTTACAAGCTTATTCGGGCGTCTGGTGTGGTCGCGTTCGACCTACTCCTCTCTCGCGAACCGCTATGAACTCACGGCATGCAGAGTTGTTCAACACCAGACGAGCGTTTCGCCCTCGAGCGTGCGGATACGCTTGGATGGGCAGCGCCTTCATGCCTTGGAAAAGGTGCGAGCAAGCGCTGAGACATCCTACCCGCAACAGGCGACTTCACGCGTATTCACCTGTCCACAGAAGCCGAACGCACATCGGGACACGACTTCCCAAGGCGCCCGATGAACGTCGTAGGGCGGGCGATGGCGCGTGTGGGAGGCTCTGTCTCGAACTGGTTCTTCGCAGATGTCGACCCCCGGGTGTACGCCCTGCTACGCTACACAGTCGCCGTTTCCGCAGCAGCCATCTGGATTGAGCTCTGGCCATTGAGGCATGAGCTTTTCTCCAGCGCCGGCATGTTTGGCCCTACGGCGAAGGCGAGTGGGCGGCTCAACTGGTTTGCATGGGGCGAATCACCCGCGGCCGTCGACACGGCGTTCGTCGTTGCACTCATTTGCATGAGCTGCCTTCTGGCCGGAGTGTTTACCCGTTTGGCAGCCGTTGGGGTGTATGTTTGGGCGGTATCCTACAGCGCGCAAACGCCGATTGCTTTAGCTGGCTACGACACGGTGTTGCGTTTGACTACCTTCGCGTTGGCGGTGAGTCCGGCCGTAGGAGTGTATAGCCTGCGCAGAACTTGGTTTGCGGGCACACGCGCTTTGGTTCCGCGCTATGGGCTGCGGATCCTCCAGTGGCAACTGATGCTGGTGTATTGGTGCACGGTGTGGCTCAAGGCGCCGGACGCGTACTGGAGACATGGCAATGTCATTTCTTACTTCTGGATGTCCAACTTCGCGCGGTTTCCGACGCCAGCTGCGGCCCACCTCGGGGCGCTCGATGCGGTGCTGACGTGGTCTACTTTGCTTATCGAAGCCGCACTCCCTGTGCTCCTTTGGCAGCGCCGGACGCGGATGCTTGGTCTGGCGCTGGGCTTCTGCTTTCACGTGGGCATCGCCCTGAGCGCCAAGTTGGCGTTGTTTTCCCTCTCGATGCTTCCCATGTACGTTGCGTTTTTGGAGAAGCACGACGTCGATCGTTTATCGAAGACGGCTGGTGTCTGGGCGCGTGGGCGCGGCTTTTGGCGGGCGATGCCCGGCAGAACACGTTCGACGGACGCCCCTGAACCGAGCTCGCTTGCTCCCAAGCCGTAGCCGTTCTACGGTGCTGCCGTGGCGAACGAACCGGCCAATCCCAATGCTACCTCTGTCTACACCAACCGCACCATCGCACTGCTGGCCGATTGGTTCGACGAGTACTACCAAGAAACGATCCGACACACGGCCGAGGAGGCGGTGGCGCAACGCGGCTCTACGCTGCTGTCTTTCGCAGGGGGCATCCCTGGCTCATTAACACGCGACAGCCATCAGCGTCATGCGGTCTTCGACCTCATGCGCCGGGAGAAGCTCGATGGAGCTATCTTGCTCGCCGGCACCATGGTCAACGAGCTTGGTTCGCAAGGACTGACGGAGCTACTGGATAACCTGCGAGGGCTACCCTTGTGTTCGATCGGTGTCGAGATCAAGGATGTCCCAAGCATACTGGTCGACAACCAATCGGGAGTAGACCGTGCCCTGACGCATCTGGTCGAGCACCACGACTGCGAGCGCATTGCCTTCATCAGAGGACCCGCGAAGAACAAGGAGGCGGAGTCGCGGTTTCTCGCTTACCAGGAAGGCCTGCAGCGTCTGGGCATCAAACGAGATGCGGCTCTGGTTTTTCAAGGGGACTTTTTGTCGGCGTCAGGGGAGGCGGCCGTTGCCCACTTCGTGCAAACGAGAAGCATGCCGGACGCCATCATTGCGGCAAACGACGAGATGGCATTGGGCGCGCTCAGTGCCCTCACGAGCCTGGGCAAAAGTGTGCCTGGCGACATCCGCCTGGTGGGGTTCGATGATCTCCAACGCAGCCGACTGTCGACGCCTCCCATCACCACGGTGCGACAGCCACTCCGCGATCTGGCGATTGCAGCGGTTCGCACCATCATGGACCAGATCCTGGGGCGCGAGGTGCCGCGTCTTCAAGTACTGCAAACGCAACTGGTCGTGAGGGAATCGTGTGGCTGCTCGATGCGGCTGAGCTCGACGGGTCGCAGTCAGTACCCGGAGGCCAACACGTCGGGGGAGCCGTCCTTCGTCGCTGCTTTCGATGCCCAACGTCACGCGCTCCGCGCTGAGCTCGCGCGGGCTGCTCGCGGCGAGTTCCACAACCTTGGGCCGTGGGAAGACGCCCTCATAGCCGCCTTGCAGGAAGACATCAGTGGCGGTCCAGTGCGCTTTGCCGATGAGCTGTCGAAGCGCATCGCACAGGTCGCTAACGGTGGCGGCGATATGAGCCGCTGGCATGACATCGTCACGGCCTTTCGCAGAGTTGCCGTGCCGAGCTGCGGCAGTGATGCACAGCTTCGCGCCCGAGCTGAAGATGTCTTGCACGAGGCCCGCTTGCTGACGGCGCATGCCGTCGAGAGGGCGGAGGCCCAAAAACGGATCAACGCAGAAGGCTTCACTCGCGCCCTGCAGCGGGCGAGCGCCGCGCTTGCTGGTGCGTTCGATGAGGAAGCGCTCGCCCAGGCCGTGCGGGCACACTTGCCTGAGCTCGGTATCGCCGCTTGTTATGTTTCTGCGTACAGTCCCATCGATCAAATCGGCGACGCGCCCCTACCGGAAGCCAGATTCATCTGTGGCTACGATCCGGAACATCGGATGGGAATAGCCGAGGAACGTCCATTCCCATCCACGTCGCTGACTCCTGAATCGATATGGGCTTCCGCTCGCGCGCATCGTCTCACCGTTTTGCCTCTCTTCCTGCGCGATAAGCAACTCGGGTTCGCTCTCGTCGAATCACACGGCGTATCAGGCAGCGTCATCGAAATGGTTCGTGCACAGCTGAGCATCGCCCTGTACGGCGTCTTTTTGCAGCGTCGCCTGACGCCCTGATGATTCGAGTTGGAGCATCGGAGGCGGCATAGGCGGCCTCAGACCGCTCCTGTGGCTCGGCTCAGCGTTGTTCGGGATAGAGCTCAGCCAGGAACTGGGAGAGCTCTAGCCAGCTCTGCGCGTCTGCCTCGCTGTCGTAAGCGATTGGCATGTCGTATTTCTGCCCGAGTTCCGTTGCATTCGGGTTCGTGAATGCGTGAACCGCATCGGGATAGGTGTGGATCTCGGTCGGCACCTGCGCCTGGGCCATCTCCTTGCGAAAAGCTTCCACTTGCTCAGGAGGCACCATGGGATCCTTTTCCCCCGTCAACACGAGTACCTTCGCCTTGACGGCCCCCGCTTGGGCGGGAGTTGCCGCAGCCAAGCTGCCGTGAAAACTAGCAACCCCATCCAGGTCGACTCCTCGCCGAGCCATGTTCAGCACGATGCCGCCGCCGAAGCAGTAGCCAATGGCCGAAATGGCTTGCGGGTCCGTGGATTGGTGAGCAGCAAGCACGTCGTAGGCAGCTCGAAAGCGCCGCTCGGCAGCATCTAAGTCAGCGAACACAGCTTTGGAAAACCCCTGCGCTTCTTCCGGATGCTGGGCTTGCTTGCCTTCACCGTACATGTCCAACGCCAGTGCCGTATACCCCATGGCCGCCAACTGTCGTGCTCGCTGTCTGGCATACTCATTGTGGCCCCACCATTCGTGCACGACCAACACGCCTGGTCGCGGAGCCGTTACCGAGGGCGCATGAGCAATGTAGCCTTTGAATGGCTTGCCCTCCACTTCGTACGTGACCTCTTCACCGACCACCTGAACTTCATCTGTCGCTACTTCGCCCCCGTCGTCGGCCGCGACGGGCGGGTCCGTTTCCAGCGAATTGATCGGCCGTGCCGGAGTTTCGGCGGGGGTCGATGAGGCAGCGCAGCCAAGGGTTAGGGTCAGGCCTGCTACGATCCCGGCCCACGTGCACCACGATGTTCTTCGCATGGTGTTCAGCATCTCGCGAATTCTTCCCGTGTGGCAACGACTTTCTTGGCACACTTCGCTGACCCTCCGTTCACACAGAAATACCATGCCCCCTGCACTTGCTCCTTTGCGCATCGCTGTTCTCGCCCTGACCGCCGTAGCCACATGGTCGACTTGTGCCCAAGCTCAGTCAGAGGTGCTGGTTCAGCATCGAGTCGTCGAAGGACCACCGTCAGCTCCTGTTTACCGCTGGCGCGGCTTTCACATTCAGCCGCGCTTGATGGCCACGTTTGGGGTCAACGCGTCGCATGAGTTCGGGCAAGCTTGCCCCGGTGATCGCTGCAGCGTGCAGCTGCCGCTCGGCGCTGCGGCGGGAGTATTCGCCGGCTACTCCTGGAACGATACCAGCGTGCATCTGCTCTTGCTCGGACTGGTCGACTATTCTCGTGCCGATCGGGACGACGCTCGTGCAGCACGTTCCGACGGCGATGCCGAGGTTAACGCAGACGGTGGCTTCGACATCGACATCGGGTTAGGGGGGATCTCGATAGATGCTGGAGTTGGTAGTTCCGGATCGGGTGCGCGCTCTAGAAACACGGCAGACGCCGGTCCGCAGCCCATGCACCTACTACGGGTCGGCACCGCCTTCGGCGTTGGCGTACAGCAGGCCTGGTTGCAGCGCCCGGCGCGATTGACGACTGGGCTATCTGTTGGGGCCATCCGGCGTTCCTTGTACGGCCGAAGCGACGATGACGAACAATCGCTGGCATACACAACGCCGTTTGTGATGGGCGACATCGGCTTCCAATTGGGCCAACGCAGCACTGCCTTGCTGGGCTTGTTCGCGTTAGCCGAGTTCGCTGCGCCCCAAAGCTTCGCTAACTTGGGCCAGTATCGGGACACCGACGTCGTGAGCGGAACCCAAGTCTACGTGGGACCGTACTTCGCCTTTCAGTTCGGACCAACGCGGCGCGTGGTGCGCAAGCCGTAGTCG
>CAZNZA010000031.1:5617-21976 GCA_964577325.1 uncultured Polyangiaceae bacterium
GTACTTCGCCTTTCAGTTCGGACCAACGCGGCGCGTGGTGCGCAAGCCGTAGTCGGTACGTCAAGCGCTGCCCTACTTCAAGCGGCGCAACATGCCATGCGGCAGGCCGTGGATGCACACGCGGTTGCGACCGCCACGCTTGGCCTCGTACAGCGCCTCATCGGCCCTACCCAGCAGCACGTGGGCGTCCTCGCTGGCGTCCAAGCCGAGGCTGCACGCCATACCGACGCTGACCGTCGTGCGGATACATTGGCCCGCCCATTCGACGTGACTAGCGGCTACCAGTGCACGGACGCGCTCAGCAATGATCATCGCATCTGCAGGAGACGTGTCTCGCACGAGCACGGCGAACTCTTCCCCCCCGTAGCGCGCACATATGTCCTCTGCGCGCAGCGTCGAACCGACTTGCACTGCCACGCTCTGCAAAACTTGGTCGCCGGCTTGATGGCCGTAAGTGTCATTGACCGACTTGAAGTGGTCGACGTCGATCATCAATAAAACGAGCGAGCGGTCGTGACGCGTGGCGTAAGAAAACTCGCTGAGCAAGCGGTCGTTGAATACTCGCCGATTGTAAGCTCCGGTCAACGGATCCTTCAGCGCTGACTCGTGCATGCTGAGCAACGCTTGTTCTTCGAGCGCGTCCTGGATCGTAAACCTGAGCAACGACCGGCGCCCAAACGCCAAGCGCGTTCCGTCGGCCACCGCTGTAGGACTATGGATGCGTTCGCCGGCGACGAACGTGCCATTCTTGCTGTCACAGTCCTCGACCAGCAACCGCAAGTCTCGCCCAGTACCCACACGAAGGAAGCGGGCGTGGATACGGGATAATCCGGGGTCAGAGATGGAAATGTCAGCGTCTTCGCTTCTGCCGATTGTCGTGATTTCCTTTTTGATGCGGAACACGGAACCCTTGCCAGGGCCGGTCAACACGGTCAGCAAGCAGCGATTCTTTTCGAATGATGCGTAGTCATCCAGACTTGGACGTTCATCTTCGTCGGCTAGCGTCGATTGTTGGGCTCGGTAGGTACCACTGACGTTCGGCGCGCCCCCACTCCCGAGCTCAGCGCGGGCGCTTTCGCTATGCGCACTGGCAACCCGTCCGTCTGCTTTGCTGCGTATGATCTTGTTCACGTTACCTCGAGTCCAAAGTTGGCCTCGCCTATGCGCCACCAGGTGGAGCGTCACGCCCATCAGGAGCTTAATAGGGCTTGGTGTGGACCAGGCAAGCCGTCCACCCCCCAACCCCTCGAGGCCAGGGTACTCGAGCGCCAACACATCACAATCAAAAACGGCGGGTCCGACCGCCTGCACAAGGCTTACGGATAGAGGCTACCGTGATGATACAACGCCCGCGTGTGTCGAAAGCATACGTACGTATCGATTTGGAGCGTTCCAAGCGTATCCCTACGCCGATGTAAATACAGTCACTCGGCAAGCAGCACGCGCCGCGCCTCGTTCAGTTTCGCCGCAAGGTAATTGGAGCCCCCTCGATCCGGATGCAGATGACGCATCAACTCTCGATAGCGCTGCATCACTTGCTCTGGGCTGGGCTCACCCGTTAGCTCCAACACTTGTAGCGCCTCGCTGCGACTCATGCCTCCGCGCCGTGGTGCAGGATCGCCCCGCCTTGGGTTCGTGTCTTCAGGCGCTTCAGTCGTGGCTCCCGTTCCCATACGTCGCTTCCAAGCCAATAGCGCAGGGATAGCCCGCAATAGCGCCAAGGCCATGGCCCCTAGCACCCCCGCCGACAGCGCACCCGTACGCACGACCACCCACGTCAGTCCGGCTGCCGCCAGACCGTAACCCATCCATTGCAGACGTTGCTTTCGCTGCGCAGGTGAAGCTTTGGCGAAGAACTTGAAATAAGCGAAAACCAGCGCGACAACAGTCAGCAGGATGAGCAAACGAGGCATAGCGATGTGGGGCTGCCTGCCACTTACGGGCAGGTTCAGCTGACGGGTTGAGCACAGGGTCTGTTTCTAGCGGCACGATAGCCGAAGCGACGGTCAATGTCCTGATGGCACCCCTGCCACGACGCCGGACGCCGGGCCCTGCAGCTTTGCGCGGCAGTGGAAGCAAAAAGCCGAGCGCTCTTCCAGTTGCCCATTTCGTGGATTGCGAGCACCCTCAAGGCGTTCTAGGGTCCCTTTCTCATGCCTGCCTGTGAGCATCCCGCCGTTCTGATCATTACCCAGCAAGTGGTCGATACGAGCACGAGCGTAGCTCGAGACCGTTACCAGCTGCGCTGCGATCTAGAAGCGGGCCACAACGGGCCCCATCATGATTCGCGGCACCACGAGTCGTGGGAGGGCACCGAGGGCCAATACACTACCCTGCTACGCCACGAAGGCGAGAGGCCACCGTTTGGGGAGCCAGACCTGGACCCGCATTCCGACTGATGGCCTCGAACGCCAGCGATCCGCAGCCTTCATCTCCCTCGTCCACTCGCTCCGACGAGCTCGACTGCCTCGCTTGCGGGGCCTGCTGTTATCAAAGGCCGGGGACCATTCTGGTTGAAGAGCAAGACCTGGTACGCTGGAAGCGAACGGGCCGCGATGACCTTCTGTCTCAGCTCGAACCCGGTCACTTCGGACACATGGCGTTCAAGATGTCCTCGTCCGGATGCTGCGTGCACCATGGGACCGCGACACACGCCCATGCTTGCCGTATCTACGAGGTGCGCAGCGAGACGTGTATTCGCTTCGAGCGCGGTAGCCGCCAATGCTTGGAGTTTCGCCGTGATCGCGGCGTGCGGTAGCTTCGTGCTAGCGGCGCGCGTGCTTGACAGACGCGTACTTGACAGACGCAAGGCGCTCTGCGCAGTAGAAGGCATGGGGGCAGCAGCCTCGTAAAGTAGGAGATCGAGCCGCATGCAAACGTTCGAAGCATTCATCGCGGACTATTACGCTCGCTTCATCCAGGCAGCGCAAAGTTTCGACCGTGGACCTCTCGCTGATATACTGCAGGTTTTCGACGAGGTAACGCAGCAGGGGGGTACCGTCTGGGTGGCAGGTAACGGGGGTAGTGCCGCTATCAGCAACCACGCCGTATGCGATCTGACCAAGTGGCCATATATCAAACCGCTGCCTCCGCTCCGGTGCCAGTCGCTAGCCAGCAACGTGCCCATGCTCACCGCGATCGGCAACGACCTCAGTTACGAAGAGGTCTTTCGCCAGCAGCTGGAGTTTTATCTACAACCTCACGACGCGGTTCTCCTAGTGAGCTCCAGCGGCAACTCACCCAACGTGGTGCGCGCTTGCGAATTTGCAAACGAACGCGGCAATCCGACGATCGCCTTCGTGGGCTTTCAAGGAGGCAAGCTGCGTGAAATCGCCAAGCACTGCGTATGGGTGCCCGTGGATAACTACGGCATGGCCGAGGACATTCATCAGAGCCTCATGCACGTCCTGACCCAGTACCTGCGCGTTCGCAACGAGGCGACTCAGCAGCCAGGCCCCCAGGACGAAGCCCAGTAGCGCGTCCTCACGCCTCCCCCAACTTGAGCGCGTAGGCGATTCCGCGTTACTCGTCGGGGCTCAACTCATTTCGGTGCGGGTCCTTAGGCCTGGCAAGGTGTGGAAGTCCGCCGCAGGCATGGCTTTTCCGAACAAATAACCCTGCATGACGTCGCACGCTTCCTGCTCCAGGATATCGCGCTGTTCGATGTTCTCTACTCCCTCGGCTACGACATCCAGACCCAGTCGGTGAGCCAAAGCGATCAAGCCGCCCACTAATTCTCGCTGCTGCCCCGGCTCCGCTATTCCGCGCGTATACGAGCGGTCGATCTTGATCGTGGTAATGGGCAGCCGTTGCAGGTACGAAAGTGACGAAAAGCCGGTTCCGAAGTCGTCCAGTGCTAGGCGGTAGCCGCGGTCTTTGAGGTTTTGCAGCGTAGTTCGCACTTGTTCCGAGTCCTGCAGCAACGACGTTTCCGTCAGCTCCAACTCGATGTCAGCTGGGCATAAGTCATAATCGACACAAGCTTCGTTGAGCATGGCAACCAGGTCGTGCCTAGCTACTTGAACGGCGGCAACATTGACGGCCATACGCTGCACGGGCACATCGGAGTCTCGCCACTGACGCAGCTGGGCACACGCCGTACGAATGATCCACGGCCCGAGATCCGCGATCAGACCCGTCTCCTCCATCACACTCATGAACTCGGTGGCTTCGATGGAGCGCGGGGCTCCCGGCTTCTGCCACCGCAGCAACGCTTCGGCGGCAATCACCGTACCGCCCTCGTTCACCTGAGGTTGAAATTCCAAAGCGAACTCGCCGCGCTTCAAGCTGTCTCTCAGTGCATCTTCGAGCGCCATGCGCTGCAGAGCACGCGACTTTACCTCTGCACCGTACATGGCCAAGCTGTTCCTGCCTTCAGCCTTTGCTGTCCTCAGTGCCAGCTCGGCGGCAGCGAGCAGTTCTTCACTACTCGTGCCTGCATCAGGACACAGCGCCACCCCGATTGCCGCCGCGGGAACCAGCCGCACCCCGCCCAACTCAGCAGGAATCGTTAGCTCGGATAGGATGCGTCGACCGAATTCCAGCGCTCGCTCTTGCTCACCGACGTCCTTGACCAAGACCGCGAATTCGTCGCCGCCCAAACGAGCAACCGTATCCGTTTCGCGCGTCACGCGCCGAAGTCGCGCACCCACTTCCTGCAGAAAGGCATCTCCCGTGTCGTGGCCGAACGCTTCGTTGACGGCCTTGAAGTGATGCAAATCTACAACAAACACCGCGAAGGACGGTTTGGCCCCGGGCACGAGGATGAGCGCTTGGGCAACGCGCTGCCGAAACAGGGTCCGATTGGCTAGACCGGTAACCTGGTCGTGAACGGCCACCTGTGACAACGCCATCTCCGCACGCTTCCGCTCCCGGGCGTAACGCAGGGCTTTGGCGAGCATCGGGCCGTCCCACGCCCCTTTCACTAGACAGTCCTGCGCCCCCGCCTGCACGGCACGTAGCGCCAGTTCTTCATCGTCAGACGCGGCCAAGACCACGATCCCCAGGCTCGGCTGCTCGGCTTGCAAACGAACGATGGCATCGAGTCCTGCGTGGTCCGAGCGTTGGATACTGATGCACGCTACGTCGAAGCGTTGAGCGATGAGCAGTTCACGCGCTTCGTCCACCCGAGTGACGCACGTGATATCGTGTTCTCCCGGAGCAGCCATTCGCAGCGACTGGGAGAAGACCTCGGACTCACTGGTGTCGCTTTCTAGCAGTAGCAGTCGAATTACTTTGCGTGGTGCCGATAGCGGAGCCGGGATACTCGAGTTGGAACTCCCACTCCACTTGCCGCGCAGCGCTCCTCGCAACTCCATGCCGTCCCAGGGCTTGTAGAACACCTGGCATCCGTGTCCCCGCGGCAACAGCGACGCCTCGACATGGTGCAGGCCAGTGACGACGATGAAACGACACCTCGGTTGCAATGGGCTGAGCCTATGCAACAGCGCCAGGCCGCCCATACCCGGCATCGTCACGTCCGTGATGGCTGCCCGGAAGTGATCGGCTTGGGCTAAAGCCAATGCCTCCTCCGCGCTTGCTGCGAGGACCGGGACAAACCCCTCGGAAGTCGCGAGTCTGCCTAAGGCAGCTCGCACCTGAGGCTCATCATCAACGATCAGCACTTTTGCTTTAGTGGTCGAAATGTTCACCGTAGCACCCCCACTACGACACGATAGGTTGCCAGCCTTAGAGGCATTCGGCCAACTTGGCGAGCGTAAACCGGCCGGGACATCCGACGATTGTTGCGCCTGAACACAAGAGAAGGTCCAGGATGCCACACGTGTACTGCGCGCGGAAAAATCGCCGCCGTCGCTCTGATGGGTGCACCACCGGGTTCACTGGTTGCTTCGTGGGAACGTCACTGTTACACGTATGAAACTTGCCTGCTGGCGAGAGCCCTTTTATGCGTCACCGCTCGCGATCGCAATGGTCCCCGCGCCTCGCTTGGCTGGCAACTGCCTTCTGCGCCGCGTTCGGAGTACGAGTCGCTCACGCGCAGGCCGTGACGCAGTTTGCGCCCGTGGAAGAGGCGGCATCGCCGGCGCGGACACAGCCGCAGAGCCAGACACAGCCCCAGAGCCAGACACAGCCACAGAGCCGGCAGAGCTCCCTGGTCAGCTCCCCCTCGGCACCAGATACCGTCCCCAGAGCCACGGTTTCGCCAGGTTCCGTTGACGCCAATGCCATCGAGCGTCAGCCCGTTGAAGACGGAACGAGCGACGCCGATCCGCGAGCGAAGCCCGTTGCCGCTCAATCCGAGGCGGCCAGTTCCTGGAGTTCGGGCCTCGAATCCGAAAGGCGCCGGCCGCTGACTGCAGGCGGCGTCCGGGATGTCGAGTACGATGAGGGATCCAGCGACCGGAATTCCAGCGACACCCACCACCTCGCCGTGAGCTTTTCCGTGGCTCGCGTTTTTGCCTCCCTCTACGAGGTCACAGCCGAGCTGCGCTTGGCAGAACGCCTCAGCATCGCCGCCTTGGCCGGACTCGGCGAGTTCGAAGCCAATCTCAGCCAATTCCGAGCCAGCCTTCCACAGCAGGCCCAGTCGAGCTTTTCCGAAGCCGATGAGCGGGTGCACTTGAAGGGACGAGAATTCGGCGGGCAGGCTCGGTTCTACGTCATTGGTGGCTTTGACCACGGTCTGTTCGTCGGCGGTGAGCTGCTTCGCGTATGGGCTGAGACAGCACCGGGCGATCTGGTACAGGGCTCAGGAACCCTAACCGGAAGCGGCGCGTTTTTGGGCTACAAGGTCACCGCTGGCTTTGGCTTGATGTTCGATGTGAAGGTGGGAATACAGAAACTCTCGGTGGTGGGCGAGGGCACAGCCACGGGCGAGGTCACGTACATGGGTCAGACCCAAATCGTCAGCGCGAGCGACAGCATCGACGAGGAGCGCACGTTGCCGCTGTTGAACGTTAATTTGGGATGGGCTATCTGAGTCATCTGGCCGGGCGTGCTTCGAGACGCTTACCTGAGCAACTTGGTTCCACGTTGCTTCCGCCCGCTCAGGCCCCATACTGGCGCGATGTCCGCTGACACGCTTACCCCCGGCTCGACGTTGCAGGATGGCCGGTTCGTGATCCTGGGCATCATTGGCCGCGGCGGTCAGGCCGTTACGTTCGAAGCGGCCGACAAGCAGTTGGGTAAGAAGGTCACTATCAAGCGCTTCCAAGTCAGCGGGGCCAAGAGCTGGAAAGACGTGGAGCTTGCAGAGCGCGAGGCTCGTGTTTTGGAGGCGCTGAGCCACCCCAGCTTGCCGCGCTACATCGGCAACTTCGAGGAGGCAGGCTGTCTGTACCTCGTGATGGACTACATACCGGGTCCTACCCTCGAGGAACGACGACGTGCGCGAACCGTGGAGCAGTCGGACGTTGTTCACTTCTTGCAGGAAATGGCTCGCACGCTGGACTATCTGCACAATCAATCGCCTCCGATCATTCACCGCGACATCAAGCCGCGTAACGTCATCTGCGGCCCCGACGGCCGCTTCACTCTGGTCGACTTTGGCTCCGTCCGCGACAAGCTACGTCCTGAGGGCGGCAGCACGGTGGTCGGGACGTTCGGGTACATGGCTCCAGAGCAGTTCCAAGGTCGTGCCATGCCGGCCACCGATGTCTACGCCACCGCGGCCACGGCCCTTGCCCTGCTCACCGGACGCGAACCTGACCAACTGCCACACCAAGGCCTGCGGCTAGACGTCGAAGCCGCCCTCGGCTCGACCGCCCCGACGAGCCTCAAACGTCTGCTTGAACAAGCGCTCGAGCCGGATCCGGACGTCAGAGGCGCGCGCTCGCTGACTCAGTTGCTGCGCGCTCACCACCTGCTGAACGAAGCGTCCTCTTCGTCGTCCCGCGCTCGACCTCCGCACTCGGCCTCGTCGCGGTCTCGCTCGAGCCGCGCGATGCCCGATGAGCGTTCTGCACCTGAGGACGTCCCGTTCCATACGCAGGGGCATCGTCGCGATCGCAAACATGGGTGGCGTCGCCACGGACGCGGGGATGGGAGGAACGAGCGCGGCAAGGAAGTGAAGGTGCCGGATCTCGAGCGCGGCGTCAGCCAAGCGTTGCGTCACGAAGGAGTCCGCAACGCGTTGCGCGTGCCCTTGGTCATGACGTTGGTCGTGCTCATCTTGGTGCTCGTGCGCACAGCAATTTGGCTAGCGTTGGCCGTCATACTGCCAACCATATTCGCGTTGCTGCACGCGTTCTTTCGCTTACCACTGCGCGCTGCAGGTGATCAAAGTCTTGCTGTTGCGCGAGCCCTCCGCGTGCAGCTGCGCCGCATCTCCAAACAGCTGCGCGCGAAACGGTGGGTGGATGGTGAATTCGAGGTATCACCTCCTGCAACCGCTAGCGTCCATGAAGAGCGTACGCGCTACCGGGTAGAAGCCGATCCGCACCCAGCAAACAAGAAGGTCCGCAACAATCCGGAACGCTTTGCCGACGAGCTCGAAGAAGAAGCGGAAAAGCTCGAAGACGAACTCGAGCGCAGCGTACTGTCGTGGCAAGGCCGCATCGGCGATCGGAAGCAATAGAGCGATAGGTTCGTCGGCACTCGACTGCCCCGACCGCCCCCCCGGCCCTCAGTGGTACTTGCTCTTCAAGCGCGCGACTAGAGCGACGTATTCCTGCTTGGCTACGTCGGTCGGCGTATTCGAACGTCGTGCCCAAGCGTCGAACTTCGCTCTCCCTTTGAGGTCGAGCATGCCTGGCCGCTTGCCGCGATTGTCACCGACCGTGGCTTGCTTGAACCAAGCATACAGCTCGAGCAGCTCGTCGTTGGTAGGCGTGCGGGGCAGTTGTTTGACTTCTACTTGGGCTCGTTCGAATTCGCTGTCGATCATGCCTGAACCTCATCTCATATTTTCTTCAACACGAGGGCTGCGTTGGTGCCTCCGAATCCAAACGAATTGGATAGGGCGTATTGCATGGCGCGCGGCTTGGCTTGCAGTGGCACTAGGTCGAGCTCCTGATCACACGGGTCGTGCAGGTTCAACGTGGGAGGAGCCACCTGATCGCGCAAAGCGAGGACAGTAAAAATAGCCTCGACCGCACCAGCTGCGCCCAGCAGATGACCGGTTGCAGATTTGGTGGAGGATATGGATACCCCAGTAGCGGCACTTCCCATGACGGAGCGGACGGCGGCGATCTCCATCGGATCACCTACCGGCGTGGATGTGGCGTGGGCGTTGATGTAGTCGAGTTGCTTCGCGTCTATGGCTGCCCGTTGCAAAGCCGCCACCATGGCGCGACGTGCACCGTCGCCGTTTGGCTCGGGAGCGCTCATGTGGAAGGCGTCCCCCGAAAGCCCATAGCCCACGACCTCGCCGAGAATCGTCGCGTTGCGCTGCTTAGCGTGAGACAGTTCTTCCAGCACGAGCACTCCGGCCCCCTCCCCCAACACGAAGCCATCCCGACTGTTGTCCCACGGTCTCGACGCCTCTTGCGGCGTATCGTTGAAGTGAGTGGACAACGCCCGCATGACGGCAAACCCGGCGATGGTCAAGCGGGCAACCGCTGCCTCGGTACCGCCCGCGACCATGATGTCTGCATCGCCGTATTGGATGAGCCGCGACGCATCACCGATGGCGTGCGCTCCAGTCGCGCAAGCGGTGACCACAGCATGATTGGGTCCGCGCAGCTGGTGCCGAATCGAAACCAGGCCAGACGCTTCGTTGATCAGACTGCGAGGAATGAAGTAGGGCGAGATGCGGCGCGGCCCCTGCTCTTTGAGGATGATCGCATTTTCGGCGATCGCCATGAGACCGCCAATGCCAGAACCAATGAGCACTCCAGCGCGATCGCGCTGCTCGTCAGTCAGCCCTTGGAGCCCTGCTTGCCTCACCGCCTCGTCGGACGCGGCCATGGCGTACAACAGAAAATCTTCGAGGCGCCGCTGTTCTTTTGGAGCGGCTACTCGGTTTGGATCGAAGCAGAGCTCATCCTCGCCACGGGGTACTCGTCCCGCGATTTTTGCGCTCAAGTCCGAAGTATCGAAGTCATCGATACGAACGACGCCTGAGTCTCCCTTCAGAAGACGTTGCCAGGCGGGTTCTACCCCGACGCCGAGCGGAGAAACCAATCCCATTCCTGTAATAACGACTCGTCTCAAACGACACCTCTTTGCTGGCTTCCAGTGTGACGCGTTCGGCTTTGCCCGTTACTGACTCGCCGCATGTGCATCAAGTAATTCTCGCATTCGCTCATCCGCAGCGGGCCCAGCGCTCAAGCGCATGACCTCTAGGCTAAGGGTCTTCCCCGACCGCGCATCGACCAAAACCGGCTCGATCTCTGCCCCCGTCTCTCGGTCCGTCAACACTACGGAGCGCCCCTCCTCAGCGAGCCACCGGTTTCCCCAATCCAGCAAACTGACGAGCACCGGGAGCAAGTCAGCGCCCTTCTCCGTCAGATGGTATTCGTAGCGCGGCGGACGCGTTTGGTAGCGTCGACGCTGCAGGATGTGGTGCTCACAAAGCTGTGACAGGCGGCGGTTGAGCGTGGTTGGAACGATGCCCAGCTGCAGCTGAAGATCGCTGAAGCGCCTCACGCCGAGGAACACGTTACGGATGATGAGTAGGTCCCACCATGGCCCAACCTGCTCGAGCGCGCGAGCCACCGGGCAACTCAGCGATGCAAACGACTTCGCCTCCACACCAACCAACATAGGCGCCCACACTATCATCATGCAAGTGACTTTTCGGCAGCGGGTTGTGGGCCCGGCGTCCACCCTTCCACCGTCGCTGCTTCGACACCTGCCGAGCTTTTTTATGAGCGTGCTGGCCCTCTCCCTGTGGTCCATCGCCCCCCGCGGCGGCATTTTTGGCTAACGTGGTCATCCCCGGAAGCTAATCGTGGCCCCTACTGCATCGCCATCTCCTCCCCGCGTGACCAAACCGCCGCTGTGGTCGCTTCCGTTCGTTCTGCTGCTCGGGATCCAATTCACCTATGGGATGGCTTTCTCATCCTTCTTCGTGCTGCCCAAGTACTTGATCGAGGTCCGCGCCGCATCGTCGAGTCTGGTGGGCAATGCCCATGGTGCCTTCGCGCTTTGTGGGGCGTTGGCCGTGCCGTTCGTGGGCGTGATCGCCGATCGCTGGGGCAGAAGGCGCGTACTGATCACGGGGCTGATACTGGCCGTAGTAACTTTTGCCCCTGTAGGTTGGACGGCAGCGCCAGGCGCATTGCTTTTGCTTCGTGCGCTGCACGGAATCAGTTTCTCGATGGTGTTCGCTTCCGGCGGCACGCTCGCCGTCGATCTGGCGCCGCCAAGTCGACGCGCCGAAGCCGTCGGCTACTTCGGGACGGCCATGCTCGTCACCAACGCCTTGGGCCCATTACTGGCCGAATGGCTCGCTCGCCACGGCGACTGGAGCACCGTGTTTTGGGCCTGCTCTCTACACGCCGCCGTCGCTTTGCTCGCGGCGCTGCGGCTGCGAGCGCCGGAGTATGCGCGCAGCACCGAGCTGTCCAATCCGGTGCCCATGTCCGTGCCTCTGGCTGGAGCCTATCTGGCTTCACTAGGCCTGGGCTTGGGTGTGGGCGCCTCTCAAACGTTCGTGCCGGCGGCGCTCGTGGCCGAGGGCGCCAGCCACGTGGGACCCTACTTTGCCGCGTACACCTTGGGCGCTGTGGCGCAACGCACCTTTCTAGGCTTCCTTGCCGACCGCATGGGACGTTTGTCGGCCACGATAGTGTCGTTGCTCGTGTACGCGGCAAGCCTGGTTGCCGTTGCTCTCAGCTTTGGATTCTGGTTACTTGCCCTGGCGCTGCTGGTCGGGGCAGCTCATGGTCTAGCCTACCCAGCAAGTGCCGCTCTCAGCATCGACTGCTGTCAGCCCGAGGCACGCGGCCGTGTCACGGCCATCAGCACCGGATGCTTCAACCTTGGCTTCGCGCTAGGCACGTCAGGCCTCGCCCCCTTCGAGCCATGGCTCGGTTATCGCGGGCTAGCCATATTGGGCGCCGTTGCCGTCGCCATCTGCGCCGGCGGCGTGCAATGGCTGACGCCGAGACCCGGTGGCGTTGCCCGCACGCTCGACGGCGTAAGCGACCGCTGAGAGGATCAGTAAGGATAACCAGCGATGTCTAGCTGGATCTGCCACAGTGAATAGATGGCGGTGATGTACAACGTCTTACCGTCAGCCCCGCCAAAAGCGACGTTCGTCGGGCTGGCGTTCTGATTGCCGGCCGAACCGAGAGCAATGGTGGCGAGTTGCTCACCTTCAGGATTCACGACCAGAATGCGAGCGGCATTGTGCTCCGCGATGTACAAGTTGCCTGCGCAGTCCTTGGTCATTCCGTCGGGAGTTTGTAATCCCGTAACCAGATCTTCGATCTCGCCGGCCAATCCATCTACCAAGTGGACGCGCTTCACAAAGAAGCCTCCACCAGCAACGTACAGCACGTCTTCGCTCGGCGAAAGGGTCACACCGTTGGGCCCCTGGATCTCGTCGGTCAACACCGAATCGACTCCATCTTTGACCACGTGCACCACCTGCGGCTGATTGCCCGCCGGGATCTCACCCTGCTGCGGATCCGAGAAGTAGATGGTGCCATCAGAGGCAATGGCGAGGTCGTTGGGAGAGTTGAACATGCCTGTCACGACGCTCTGCTGCATCGCTGAGGACAGGTCGTACTTTGAGATCTCTTTTTTCGCCGACGTTGCAGAATGCAGCACGCCGTTGCTATCGACCGCCAGTCCGTTGGAGCCGGCACCAACGAGGAAGTCCGTCGTCATACCCGTGCTGGGGTCAAAGCGCCGGATCGTGGAATTCCAAGCGCCACCGCTCGGGGCAATGTCAGAAAAGTAGAGAGCTCCCTCAACCCACGCCGCTCCTTCGAACAAGTGAAAGTTGTTGTCACTCACTGTCACGCTCTCGATGTGAGTTGCCGAAAGCTGGCCGCTCGGCGGTGAGCCGGGTGACGCTGGGCAAATCGTGTTCCCGGGGTTGGGAGTCGGCTGCGGATTTACGCCAGAATCTGGAGCTTCTACAGGTTCCGGCATCGAGGGCTGGGGGTCCACGGGTGTCGGTTCGTCCGGCTCCGGTGAAACGGAAGGGGACGGCGTCGGCCCGGTGTTCGTCGGCTGAGGGACGTTGGGTGGAGCAGCGGGACTGGGCGCCGGCGCAATCGGTTCATTGCTGGGTGTCGTCGTAGGACTGACGGTCGCAGGTTGACTGGGCGCAGGGCTCGACGTGTTGGGCATGGGGCTTTGCGTCGAGGGCGAGACCGGAGTCACGCTGGCTCCAGACGACGGCGTCGAGGGACCAATCGCGGAGCTGGAAGGCGCGGGAACGCTCGCCTGCGGCATAGTATTCACCGGCATGTCAGCTGAATCATCACCCGCGCAAGCGAGCGGCAGCGCGATCGAGCACCCGATGGCAAGGCCCACCACAGCACGGTTAGGAATGGCGTCGAGAATCGCAACGCGTGCTGCAGCCCTCGAGCGGGGACGTCGGTGATCGGTACGCTTCATGGCAAGGAGCCTACAACCGACACCGCCTTACCTGCCAGCCACCTGTGCCTCCGCGCTAAGCCGCAACCGAACTTCACCGCTGCCCGACGCCCACCTTTGCAACATTCGGAGCAAACGGACACGACCGGATCGCACGTCGTCTTGGTCAGCAGACAAAAATCCGCCGCTCCTGCCCCGACTCCCGAAGGCCACGACGGCACGGCCCGAACAAGCCCGTCCGAAAACGGCTCAGCAATCGACGACGACCGGATAATGATCCGAAGCCTCGTCGGCAATGTCACCTCGAACGACCTGAGCGTGACACACGCTCTCGGCTAAGGGAGGCGTACCGAACAAGTAGTCGATACGCACCGGATATTGCTGATACGCGTGCCGCAGCGGCGTGAGTGCCGTCGGCGTGAAAGGAACTCGTGCCTCGCGAACCATATCGCGCAGCCCGGCGCTTTCGATGACTGCGATGGCGCGGGTGTCCAATTGCGCAGTCCCCGGTATCAAGTGACGCACGCGACGCCGGGGCGCCCACGACTGTGGTTGGTAGTGTGCGGCATCATGCGGCGACAGTGCGTTGAGGTCCCCCGCTACCAAAACGTGTTCCTCGTGGTGGACGGAGCCCGCCAGGTACTGAGCCTCGCTCAGGCGCATTTCCCCCCCAAATGGATTCAGGTGAGCGGAGACGACCGTCAAAAGCCGACCGTGTAAGCGCAGCTTCACACGGAGTATGGCGTGCTGAACCCAGTCCGACACCACGCGATGCTCCAGAAAATCAGCGCCGCGAGCAAACACTGCCACGTGAAAGCCACTTGGAGCCAAGCCCAGCACGCCGCGCATGCCCAAGGCACGTTCGAAGGCGTAGAAGCGTTGGTACCCGTCACGCTCGAAGTGGTTGCACTCGTTCAAGGTCAGGATGTCGGGCGCCTGCTGCTGCACGACCTGAAGGATCTTGTCCACCCGCTGCGATCCCTGGGCATCCTCGCCGCCGGTCAAGATGTTGTAGGTCATCAACCGCATGCGGGTTCACCCGGCGCTAGGCAACGCCTGCAACAACGCAAGCAGCTCGGACAAGTCATCGATGGAATGCAGAGGGGCGACGTCGCCGCTGGGAGCATCACGGCCTTGGCGCATCCATACGCCCGCAATGCCTACGCGAGCCGCTCCCACGATGTCGGCTTCGTAGTTGTCACCGATCATCCAGGCTTGTCTCGCCTCTGTGCCGGTAACTTCCAGCGCGCGCTGAAAGACACTACGGTGGGGTTTGCCCACACCCCACTCGCCTTCGATGACGATGCTGTCAAAGAACGATTCCAAGCCATATCGCCGCAGTTTCCTGCGCTGAAACTCCGCACCGCCATTCGTGACCAGAGCAAGTTTGAACCCGGCTTCGCGTACGGCGCGAAGCACGTCCGCCGCTCCGTCGAAGGGAGCGACCGCCTCCTCTTTAGCCCGCGTATAGGCGTCGGCTATGGCAAACCAATGCTCTCCGAAGCGTGCAGAGTGGACGACCCGCTTTCCTGCCCGCCATTGTTCATCTAGCGTCGAGACATCGGCCGCCTCGAAGTAGCAGCAGGCGGCCCAATACAGCACCTCGCGGCGCGAGCTGAAAAGGTCCAAGCGTCCGGCTGCCGCCCGCGCCGGCTCTCCCCAGTATGCCGGTGTCACTACCTCGTCGAGGACCCGAGCGAAGGCAACGAGATCTTCATCGCTCGCGGGGCGGACTCCCTCCCCAGTGGGACGGTTCAGCAACGTGCGATACTGGCTCAGCGTACGCAGCCATAGATCGCGCTGACCCGTGGAGAACGTGACGATGGTGTCGTCGAGGTCGAAAAGCAGCACCTTTGGCCGACGGGATGCACTCATGCGCGCAGTGCAGCATTTACCGCTGCCACGGCCAAGCAATAAACGGTCCGGGGGTGGTCTTCATCCGTGCGGCGTGCACGGCTCGTTCGCTTTGAAACGCGGACACAGGCGCGGCCCGTTGCGGGAAAAGATCGCGGCTCGAGACGCGGTCGCGCGTGCTACATTCATCTCGCTCGGCGGCGCGTAGATACGGCTCATGTCCCACACGACCCTTCACCCCGAGACGAGCGAGGCCAAAGCGGATGCAGAACTTGGTCACCCCACCCCGTCCAGCGCAGAGGTGCGGTCGTTGGGTTTCGAGCCTATCTCGTCCGAAGTGAACGATGACCCGTGGGGGTTGGTAGGCGAGGAGTTCGACGGGGGCCTGCAGGTGGAATCGGTGGTTGGCGCCGGTGGTTTCGGCACCGTCTACCGCGCTTACCATTCCCGCTTTCGTGCACCAGTCGCGCTAAAAGTATTGAGGCTCCCCGAGCATCAATCTTCCGAACAGCGCACGGAACTGTTACGTCGCTTCGAGCAGGAGACGGTCATCCTGTTTCGACTCTCACGTTTGACGCTAAACGTAGCCTCCTGCCTCGCAGCTGGTACGTTCACGGCTAAAGATGGCACGCTGACCCCATACATCGTTCAGGAGTGGTTAGAGGGTACCGGTCTGGACACCGAGCTGCGCGGGGCTCGCGAGCGCGACGAACGGTACACGCTGCGACAGGTGATCGAGCTTCTGGACCCTGCCGTCGAAGCGCTCAGCGTGGCTCATGAACAGGGCGTGGTGCATCGCGACGTCAAACCATCCAACCTATTTCTGGTGCAGCGCGACGATGCCACGCTGGCGAAGCTGCTGGACTTCGGCATTGCAAAGTTGCTGAACGAAGACCTCGGCGTGGGTGCACCAAAGAGCACGATGCTTCAGGCGTTCCGAGTCCTCAGCGTCGACTATGCGGCACCGGAGCAGTGGGACGAGCAGCTGGGGCCCGTATCGCCAAAGACCGACTTGTTCTCGTTGGCCCTGGTGGTCGTCGAAATGCTCAC
>CAZNZA010000031.1:22076-45798 GCA_964577325.1 uncultured Polyangiaceae bacterium
ACCATTTCCTCTCCGCACTCGCCGTCAATCCTGTACAGCGCTGCGCCTCGCTGCAGCAGTGGTGGAGCAACCTCGAGCATCTGGCAGCGACGCATCCCGCGTGGTCCAGCGCACGGCTATCACCAGTGGCTCAGCCCACGGCGATGTCTCCCCTCCCTACCGCGGAGCCTGATCGCGCGACGCCTGTGCACGTCACCGCCGTCGCGAACGCCGTTACTCGTGGCGCGAAGCGCGAGCGACGCCGCAAACTAGGCTGGTGGGTGACCGGCAGCGCGCTCAGTGCGTCGGTCGCGCTTTTGGCCGCCGTCGCCCTTACCCCGCCGCGGGCTGGCGCGCTGGCGACGGTTCAGCCCTCCACGCCGACGCGCGCCAGCGTCGTCAGCCCCGGGGACCCGGAGCCACCGTATGAAAGCGCTTTCCTGGGTGAGACGGCGGCGGCTGCGACGGCCACCGCTGACACTACAGCGCCTGAACCAACGCCGAGCGCGACTGAGCGCTCGACGTTCACCACAAGCAATGTCGGGCACGAACGTCCGGAGACGAACGACGCTACCCAACGCCCCGGACCGAGGGGTTCGAGCTCGGGCGGCGGTGCCGCCAGTCCCGGGCGAGGCTCCGAATCGGTGCCTTCTACTACCGGACAGTTGCGCCTCAACTCGATTCCAGCCAGCGCCATTCTCATCGACGGTCGTCCCATAGGCTCGACCCCAAAGAAGGACGTTCACCTTTCGCCAGGTCCACACAACGTAGTGTTCGTGCACCCAGAGCTTGGCAAGCGCCGCCTTCTCGTGCTCGTGGAGGCGGGGAAAAGCCAGACCTTGAGCGTCAAGTTCTAGCCTCCGCTAGTCTCGGACAGTGCGCTTTGGTTGGCAAGCTCCGACGTGGCCAACGACAGCTCTACCGAACGCACGTAGCGCTGGATCCGGGCCGCCGAACGCACGAGGTAGTTGTGGATCATACTGCGAAAGAGCGAAGCCAGCAGACCGTCCCCCGGATCGACGGCAACGACTGCGCTGACCAGACACGTTTGCTCTTTCCACGGGGAGAGGCGAAAGAAGCCGAACACATCCTCGACATCGCGGTCGTCGTTGGTGTCGAGCCAGAAGCGGCCAGTGTGTCCGTCGTCGGACACACGATACAGAGCGGTCCATTCGCCTTGCATGGTGGCGTTACCGTGCACCACGCGCAGCCTCGTCAACCCGTCCCGCTGCTCGAGAGGTCGCACCTCACGAGTTGCGGGTAACGCCCCGGCGAAGTGGCGCGCAGGCTGCTCGAGAAGGGGAGTCAGCTGTGAGCACGGCTGGTTGAGCCGAGCGTAGGAAACGGCCGCCAAGTACTTGGCCCCTCGGTGCGGCAGTTCGAAACGCCGCTCGACGGCTCTCCCCTCATCCAAAGCTGCCCACTCCTCGTTCGAGAACGGTCGCAGCTCCACGTTACCCTGTGCCGTGGCCGGGAGCAGAACGACGAGCGCCACCAGGATCGCCTTCAGGCAAGCCGCTCCGCGGTTGCCCGTTCTGGCGCGAGCCTCCGACGTCACGGCTGGATCCTTGTTCGGACGAGGAGTGGGGGCGATGCCATCGTACGCATACTGGCGTCCATAGGCCCGGTGGGCGAGGCGGGGAGTCGTGTATTTTTGCGCCATTTTTCCATACTAGGCTCCCAATTCGGCGTCCGCGCGAAGCGATGATGCAATCAGATCGCACTCCGCCACGCTTGTCCATCGCACACTGTGTACACTGCCGCCTGGAACCGCCGCACTGCCGGGTGCTCGCGCCGCTCACCAGCGGACCTCCCTTTGTTCATTGTGTATCCCCGCCTTCACGTCCTGCGCCGTTGCCCGATTAAGGGCTGCCTCGAGTTCCGGCCCCAGGCGCAAGCCAAGGTTCTGGGGCTGGGGGGCGCGCCGTTGGCGCTCCGCGGTGCGAGAAGTTTTGGCCTATCGTGGCTCGTCTCCGTGTGCACGATAGGCCCGGCGGGTGCCGAACCCACAGGGCTCAACGGGCTGCCGGTCATCGTGGATTACGAAGCCCCGCCGGAGTGTCCGGCAGCTTCGGACTTTCGACAAGAGCTGACGCAGCGTTTGAGTCGACCGCGGGCGGCGTCACCGGAGGCTGCCGCGTCGAGCTCCACCCCGACGACGGTGCGGGTGCGGATCCGGCGGGCAGGCCAACGGGGATTCGAGGCTGAATTAGTGACGCAGACCAGAGTTGGGGCGAGCACGCCGCGAAACTTGAGCGGGTCCGATTGCGCGGCGCTGAGCGAAGCGCTGGCCTTCACGGCAGCCTTGGCTTTGGATCCCGAGGGCCAGCTGCCGTCGGCTGGCGCTGGGCAAGCCGACTCCAGTCAGGCCGCCAACGAAGGCTTGCCGCCTTCGACCGTCACCACTTCGGACGAGGCCTCGCCAACGCCCCAAACCGACGATGCTTCTCCAAACCAGCAGCCAACACCCGCGACCGGCGCCGAGACCGACGCTCTAGAAGATCCGTCGACGTCATCGTTGCCGCCGCCCGACTTCACCTGGGGCGACTCGTCGTCCACCAGCGCTCCCGGCTTCTGGACATCTGCCCTGGGGGCTGGGGTTCAACTGGCAAGTCCCCTCACGACCGGGATCGATACCGGTTTCTATGCGCAGCTGTCGCTGTTTCGAGAAACGCGGGAGAGCTCGACGGCGTGGCCATGGACTCCCGCAGTACTGCTCAGCGTTCACGTGCTGCGCAATCCTTGGGCTGGGTCTGGAGAAACAGCGTCCTTCTTCCATACCAGCGCCCAAGCTTCCCTGTGCCCGAGTCGGGTCACCTCGGGGGCATTCGCCTGGAGCATTTGTGCCACCGGACAGTACGGCGCTCTGTTTGCCTACGGCGAACAAATCAGCGCGTCACGTCGCGTGCAAACTTCGACCACGCGGCTGGGTGCAACGCTGTGGTTCGAGTACGAGTTGTTCGGTACGCTGAACCTGTCGGCGCAGCTGAGCGGCTTGGCCGACATCCTTCCGTACAGCTTCCACGTGGATGAACCCATGAACGGCAGGCGGCCCATCGCTGAAACCAGAGGTATTTCGCCGTGGCTTGGCCTCGGCGTGAGCACCCCACTCTGATTCGATGTGCCCTCTTGGGTCACCTCTCCTTTTTTGCCCATGGCACTCAAAGTTGAAGTACGCCACGACCTGCTCAGGCGGCTTCGGAGGTACAGCGCTCGCTGCCAACAGCAATAAGGAACCCCATGAAGCGATCCCTCATTCCGACTCGTTATCTGCTCCCGGTTGCGTTGTTGTCCTGTACGACTCCCGAGCGGACTTTCCTCGACGTCGAATCCGACTCCCCCGCGGCCGAGGCGGGAGTTCCAGGCACCGATCGGACTAGCGACGGTGGAACGAGCGTCACGGTCCCAAATTTTGACGCGAGCGTCGAAGGCAGCGACGCCGACACGAGCACCACGACCTCGTCGCCCATCACGCTCGAGCTCGAGGACGCGGCTACCACGACCGAAACCGTCGACTCCTCCGACTCGGGCCACGTGCCCTCTTGCGGCGGCAATGAGGACTGCGACGACGGCAATCCTTGCAATGGCGAGGAGCAGTGTCTCACCGGGTCTTGTGTAGCTGCAACCGCCGCAGAGAATGGCTCCTTTTGCGACATCGGGGACAATGAGGACCGAGTGTGCCGCGACGGTAATTGCCTGGTTAGCCGCTGTGGTGATGGGATCGTCGATGAACGTTGGAACGAACAATGCGACGACGCCAACTCGGTCAACGGCGATGGCTGCGATCGCGGTTGCGTTTACTCGTGCTCGGTCAACGCCGATTGCGACGATTCCAACATCTGCAACGGCACAGAAACCTGCGATGCAACCCTGCACGCGTGTGTGGCTGGCACTTGGCTCGAAGATGAGACGTCGTGCGGCGAAGGCTACGCCTGCCGCGGAGGTCGTTGCCTGTCGATGGTTTGCGGGAACGGAGCGCTCGACGCCGACGAAGAATGCGACGACGGCAACTTGCTCGACAACGACGGGTGTGAGAGCGACTGCACCTTCAGCTGCAACACCGACGCCGACTGTGATGACGGCAATCTGTGCAACGGTGCCGAGCAATGCAACGTTGCTACTCACACCTGCCAAACCGGCACTAGTCTGGTGTGTGACGACGACAACGCGTGCACCACCAACGCCTGCCTACCGGACGTCGGTTGCACCTTTGCCCTCATCGATGCGGACAATGACGGACAGGCGTCGACGACGCTCGGGGCATGCGGTCTGGACTGCGATGACGACCAGCCGTTAGTGTTTAGTGGCGCCGCTGAATTGTGCGACAAGATCGACAACGATTGCGACGGGGACATCGATGAAACGGCACCTGTCTGGTATTCCGACTGTGACGGCGACGGTTTCGCCCCGGCTGACGCCGAAGCGGTGCAGCAGTGCGACATGCCGAGCCGCATGCCGAGCACCTGTCCGCGCGGCTTCGTCGGGGGATGGACGTCCCGTACTCCCAAGGAAGGCACCGACTGCTGGGACATCGATCCTGATGTTTACCCGCGGGCCAACGCGCCCTTCAGCGCCACCGCCAGCAGCGGCCGTCCCACCGACTACGACTACGACTACGACTGCAATCGCGAGGAAGAGCGGCAGTACACTACCGTCAACCAGAGCAGCCGTGCCGTGTGCAACAGCTCCCTCATCGTGTCTCCCAACGCCACCGGTGTGGAGCTGATCGACGGCGCGCTATCGGACCTCGACGAGTCGTTGCTGCACCAACTCGACGATCTAGGCATCCAGCCGGCTCCCGTCATCATTCCCATCATCCAACCCTGTTACGGCGCTTCCGGCTGGACCGGAGCTGCCATCCCCGCATGCGGCACCGAGGCCGAGTACACGTACTGCTCAGGGGTACGCGGCTGCGCGCGCGTTACTGGCCCGACCACGCAAAAGTGCCGGTAATGCGAAGCACGTCGCCGCCTTTACTGCGCGGCGATGAGCTCGAGCAGCTCGTCGGTGGGAAGTGCGGTGGCTGCTTTGTCGCCGTCGAGCACTGCTTCAGCCAAAGCTCGCTTCTCTTCGTGGAGACCGACGATGCGCTCCTCGATCGTATCTTTCGTCACCAGCCGGTAGACCGTCACCGGTCGGTCCTGCCCGATGCGGTGCGCTCGGTCCGTGGCCTGCGCTTCAACGGCAGGGTTCCACCACGGGTCGAGATGGATCACGTAGTCGGCCGCGGTTAAGTTTAGACCAAAGCCACCCGCCTTCAAACTGATCAGGAACAGCGGGCTGTTACCCTCTTGGAACTCGTCTACCCGTTGTTTGCGCGCCGCTCGCGGTGTCGAACCATCCAGGTACAAGTATGGAATGTTCCTGTCGTCGAGCTGACCGCGAACGATGCCCAAAAAGTCGACGAACTGGCTGAACACCAGTGCCCGATGGTCGTTCTCGCGCAATTCCTCGACGAGTTCCAAAAAGGTTTCGATCTTGGACGAGTCGAGCTCGGCGTCCGGAAAGACCAGGCGCGGGTGACAACAGAACCGACGCAAACGAGTGATCTCCGCCAGGATCTCGATCTTGGTGTGACGTTTGGTGGAGGTCGAGTGCAGCTTGTTCCAGATCTGTTTGCGCAGCAGGGTGTATTGCTGGGTCTCCGACTCGGAAAGCCGTACCTCGTGGCGCACCGTGGTGATCGGCGGCAGATCGCGCAGGACTTGGCCTTTCGTGCGCCGCAACACATACGGGCGCACCAGCTCGCGGAGCGCCGCCCGGGTGCTTTCGTCCCCTTCGCGCTCGATGGGGCGTCCGTACTTCTGCTGAAAGCCCTTCCACGTGCCCAACAAGTCCGGGTTGAGGAAGTGGAAGATGCTCCAGAGATCGCCCAAGTGATTCTCCACTGGCGTTCCTGTGGAGACGACGCGGAAAGCCGCGTTCAATCGATACGCGGCCTTGGCTCGCAGCGACTCCGGATTCTTGATGAACTGTGCTTCGTCGAGCACCACTGTGCCCCATTCGATCCCGCCCAGGGCCTCGGCGTCCTGCTGCAGTAACCCATAGCTACAAACGACGATGGTCGCCGGTCCGGCATGGGCGAGCATACTGGCACGGTCAGCGCCCATGTATTCGATGGGCCGTAGTGACGGCGCGAAGCGGCGAGCTTCTGCAACCCAGTTCGAGCAGACGGACGTCGGCGCAACGACCAAGGTGGGTCCGCTCGCGGCACGCGTGAGCAACAGAGCGAGCAATTGCACCGTCTTGCCCAGGCCCATGTCGTCAGCCAAGCAGGCACCCAGGCCAAGCTCGCTCAAACATGCCAGCCAGCGATAACCTTCCACCTGATAACTGCGCAGCACATGGGCCATTTCTTCCGGCACGGCCCACTCCATTTGACGCACTCGCTCAACGCGCTCGAGCCATTGCGTGACCGATTCGTCGACGTCGACATCTCCAGAATCGGCGAGCGTCTGCAAGGTGGCCAAAGCGCTTTCGTGAACCTGAACCGGGTGCGGCTTTCCTCCGCGAACCGGATCCTGCGCGTTTCTCAACGCGTCCATGACGCGCTTCACGCGCTTCTCGATCTCGATGTAGTCGCCGCTCGGCAATCGGACGAAGCGTCCGCCCGCCGTGGCGGGCATCGTCATCAATTCCTCGAGCGACACCTCCGAAACGTCGTCGAGCTTGATGCCCCCGGTAGCCAGGTACCATCCCTTCTTGCGCCGAAGCTTGACGTTCAATCCGCCGCGGGCGGAAGCGTTGCGAACCCGCACGGCAGCAGATTCCGGCCACTCCAACACCACGTCCACAGGCGCGTCGCGGAGCTCGAGCAGCAAGTCGAGCAGCCCCTCTTCGCCAAAGGACCAACGTTGTTCTGCGATGTACGGACCATCGTCACCCTCAGCGACTTCATCTTGCTGCGCTTGCGCCAGACGCGGGCTGTGCTGTAGCAGTTGCTGCAACGCGGCGCGCTCAGCGTCGAAGTCCCGCTCGCAGCGCAGGCGTTCGCCTCTGGCGTATAAACTGAGCTCTCTCCGCCCGAAGCCGGTGACGTAAAAGCTGCCCTTGTCGGAGAAGGGCTTGACCCCTGCTTGCACGATCCAGCTACCAGCAACCGGTGAGATGCGCAGCACCACGCGCGCATCGGCCGGCACCGTCCGCACTTCCCCCACGTGGCTGCTGTTGACTTCAACCACTTGCGAGGCCCGGCCCAACACTTCCCGAATACGGTGAACCTGAGCCGCAGGCACCCTGACGCCCGCTTCGAGCTGCTTGACTAGCTTGGCCGTCGCCGCATTCACTCGATAGACCGTCAGCCGCTGGCCACCGTCGGAGCGCACATTGATCCCCGGCTGCAGGTTCGGCGGTTCGACGAAGACCTCGACCTGTCCCCGTTCTTCGCGCGTTTCAATCCGCACCTGACCGCTCGAAACAGTGACTGCCTGGCGCTTGCGAGCGGCATTGAAGACACGAGGGTGGTCGATCAGCAACTCGTACACATCGGCGGACCATTCTCGTTCACCATCCGCCGCTTCGAACGAGCGTCTCACGACGAGTGCGTCTTCCTCTGGCAAATCGGCAACCACCTCATGGAGCTCTTTGACTGAGACCCTGCGACCCACGCTCCAGCCGTTCGCGCCGCGCCACTCCTGCAGCGCGGGCTTGACGAGCTGCGCACGAACCATATCCACGTACCAAACGACGCGCATCGCCTGAACGGGAGCGTCGGGGAGCGGCTCACTAGCGTCGATGAGTTCGGTCAAAGCATCCAGTTGCTTTGCCCAATCGGGTTTCGGCGTCAGCAGGTCACTGACGAACACTTCGCCGCTTCGGGGTAACAGTTTCTCTGGCTGCCCCTCCCCCACTAACGCCGGATAGTGCTCGTCGAAGTAAGTCTCGTTCAACGCTCGCGCAAGAAAAAGTGCCTGACGGGAGAGCCAGGTATATCCAGCGTCCCGCCACAACATGGCTTGCTCCGCAAGGACCTTCGACCAATTGGCTCGCGTCCATTCCGCGTCGACGTACATGTGGACCACCAGCGCGAGGAGCAACAATTCCCAAACGCAGCCCTGGGTGTCGACCTGATGCACGTCGATGCGACTGTGCTCGGCTTCCGTCTGAGCGTGGTAACGAAGCAGTGTCTTCAGCGCCTTGGCCGTGCGCTGCGAACGGTCGTCGAGATAGCGGGCGGCCGCGACCCTCTTGACGAAAGCGGTGGCGGACGGCTCCTCCCGGGCAATGAGCAGTATGCTGCCCAACGCCGCCATTCCCCCAAGTTCGGCGCGATTGGGAGTTTCTGCAGCCCCCGTGCGGCGCTCGCTCCCCACGTCGCTACCGTTAGCCACGCCGGTCAAGGCGCGCTGGGCTGTCACGACGTCACCACCGACGAATGCTGCACCGACCTGTACCCAGGATCGGTAACCTTCCGCGATCAGTGGCCACAAGGGCTCCAGCTTCTCTAGATGGCCGCGCCACAGTGCGTGCTCGGCCAACGCCACGGCGAGCTCCCCACCCGGGCCTTGGCTGAGTAGGGCTGGCTCAGCGGCGAGCAACCTCCAGGCCCAGTCGTAGATGCCGTCGGTGGGCCGCAGGCTCCAGGCTGCATCCGACAAGATGCGAGCCGCGACCGCCACCGTTCGCGTGCCCCACGTTTGCTCGAACCACTCCTGATCGAAAGGTTGACAGACGGCCTCCCGAAGCGCCTCGACGAACAAAGTGGGGCCCAGGTTGGGGTCTTGAGCGCGGATCACGGACACGAAGCGGTCGAACGCCAACAAGTCCCCCTGTTGCAGCGCCACGAACAGAGGCGCTATCGAACGCCCTTCCAGTGCTCGGTGGGTTTCCAGCGCTACTTCGTCCAACAGCCCGTCAGCGGCGAGCTTGCGCAGCACCAATTGACGGTACTCGGGGTCGACGCCATAGACGGGCTCGAACAGAGCGCGGCGGCGGGGCCGCTGGCTGGTCTCCGAGCGGTACACGAGCCCACTCGCGGACCACGCTTCCAACAGCGGATGTCGAGCGTTGGGATCGATGCGTTTGTCGACTTGCCCCTGCGCGCTCTTGAGCGCCGAGAATTGCCCGTTGGTCAGCTCCAGCTCGAGCGCCAAGGCGCCGAGCAGCCGAATGTCCCGGGCCGAAAAACCGGCGGTCAGGAACTGAAATCGCAGCTTGAGGCCCCGACTATCCACCGCCTGACGACTACTGCCCAGCCACCCAAACTACAATCGTGTTTCGCGGAAAGCCGCCAGGTACGGCCGCAAACCCGAACGCCTCAGCCTTCGGCGCGGCCTCCCCGCTGGAGAATTCACAACGTGAAGACACCCTGCAAACTGGTAAAGGGTGCCGCAAAGTCGGGGCACTCCTGCTGGAGCTCGGCGCATGGACTGTCGGCATCCGACGGCAAGCCTCCGGCCTCCGCCACTACGCGAGCGTTGCCCCCGATCAAGGTGATGCCCGCGCTTATCTGCAGACTGGTCGCGGACGCAGAGGTCACTTCCTCGCAGCTCGGAGCGTCGAGCTCGATGAGCGGATCAAGCAGCCACTGGTTTACGGCAGCAACCTGACGGTTGCAGGCATTGAACTGCCCGATGGTGGCTGTACAATCGCTGGCGGGACCGCACGTCAAGGTACCGACGGAGGCTTCCGCGGTGGTAACATCATCCGCACACTCGTCGAAACCAACGCTACAAGCGGCGCGCAACATGCTTTGGTCTGTCGTCATAGCTGACAGCCCCGCATTGACGCCAAGCAGCGGACACAGATCGGGCAGCTTGGCTACCATCAGTTCAGCAGTCTCCACGTAGGCTTCACACACCTGCTCGAGCTCATCGTCGTCGAGCTCCGAAAGCGGGGTGTCGGACGGTACATCCGGCAACACCGGGTCCGGCAGCTCGTCTGGGTCGGGGTTCTGCGGAGCCTCCGTGTCCGTTGTATCGACCGGGCCGCTGCTCGTGTCGTCGCTCGACGTGTCCGACTCATCGCTATCACCGTCCGTCGTGTCGGTGTCTGAAGTTTGATCGCTGGTGGTTCCAGTTTCCTCACCCTCGGAACCCCCACAACTGATGGTCGAGGCGAGCACGGCGACCACGCCAAAAGCGGTCGTGGTCATGGAATAAGCTTTAAGAATCATAGGAATCGGCTCCAAGTAGCAGACAATCTCCTAGCCTACTCCGTATCGCACGCCTGAGCCAGTGACTCGCAAACGCGCCCCGCACCTCAGCCAAGACGAGCGGCAAGTCGCCCGCAACCCACCCCTGCCCGAGCCCCCCCGCTACCCCCCCGGGTCGCCTGGTGGTTTTTGGCCAGACCAAGCGAGGTCGGCGGCGAGTCGCGCGGAGCCGACTCCTGTCGGCGAGCACGCTCGACGTCGAGATCGCGCAGGTATCGCCAAAAAACACCTAGTAGTAGCCGCGCAGCTCCCCGCTGAGATACAGCATACTGAGCAACTGGTTCATGCCGTCGTAGAAGCGGTACAGCCCGACGGGTATGGGCGCCTCCCAAACAGCGCGGATGAAGTCGTCGCGCTCAGCGATCGAAGCGATACCCGCCGCAGCGCCGTTGAGCGCCACGAGCGCCATCGACGAGTTCTCAATCAGTACCGTGCCATCGAGTTCGTACTCGGCGGGATAAGTCGGTAGGCCTCGTTCCACGAAGAACGCCAGCATCCTATTCACCTGTATCAGGTACTCCGGGCGCTCGCGAACCCAGGAATGGTCGATCGCCAACATGAAGCCCGTCCCGTAAGAATCGTCGAGAAAGCCTTCGATGGGTACTAGATTCTCATCGACGCGAGCAGGTGTCAGTCCTGTTTGTTGGTGCGGAACGGTGAGCAGGTAGCTCCGGCTGCGCTCGGCGACCGTTTGCCAATAGTTGTCTTGGGTTGCCAATCCCCACAGTTCAAAAAATGGCGGCAGGAGAGCTCCGGTAGCCACGATCTCCGCCTCACCTTCGAGGGGTACGATTCGCGGCAGGTACGTTGGTGCGAAGACGTTGAGCACCCCGTCCACAACGCCTCCGTTTTGCGATTCCTTGCTGCGCAACGCGGCAATGATGCGCCGAGCAGCGTCGCCGTAGTTCGTCGTCGTAGCGTCGTCCTGCCATCGTCTGTCGGCGATGAACAACGCGGTCGCGACGTAGAACACGCCGTAGGTGTCGATGACATCGTCGCAAGTATCGACATCGAGCTGACAATTGAAGCGATAGTAGTCCTTCCGCGGACCATCCTTGTACTCGAATCGCTCTTGGACATAAGTCCACAAGCTATCGAACTCCTCTCTGCGATCGAGCTGAACGGCAATCATCATACCGTAACCCATCGCATCTAACCTCGTGTCGTCGTGCAGCACGTCGTAGATGTACGCTGAGCCCGGCGCCACTTCGACGTATACGGCCTCTTCCGCGGGATCGCCGTAAAAGAGCTGCTCGAAAACGGCTTCGATGCGTGCGTCCACCAGGGACGGCTCGATACTCAGGACGTCGACGAATTGGTTCGGCGGATCGCGCAGCACGGGCAACGGGTTGGTGGCGCCGGTATCGCTGTCGTTCGCCCCAGAATCGAGATCGGCCCCTGCCTCCATGGAAGCTTCCGTGGAAGCCGACGTTTCAGTTGACGGTGTGGTGACTACGGGCTCTGACACCGTGTCCGGCGTCTCCTCGCTCGTCTGCGCCGTCGTGTCGGCGTCCGCTTCGGTACGTCGCCCTTCATCGTAGCCGAGGGAATGCGCTTGCCGCGCACAGCCAACGCATGCGGCGAGGAGCGTGAGGTGGGCCAACGAGCGAACGCCGCGGACAAGCCCTCCGTCCCACCGCCGGTCTGCCGAGGTCATGGCCGGGAGACACACCCGCCCGTGCTCGTCACGCGTTTCCGCGACAAGCCCTGCCGTCATGACCCTGGTCGTCCTAGGTTCAGCTGTCTCGAATGCAGCACGAGTGCGCCTCCGGCGTTACTCCGTAACGTAACGCTCCAAACGCGGCGCCACGACGCTACGCGGGTTGTTCTTGAGGATGCGCTTTGCGCGTCTGGACGCCTCGGCAGTACGGCCCTCGACCGCCAATGCTTCGATGCGCAATACCTCCGCTTCGAAGCGTAGATTACCTTTGGGGAAACGACGTGAGTAGGCGCTGAGAGCCGTCAATGCTTCATCGCCCGCCCCCCGCCGCAAAGCCTTGCGCGCACGTTCCAACATGGCGAGCTCTCGGCGGACTTCGTCCGTGGCTGCGCTCGGCGCCGCGGCCGTGCGGGATGAGCGGTCTTTGGCCGCAATCGTACGCGCCTCATCAACGGGCGCAACGGCAGGCGTTGCCCGAGCGGGTGCTTGCGCCTCGGATGTTCGTTCCTCGGTTGCTTCGACGGCCACTTCAACGGGAGTCACCACTGACGGCTCGTGGCCGTGCTCGCCCGGACCGCGCTCGGTGATGGGAGCCATGGCAGCGGTCTTCACCGAGGCGTCACTCGGGCTAACGACCTGCTGCAGAGCAACGGCCCCGCCCGCTCCCGCGCAAGCAATACAACCCACGACGGCTACCTTTTGCCAGGTCGCCAGGGCCGCGAACGCGGTCTGCTTGGTCGACGTCAACGCCAAGCCAACGCCCAGGGCCGCAAGTACGCGGTTTCTGCGTGAGTTCGGCCACGGCGACCACGACCCAGCCCGCAGCAACTCTTTTGCGAATGGGCTGTCCATCTCCTCCATGAGTCGTTTCGGATCGTTCATGAGCTCACCTTCAGGCGGTGTTTGGTCGAGGCTTCGATGCGGCTGACATGCATCTGAAAAAGCTTTCTGGCGCGCCGTAGACGCGAAGATACGGTCCCTAAAGGAATGTCCAACATGGTGGCGATCTCGGGTCCACTCAACTCTTCGAATTCATAGAGCACGAACACCGTGCGCAAGTCCGGGGGCATGGTCTCCAAAATCTGATCCAGGAGCTCTCGGGCGTTCTTCTGACTCAGCATGGCCTCAGGCGATGCGGCTTCCGACGGCAGCTGGTCGTCGAGTTCTTCGTGGCCCCGGCGTTTGGCCCTGTTGCGCCACACATGAGCCGCCAAATAGCGGGCCGTTTGAAACAGAAAACCGCGTTCTGCCCCTACCCGGATGTCGTCAAGTCTGTCCGCAACCACCATGAAAGCTCGCTGTACTGCGTCGTCCAGTTCGGACTCGGGTACCCCTAGGTTTCGCATTACCCGCTCAACGAAATCCAAATGCTCGTTGACGAGAAGAGTGAGCCTGCGCTTTCGATCGGACATCTGATTGAGTCGGTCGCCACGAGCCGATGTGCGATCACACGGCTCCACACGGGCGTGCTGGTGCGCGCTGGCGTTCCTTCAATTCCCACTTTACAGCCTTTCGATCTCCCCGCGACGTCGCCGTGTGACGGCGACGGTAGGGCCTTGGACAATTCCAATTTCGATGGAACTGTGCAACGCTCCCGTGCGTCGCTATGAGACGCCAACGGCCGCTTTGGGCAGTCCTTAACTACTGTGCGGGTTCCATCGCGGCCGTGCGCAGCGACCATGCTCTCGCCCGAGCGTTCTGATACTCCACCCAGCCGCCGAATTTGGTGATGTCTCGTGCCCCGGCCAGTGCGCCGGGTTCGCACAGGAACCCTTTCACCCACGTTCCGTCTTCCAGCTCGATTTCGCTGACGGATTGGGAAGAGGTCACCCCAGCGACCAACTTTCCGAAATCCGCGGCGTGTAGACGATACACTTCGACCCGTACACTGCCCGACGGCTGGCTGCGTCTCACCAGAGCTGGCTGCTCGGTACCGCGATCGGTAAACAGAAAGAGTTCATAGCTCGCGGTGGTGCGGGTCGCCCGGATGAAACGCGCCCCCAGAGCGACGAGCTGATGGTGGTGCACCTGCCCTTGCAGATGCGTTCCTACGACAGCTATATCTACGCAAAATTCGTCACGTTCCAACGAAACATCCGTTTGCGGCTGCTCGCCGTCCGAAGGGTGGTGAAGCACGCCGACGCGGGTCGCGCCGACTCGCAAGTTCAGGCTTGCGTGCAACTGACCCGCCAAACGCAGCACGTTTGCCTCTTCACCCGCAGGTGCAACGAGCATGACCCCAAAAGGCATAGCGGGCGTTTTGAAACCAACTGGGATGGATACGGCCGTCAAATTCAAGGCGCCGGGTAACGCCGCATAGCGGCGCATACGCAGCCAACCCGTAGCGTCGTCCGTCGGGAGTTCGTCGAGCCGGAATGTCGTCGGCACGGTCGGAAGCAGCAAAGCATCCATCCTCGACCACAGCTCTCGAAGCACGTCAGCCACTGCGCGCAGATGGTGCATCTTCTGGAAGGCGGAGACGGCGGACATACCTGTCCAGGCGGTGGACGACCTGATCGTCTCCATCGCCTTCGACTGGCCCTCATCGGAAAGGAGGTTGCCAAACGTCGCTTCGTACTCCGCACCGATCAGCTGGTAAAGCTCGTGCCCTACCACTTCGTATACATGCTCCAAGCTCACGCTCACCTTGGACCATTCTAGCTCAGCTACTCGAGCGCAGGTGTGGTCGAAGAGGCGCATGGCTAAAGTGTCGCCTTCGAACTCCAGGGCCCCGTCCGGAACACCGATCAGCACGCTGCGCCCGGGCAACCGATCGGAGGAGACTGCCAGTGCTGACGCATGTCGCGTGTCTGGCTCGCTGATCAGCGTCGTCAACGTTTGGGCGTCCGAGGCGTTTCCCGCAAACACGCCCATCGCCTCAATCGAAGGCGCTCCCATTCGTACACCGCGACGGCTGACCGCGTGGTTCGCGATGCGTAACCCAATGACGCCATTGAGGGCGGCTGGCACGAGTGTGTCCCCGGCGCAGTCCGTGGCAATGGCGAAGCTGACGAGCCCGAGCGCTACCGCTAGAGCTGCGCCGGCACTGGCTCCCCCGGCGATTCGCTCGTCGTCAAAGGCCGACGAACAAATCCCCGCAACTCCCGTCACTCCGCTCCAGCCAAACCCGAACCGATCGAGATTCGTCTTGCCCAGGCAAATGGCGCCCATGTCGAGCAGGCGTTGCACCGCTGGGCAGGTCGTCGCTAGGCGATCCTTGCAGCCGCTGTGACCCAATGTAGTGGGCATCAAAGCAACATCGAGGTTATCCGCCACCGCAAACGGTACCCCGAATAGTGGCAGGCTTTCGCCTTGGCCGAGGCGGCGCTGAGCCCGTTCCAACTGCTCGAGCAATTCGTGTCGAGCCGCAAAGTGCAGCCAGATGTTCTTGTGCTCGAAGGACGCCATCCTTTCGCACACGGCGTTGATGACGTCGCGCGGAGCCAAGGTCCGAGAGGCGTATGCATCTCGCAACGAAGCCAGCTGTAAGTCGATTCCCCCACTTCGAAACTCGCCAACCACCTGTCTCATGCTCAACTCCTCACCATCGCGGCTCGCTGACGTCCGTCAGCGTCAGCCGACCGCATGTCGTTGATGACGCTTCGCCACCACCCGTAGGCGAAGCCTGCGGGGCCCTAAGTTTCGGCCCGACTTCGCTCAGATGTCGTGTTCTGCCTAAGGGCTGTCGTACGCCCTGCCCCGTTTGGCGAGCACTGGGGTCAAATCCCTAGGCACTACCACCTCCGCGCTGGTACGCTCGGCGCCGACATGATTGGGCGTTCGTGCACGCGGACTCGGTGGACGCTCCTAATCGCCGGCATGAGTGGTCCAGCTTGCGGGGCGGACGAACCGATGTCACCCATCGAGCGTCCCGCGGCGGACGCTGGGCAACAGACCGAGCAGGGGGTCGACTTATGCGCAGCCGCGCGCAACATGCTGACCGTCCCCGGAGTACTCGAGGGCATGTGCGCCCTGCCCAGACCCGGACAAGCCAGTCCGTCAGCGGCTCAGTGTACACTTTGCGCAGCCGGCACCACCGCACTGGAACGTCTGTGGCCAGATCTGGAGTGTCACGTCGAACTGCGTGAATGCCCGGTGGGAGACGAGGAGTTTACGGCTTGCTTCGCCACTGTCGGAGGCATCCTTGCCGACTCGTTGCCGCGCTGCTCCGACGTCGAGCAACCGCAGGAGCTGGATGCGGCAGCGCTAGCCCTGCGCATCGCTACCTCGACCTGCGCCACGGTACTGGTCGAATGCCCCCCGTTGCAGAGTCTCGTGCTGGAGCTTTTGAGCCGCGCCCAAACGGACTGAATTGCCCGCGCGGGCATTGGTGAAAAAAGCGTTGGTGAAAAGCGTGGCGGACGCCGCGGTCCCAAAGCGGAAGTGAGTGCTCCTCAAGGGCACGAAAGTGCGTGATTTGGGCTTCAACCGAGGCGGAAAAAGCGTTGCTCAGCGAACCCCCTCGCTGATGTCGGCGATGGTGACAGTTCGCGCAAGACTTCGCGACAATTATGCAACACACCCATCAACCTGCGTCCCCCTGTCTCCACACGCGCCCGGCGCGCCCAACCGGTGTGGAACCTCACGAGGCAGTTCCCGATTCTATGTTTCAATCTGATTTTCTCCCCGCCCGTCTCGTTCGCTTCACCTCCTTTGGAGCATGGCTGGTCGCGGGCGCGTCTCTCGTCGCCTGCTCTGCCGAACCTCCTGGCGAGGAAACCATGCCCGTGACCGTCCCAAGCTCTTCGCAGCCCGTTCCGACGGCGAGCGTGCCGACGCCGGGCGCACCTACCGAGCTCCCCCCCGGCCCTGGCGTAAACCCGACCTCGACCAACCCTGGCACGGTGAGTCCACCTCCAGAGCCCGTCAACCCGGTTACGCCGTCGGGCTCCTCCACCGAGCCGGCGACTACCACCACGCCGATGCCGACGGGACCGACTCCCAGCGTGGAACCGACGACCGATCCCTCCACGACCGCCCCCACCGATCCTACGGGTCCTACCGATCCTCAGCCTCCGCCGGACGATGATGACGACGTCACCCCATCGCTCATCGGGGATGTTCAATTCTCCGTCCCGAGCAGCACGTTCACGGACGCGTTCGACGTCACCCTCTCCGGGCCCGAAGGCGCTGAGATCCGCTACACCATCGACGGTACACCCGCCGGCCCTGATTCTACGCTCTTCGACGGTACGCCCGTAGCCATCACCGAAACCACTGAGCTGCGCGCTCAGGCGTTCGTCGATGGCTTGCCCAGCGGCTTCTCCAGCACCGTGATGTACATTCAGCGCACCTTCGACGTGCCCAGTGATGTACCCCTCATGATCATCGAAGGCTTCGCCGGCGGACGCCCACAAAAGTCAGTGTCTTTCGGAGGCGGCGGAATGACGGCACCGCCCGAGCCGCAGCCGTGGTTTCGCGCCTCCTTCATGCTGTTCGACACCAAGGACGGACAAGCCTCCCTGGCCAATCTTCCGGATGTCGCGACGCGTGCAGGCTATCGCGAGCGCGGACAATCGTCGGCCAATGCGGAAAAGTCGCCCTACCGCCTCGAGCTCTGGGACAACGTGGACCAGGACGCCGATTACTCCTTGTTAGGCATGGAGCCCGAGGCAGACTGGGCCTTGATCGGCGAGTTCTACGACAAGACTCAGATCCGCAACTCCCTGGTGTACAGCTGGGGGCGGGAATTGGGTTTGGTGACCATGGACCTGCGCTTCGCGGAGCTATACATCAACTTCGACGGTGGCCCGTTGGAGCAATCCGACTTCTTCGGCCTGTACGCCATTACAGAGAAGATCAAGAATCAAAAATTCCGTGTCGACCTCAAGCAGTTGGACGGAACGGAGACCGATCCAGCGTTGATTACGGGCGGCTATATCTTGAAGTTTGATCAGGCGGCCCTCGATGGCGGAGAGGTGGAGATTGAGTGCACGGGGTCCGACCTGTTCGGAGGAGGCAGCGGCTTCGGGGGTGGCGGCACAACGACGCCCACCGGACACTGCTTCGACTACCTCGGCATCGTAGACCCCGAGCTACCCAACGAAGCTCAGGTGCAGTATCTCACTACGTACATCCAAGAATTGCACAACATCTTGCACACCGAGCCGATGGGGAACTACGGCGAGTACATCGACGTCCAGTCGTTCGTGGATCACCTCATCATCGGCGAGTTGACGCGTGACGTGGACGCGTACGTCCGCAGCCACTACTGGCACAAGGATCGCGATGGCAAACTCGTTGCCGGCCCCTTGTGGGACTACAACTTCTCCCTCAACTCGACCGGCAGTGACGTCGAGGGCTGGCACTTCGAGTCCCAAGCCCAGTCGCGCCGTACTCAAGACTGGTTCTTGATGCTCGGCAGTAACCCGGAATTCATGGGGGTCGTTGCAGCCCGCTGGCGCGAACTGCGTGCGGGAATGTTCGCCGATCAAGCGGTGAGTGAACGCATCACCGAACTGACGACGCCTATCGCCAACGCTGGTCAGCGCGATTTGGAGCGCTGGCCTCCAGGACAGGGTGGGGGCTTCGGGGGTTTTGGTGGTGGAGGCCAACAGGAAGACCCACCCGAAACGTGGCAGGATCACGTGGATGTGTTGCGGGAGTGGATCCCTCAGCGCATGGCTTGGCTGGACAACGCGTTTGCGGCCTTCTGAGCTGAGCTCAGCGGGCGAGGTGCTCCCATAAGAAGGCATACTCGTCCGCGCGCCGCGCCACCTGCTTGTGGCGCAAGTCAGCACCGGCGTGTCCGGCTTGGCGCTCCACGCGGAGTAATATGTTTGCTTCTGCCGCGGGGTTGGCCTTCAACATTCTGGCGACGAACTTTCGTGCGTGCATCGGATCAACGCGATCGTCGGTGTCCGCAGACATCATGAGAAGCGGTGGATAGCGCAGCCCATCTCGTACGTGGTGATACGGGGAGTAAGCGTACAACCAGCGGAAGTGCTCCTCGATTTCCGGATCTCCGTATTCTGGAATCCACGCGCGCCCGAGCCCGAACTTGTGGTAGCGCAGCATGTCCAGCAGTGGGACCGAGCAGATGACGGCACCGAACAGTTCCGGGCGCTGGATCATGGCTGCCCCTACCAGCAACCCGCCGTTCGAGCCTCCCCGTATGCCCAAGCGCGGAGCACTGGTGTAACCTTGGGCGATTAAGAATTCAGCGGCGGCGATGAAGTCATCGAACACGTTCTGCTTGTTTCCCAGCATCCCGGCCTCGTGCCATTGTTCACCGTATTCGGCACCTCCCCGCAGGTTGGGCAAGGCATAGACGCCGCCGCGTTCGAGCCAGGCAAAAAGATCGGCCGAAAACCAGGGCGTCATCGAGGAGGCGAAACCGCCGTAGCCGGTGAGCAGCGTGGGATTTCTGCCGTCGCGCACGGTGCCCTTCTTGTAAACGACGAACATCGAGATACGGGTGCCATCCTTCGACGGATACCACTGCTGCTCGACGACGAAGTCCTCCGGTCGCGCAGTGGTCGCTTCGCGGGCGTACAGCCGCGTGTCGGGCTTCCCGACGTCGAAGGCATGCACTTCCATGGGGTGGGTGAAGGACGAAAAAGCGAAGTACGCCTGCTGATCGTCGGGTAAGCCCGACACGCCGGCTACGCTACCAATGCCGGGAAGCTTCACCTGGTGCAACGGCTTGCCGTCTAGACGCCGCACCTGCAAGTCCGATTGAGCGTTGCGTAGGTAGCGCACGACCAGGTGGTCGCCGATCACTTGCACGTGCTCGAGCACGGCCTCATCCTCGGCCACGATCTCTTGCCAGTGCTGGACCTCTAGCTTATCGACGGGAGTGCGAAAGAGCCGAAACTTGGGCGCCCCCATGTCCGTGTGGATGTAGACGAATCCGGCGTGAATGGTGACGTCGAAGTGAGCTTCCTGCTCGGGCGCCAAGCGCGTGAACGAAGCGCGCAGTGCGTCGTCGGAGATTGGTTCGAGGTTACCATCCTTGCGACGCAGGTAAATCTCGTTCTTTTCCCAGCCGTCATGGATGGCAACCACGACGTGGGTGCCGTCGAACGATTCGTGCCCGCCGATGAACTTGGACGCGCTTCCGGTAGCCGGATACACCTTCGGATCGTCTTTTGGATCGGTCCCCAGACGGTGATACCTGGGCTCGGCGAACGCGCCTCGCTGTGCCTCTGGGACGCTCCCTTTCGGGGGCAGCCAGGTGTAGTAGAACCCAGTTCCGAGCTTGTCCCATCCGACCGAGGTATGCCGCAAGTCTGTGATGGTGTCCGTGGAGCGCAACTGTCCGCTATTGACGTCCATGACCCGCAAGGTGGCCTCGTCGGCATTGTTCGGGTGCTCGAGATAGGCCACCAATTGGCCATCTTTGGACGGATACACGCCTCCAATGCTCAACGACCCATCCTCGCTCATGGTGTGAGGGTCTAGGAGCACTCGCGCCTGGGCCGCCCCGTCTTGGACGTAGTGGATGGCCTTTTCGTCGTCCGGGTTGCGCACCCAGAAAAACACTCGCGAACCTCGCTTCGAAGGCACGCCCTTGCGTTCGACGTACACGAGTTCCTCGAGTCGTCGTTCGAAGATATCACGCGTCGGCAAGCCTTCCAGCACTTGTCGAGCTCGTGCGTCTTGCCGTTCCAGCCAGGCCACGACCGCTGGGTCATCAGCTACCTCCAACCAGCGCTCGGGGTCGCGCACGGTTTGACCAAAAAGAACCTCTTCGACCTGGGTTGTCGCTGGGACTGAAACCATGGTTTCCTCTACTCGTTCATGAACGGGTGAACGCAGTGCCGGGATCGAGCTTTGGGTCGATACGCACGAGACACACCACCCGCAGCCGAAAAGCCAGACCAGCCACGGCCACTTTGCTCGAACCTGGCGCATGGTCTACAGCTTATCGACGTTGATTGGGGTTCGAAAGCGTAAAGGTGCACGGTCTTGCCGGCGCCGCTTGCCCGATCGGTTGCTGGCCTGGTCGCCTCTCAGCGCACGCGCTGCCGCGGCCGGCAGCGCGCGGTACAACCGTCGTTATCGTCGAGGTTGCCGTCGTCGCAAAACTCGTTGCCACAAGCATCGACGACGCCGTCCCCACATCGCGGTGCAAGTTTACAATCTGGCGTACAGCCTCCGTAGCTGCCCAGGTTCCCCGGCCCCAGATCGCACTCCTCCGCCACTTGTACGATACCGTCACCGCAAAACGCGGGTAGCACGCAACCTGGGGCGCACCCTGCCTCGCCCTGAAGCGCGTACGGAGTGATGTTGAGCCCGTCGTCGCACTGTTCAACCCCACTCACCCTCCCGTCGCCGCAGTAGTTACCGAGCTTACAATCCAGCGTGCAGGAGCTGTTTTCGCGACCATTGTCCCCACCAGAGTCGCACTCCTCCAATGGAGTTTGGTACCCATCGCCGCAGCGCGTCGTGCATACGGAGTAAACCCCTTCCCCCAGCTCTGTTCCCGCGTCCGCGGTAAGGACGGGGTCCATCACCGGCCCAGCATCGGGACCGATCGGAGCATCCGCCGGTTCGGCGGGTGAAGGCGGGTTTGCGGGCACGTGCACGCACGTGAAGCCAAACTCAATCAAGCAGGCCGACGAGCATCCGTCTCCTTCGAGGAAGTTTCCGTCGTCGCACCCTTCATCGTCCTCGACGCGCCCGTTGCCACACGTCGCCGCGCACTCGGGAGCGCATGATGGCTCCGTTTCGCAAGTGGCGGAACAGCCGTCGCCAGCTTCGGTGTTGCCATCGTCGCACGTCTCCCAGCCATCGACCGTGCCGTCACCGCACAAGCCGACGTTCACCGGGCACAGTGAAGGCTGCTCTTGGCACACGTTCCACTCGATCCGGCACGTATCACTGCAGCCGTCACCGCTCTGACGATTGAAGTCGTCACATGCTTCATCGCCCACGACCTGGCCGTCGCCACACCGCGTCCAACAGCTCGTGCCATCAGGGCAAACCCAACCTGGCTCTACTTGGCAATTCCGACAGCCGGCGTCGGCATCGCACTGCTCGACGCCCATGACCAACCCATCACCGCAGGCGGGGCCTTGCACACACGCACTTCCCGGGTAAGGGCACGCGTAGTGGGCTTCGACTTGACAATTGGCCGAGCAGCCATCACCGCCAGTTCGATTGCCGTCATCACACGCTTCGCCAAACTCGAGCTGGCCATCGCCGCACACGCCGGCGTAGACGCAGAGGCTTCCCACACGCTCGTTGGTGAAACACACGAAGCGCGGTTCAATCAAACAGTCGTCCGAGCAGCCGTCGGCAGCGTCCCGGTTGCCGTCGTCGCATTGCTCGTCGCTCTGAACGATTCCGTTGCCGCATCGGGGAGCCAAGCCGATCTCGAGGAAAACGTCGTCAGGCTCGGGCAGCGTGCCGAACTCGAACGAGTCCTGACCGGGTTCACATGCCACAGTGATCGCCTCCGTGAACGGCGGCGTCGGGCCAGGCTCGGGCGGCGAGGCGGGGATGATGCCGGGCTCCGGGGCGGGGATCAAGATCGGCGCGGCAGGCACGGGTATGTCTGGCGAAGGGGGTGTTGGAGTGAGGCTCACGCCGCTCCCCGTCGGTGGACGCGGGGGCTGCCCCCCGCGATCAGGCTGGTCGCCGCTAGGCAACGGCTCGAGCGGTGTTACCTCGGTTTGGGGAGTGCCCGGCAACAGAACGTTGCCGTCGTCGAACATCAGTTCCGAACGTCCTCCGCACGCAGCGACAACCACCGCGGTGAAAACAAAGTGCCCGACGCGCCACGTGTTAACTTTCACGCCTGGAGGGTATCTCAAGCCCTTGCCGACAGCAATCACGGCTATGCCCCCGGCGCGTTTCCCGAATCAGAACGTCGTTGGCGCATTGACGATTGCAAGCGTGTTCCTGTCTTGCCTTGACCTGCGCAGGCGGCGGCTGTAGTGTGCGATTTCGATGCTTCCTTCCTTGCCCGCCGTCCTCACCCGACGAGCCGCCCGTTGCACGACGAGCGGCACGGGGCACGGTCGTTTCGAAACGCGGTCTTTTTCGAGACCCGGTTTTCGAAAGTAGGAACAGAAGCTAGCCCCATCGAGCCGCTCACTGGAGCGGCTTTGGGTGTTCGTATTCGCAGCCGCTCCCTCAACCGGAGAGAACGCTGTGACCTACACCAAAGAACCACCACCTGAAGCTACGACTGCACCGTACCTCATGCAGCTCATTCCACGACCCAACGTCGTGATGAGCCACGGGCATGGGTCCTGGCTGTTTGATGAGAACGGCAAACGGTATCTAGACTTCGTACAGGGCTGGGCCGTCAACGTTTTGGGACATGCTCCAGATGAACTGGCGCAAGTATTGAGCCGTCAGGCCTCACGCCTATTGTCGGCAAGCCCTGCTTACTATACCCGGGAGCTCTTGCAATTGTCGGCCGCGCTTTGCGCGGCTACGGGAATGGACCAGATCTTTCTCGCCAATAGCGGTGCCGAGGCCAATGACGCGGCCATCAAACTGGCGCGCAAGTGGGCGCAGGTTCATCGCCCTGGCGCTGCTCGAGTGGTGACGACCATCGATGGATTTCACGGACGTACGCTGGCGTGCGTGTCGGCTAGCGGCAAGCCAGGCTGGGACACCGCCTTTCCCCCCATGCTCGACGGCTTCGACAAAGTGCCCTTCGCCGCTCCGGATGCCGTGGAACGGGCCATTGGTCCGTCCACCTGTGCGGTCATGGTCGAACCGATCCAAGGCGAAGCAGGTGTCCTCGTTCCCCCACCCGGCTATCTGCGCGCGCTACGAGACATCACGACGCGGGCCGGAGTCCTGTTGATCTTCGACGAGATCCAGACAGGCTGTGGACGCACGGGCACCTACCTGCGAGCGCAAGCGGAAGGGGTGACGCCGGATATCCTCACCCTCGGCAAAGGCTTGGGCGGCGGCGTGCCCATTGCTGCCTTGCTTTCAAAAGCTCACGCCGCAGCTTTTCGACGCGG
>CAZNZA010000032.1:0-44931 GCA_964577325.1 uncultured Polyangiaceae bacterium
GGCTGCTGACATACCGGCGTAGCTACCGCCCACCACGATTACATCCTGCATATCTCAGGTCTAGCGCGCCGGAACTCTTAATGCAACCGTGTTGCGATAAACGCGCCCCACAGACCGTCACTTGAGCGTCCCTCCACCGCGACCCGATCGGCGTCGCTTGAACGGGTGAGCATGCAGCCATCGTCAGTGACACGCTTCTCTGGTTGTGCGCGCTCAAGGTATCATGTAGAGACGCCGCGTCTTGGACGTGTCATCGAGCAGGCTCGGTCCGACGAGCGAAACACCGATGATATACCTCCTTGCCCACCGTCGACGCATGCAGCGCTCACAACCGACACCACCGTAGCCGCAGGCAGAACACTGCCTCAGCGCTCGGGACGTCGTCTCGACTGAAGCTCGATCTCGCTTAGCGCTGCCCTGGCAGCCCTGTGCGTTCCTTTCGAAAGAACGGGCGTCCTTCCGTCTTTTTCCGCGGGCGTTAGCCGTGTGCATGGATAGTCCGGCGCGCCGCTCGTGCCGCGTCGTCATTGTTTTAGGAGTTATTCGTTTTGAACCACGTGTCTATGTATCGTCTCGTCACCGCCAAGCTTGATCTACGTCGCTTCGAGCGCGAGTGGCTTTTCAATACGCGCAAGGATCTGATCGCGGCCGTGGCAGTCGCTTTGGCGCTCATTCCCGAAGCAATTGCCTTTTCTCTCATTGCGGGGGTTGCCCCAAAGGTTGGACTGTACGCCTCGTTCACCATTTCCGTCATGGCGGCGTTGTTTGGAGGCAGACCGGGTATGATATCGGCAGCGACCGGCGCCATGGCACTCTTGATGGTGCCCCTCGTGGCGCAGCATGGGGTGGAGTATCTTTTCGCAGCCACCGTTCTCACCGGGATAATCCAGATTGGGTTTCGGATCCTCCGCCTCAGTCGCTACATGAAGTTCGTGCCGCGCTCCGTCATGACGGGCTTCGTCAACGCGTTGGCCATCCTGATCTTCATGGCGCAACTTCCCCAACTCAAAGGGGCGGCCTGGCCCATGTACGCTCTTGTCGTTGCAGGTTTGGCGATCATCTACGGCCTGCCTCGGCTTACCAAAGCCATCCCTTCTCCTCTAGTTGCCATTGTCGCTTTGACGGCCGTCACTTTGGCCACTGGATTCCACACCCATACCGTAGGTGACATGGGTGAGCTACCTTCCGCATTGCCGTTCTTCGGCGCTCCCGCCGTTCCTCTCACCCTCGAGACGCTACGCATCATCGCACCGTTCGCCTTCGCGATGGCCATGGTTGGGCTCATTGAGTCGCTCCTCACAGCAGCAGTCGTGGACGAGATGACCGACACCCCCAGCTGCAAGCACAGTGAAGCGTACGGGCAGGGCCTCGCCAACATCGTCACTGGGTTTTTCGGCGGCATGGCAGGTTGTGCCATGATCGGCCAATCCGTGATCAACGTGCGCTCCGGCGGACGTGGGCGACTGTCCACGCTTGCGGCAGGAGTATTTTTGCTGTTCTTGGTGGTCGTGCTGGGCGACTGGGTGGCACGCATTCCCACCGGGGCCCTCATAGCCGTGATGATTACCGTGGCCGTGGGCACGTTCGATTGGAAGTCCTTGGCAAAGCTTCGTGTGATGCCGCTCTCTGAGAGCATAGTCATGGTGGCCACCGTAGCGACCGTAGTGTTTACCCACGACCTCTCTCTTGGAGTCCTCGTCGGAGTGCTGCTCAGCGCCGTCTTCTTCGCGCGAAGCGCGGGTAAGCTGATTGCTGTCGAAAGGAGCAGCGCTGCCGACGGGCATGTGGCCTACTCCGTGCGCGGCGCCTTGTTCTTCGTGTCGGCAGAAGACTTCGTCAGTGCTTTCGATTTTCAGGACGGAGCCAAGCACGTTGAAGTCGACTTCCAGCACGCACACATCTGGGATGCATCTGCGGTCGCGGCCATCGATCGGGTAGTTCTCAAGCTGCGCAGTCGGGGAGCGACGGTGCTGCTGACGGGAGCCAACGAGGCAAGTACGCAGCTGCTTGCCAAGCTGGCGACGCACGACCGTCCGGGCTCGACCCTTGCCCTCGGTCATTGACCCCCATGAACGCTATGTCGGGCGCTGTAGGCCGGCCGTGGTGAGGCTAAGCCCCTTACCTGTCGGGACAAGTATTCCGACGAGCGGTTGCTGAAAACTGGCATCCTCACCCAGAAACGGCGACAATGGTGCTTCTGCCATGGGCCGAGCCATTTTCGACACCCGACTGACTGCCATGCCCGCTAGGCTTGACAGCGCCAATACAAGCTGGATGAATGAACCCGTGACCACCTTGGTCCCACGCTGGGAGGCGATTTGACTACGCTGCTTGCCGTTGACGACAGTAAGACGATGCGAAAGGTTTTGGAGATCACCTTTGCAGGTGAAGACTACGAAACCGTACTGGCCGCAAGCGCTGACGAAGCCTTTGCTCGCCTGTCCGAGCAGAAGGCTCGGATCGCCCTCGTCGATATCACCCTCGGAAACACGTCGGGCTACGACGTGTGCAAGCGCATCAAGGCGGATTTCCCCGCCGTGCGCGTGATGCTGCTTTCCAGCAAGCAGAACCCTTACGATCCCGCCCAAGGCGCAGCGTCAGGCGCTGACGATCACTTGGATAAGCCATTCGACACCCAAGTGCTGCTCGACAAGGTCAAGGCGCTGGTCGCTCGCCCTCCCAGTCAGCCCGCTCAGGCCCCCACGGCCGTGCCAGGCGGCGAGCCCACGGTTGGACCGACGGCTGGATTGCACTTTGCGCCGGATGCCAGTGACTCCATGGTCCCGACGGCGATGCCCGAAGGCCCCGACGTGGACATGGCGGACGAGGAAGAGGGACCGATTCTCATCCCCATCGAAGAGGATGAGGCACCACCGCCCGCTGTCGAAGCGATGCGTTCACAAGCGCCCAGTCCGGCTGCCCCGAGTTCTCGACCTGCGACCGCTGCCGCCCGTGGGCAACACACGATGCCGGCTGCAGTGACCAACGGCGGCCCAGCCGCCACCCGCGCGGACTTTGGCGGACTGGAATCCAAGCTTGCTGAGCTCGGACTGACTGAGGCCCAGGTAAACGGTGTGCTGATTCTGTCCAAGGAAGTGGTGGAAGCCGCGGTTTGGGAAGTCGTGCCGGCGCTTGCCGAGGCACTCATCAAGGAAGAGATCCGGCGCTTGACCCAGTAGCTGCGAGCACGAATGCCATGGGCAGGAGAGCCCTACGCTGAGGCGTTTGTGTACGTAGATCGGGTTGTTCGAAAAACCCGTTGCACGTCGGCACTACCGTCGTTACTGCTGAACCGTCACCGCAACGAGGCGGTCGTTGGGGCTCATCGGCATCGCGCCAGCGATGTCGGCCCTGGCAACATGGTAACTTGAAACACTCAGGGAGGAGTCGGCGGTATGCAGCTTTCTTTCGCTCGCAAAGGTTCCAGACTTACACTGGTATGTTCGCTTGGATTGTCGACGTTTGCATGTGGAGATGACGACGGAGGTGCGCCCTTGCCCTCCGGTGATGCCGGCACGGATGCCGCAGTCGTTGACGTCACCGATACCACGGATACGACCGAAACAGGCTCCGACACCACGGATACCAACACCGATACCAGCATTGCGACGACGGACACGGGCCTCGACACGACGGACACCGTCACCAGTGGTACGGACATCACTGTCGTCCTAGACGGCGGGGTCGACGCGGACACGACTGCAGACCTAGACGCTGATGTGACGACGGATCCAGGTACGACGACGGACGGCGCGGACGCGGAAGCGCCCGATGCTGGGTTGTCGGACGCCGATATAGGGCCGCTTCCGGACGCGGGCGATGGGGCAGTGGATGCGTTGGATGGTGGCGTAGATGGTACGGCTGCCGCCTCCATTCGTGCCGGAGCTTTCACCACGGTTGCTTCTGCAGACCAAGGCGCAGGCGGCGTTGCGCAGCTCATCGTGCTGGGAAACGGTGAGACACGAGTGGAGGTACAGGTCACGGGCCTGCCAGCAGATACGCTATACACGGCGCGAGTGCACACGTTTCCGTGTGCGTTCGACGATGGCGGCCCACCTTACCTCTTGGATCCAGCCGACGACGCCGTGCCCCCCGCCAACCAGCTGAACTTGGAGGTTGGGACGAATGAGTTGGGGGTCGGTCACGGCCGCGTAACCACCGACCACAGAGCACGCGGCGATGCGTTGTCGGTCGTCGTGCATGAGCCAAGCACTGACGCGGCGCTGCTATGCGCCGATCTCGCGCCGGAGTCCCTCGTAGAGCTGACGGGGGCGGGATTGTTGGATCCCTTTGCGGCGGCCGAGAGTGTGGATCAAGAGCTGTCGGGTACGGCAGGGCTCGTGCGCGGCAACGGTGGCACCGGCGTTAGCTTGGAAGTGGCAGGGCTGGCCGCCGACCAAGAGTACATTGCCCACGTGCATCACCTACCCTGCGGCGTTGCCGAAGCCGGAGGTCATTACAAGTTCGATCCTACCGTCACCGAAGAGATGGAGGACAACGAGTTGTGGCTCTCGATCCAAGCTACTGACGCAGGCACGGCCCGCAGTGAGATGGCTTCCGATCACCTAGCTCGACTCGACGCCCAATCCGTCGTGCTACACCGAATAGTGGGCGAGGAGGCACTCAAGGTTGCGTGTGCAGACTTGCCGCCGGCAGGCTGGGAAGCGCTCGAGACGAGTGGCAGCTTCACCCGCTTCAGCACGCCCGACGCTGGCTTGTCCGACGCGAACGCCCAAGCAACCATGTTGCGCACTCTAGACGGTGAGACGGAAGTGAGCGTGGAGTTGGTCGGCTTCGCCGCCGACACCCCTTATGAAATCCACGTTCACCATCTGCCTTGTGAGGTGAGCTTGGGCGGCGGCCACTACAAGTTCGATGAGTCGGTGACGGAGGAGATCGAGGACAACGAAATCTGGCTCAATCTTACTGCCGATGGCGACGGCTCGGGGGAGCGCTCCGTGACGGTCGCTCATCTCTCGAGACCGGAAGCACAGTCGGTAGTGGTGCACGAGGTGGGTGGCCTACGTCTGGGCTGCATCCAGCTCTGGCATGAAGACTTGCGCTGACGTTGCGCCCCAATACACGCTCTGTTGCGTTCTCAGGCAGGAAAGCCGCCTTGCACCGAGAGGTGCTTGGCGGCGTTCGCTGACATTCCGGCGCCGCAGCCCCCGGCGCCCCAGGCTTTGAGGTGCCAGGCGATGGACCGAGCCGGGTCAGTCATGCTACGAGGCCGCGATGCTCGTGCTCGGGATCGAATCGTCGTGTGACGAAACGGCAGCCGCCGTCGTGAGCGACGACGGCCGGGTGCACAGCGACGTGGTGCACAGTCAGGTCGCTGTACATGCCCCGTTTGGGGGCGTAGTGCCCGAACTCGCCTCGCGAGATCACTTGCGCAACATGGTGCCGGTGGTGAACGAAGCACTGGCGCGAGCGCACGTCACCCTCGACGACATCGACGGTCTAGCGGTCACCTGCCAACCTGGCTTGTCGGGCGCGCTGTTGGTCGGCGTGCAGACGGCATCCGGCTTGGCGTGGGCTACGGGTAAACCCATCGTCGGCGTCGATCACTTGGTGGGCCATCTGTTGGCGGCATTCTTGCGCTACCCCGACATCGAGACTCCACCTCCGCCGCAGTATCCCTTCGTGGCACTGATCGCTTCCGGAGGACACACGGCGATCTACCGCGTCGACGGCCCCTTCCCGGACCAGACGGTCGAACTCGGCGCTACCCGTGACGATGCCGCAGGCGAAGCTTACGACAAGACGGCGAAACTATTGGGTCTAGGTTACCCTGGCGGGCCCATCATCGATCGCTTGGCCAGTGAGGGAAACCCGGATTCGGTACAGCTGAGTCAACCGATGTCCTCGCGTCACTCTCTCGAATTCAGCTTTTCGGGATTGAAAACGAACGTGGCGCGCTGGGTCGAGAGTAATGGCCGTCCCGACGACGGTCCGCTGCTGCGCGACCTGTGTGCGGCCTTTCAACGCCGCGTGGTCGACGCCTTGGTGAGCAAAGCGGTACGTGCTACCCGTCAACAAGAACTCGCGACCTTGGTATTGGGAGGCGGCGTTGCCGCCAATCGGACGCTCCGTGCCGAGGCTGTCGCGGTCGGAGCGCGTTACGGGTTGCGGGTGGTCGTGCCGGCTCTGCGCTGCTGCACCGACAATGCTGCCATGATTGCCTATGCTGGAAGTCAAAAGCTGCTTAGAGGAGACGACGAAAAGTACGCGCTGACGATAAGTCCGCGCACCGCTCTGCCTCGCGTGACGCGAAAAGGCAAGGGCCTGCGCCAACATCATCGCCAGAGCCTTTAAGGACTAGGCCCCCGTCAGGAGCTGCTACGCACGATGCTGATGCGCGACACGCCGATCCGAATTCAACAGCGCCTCGACCAACAGCGCGTCGACTTGGTTAGCTGCGGACAGCGACGCCTGACGTCGCTTGCACTGCTCACGCTGCTTGCTGTCGAGCCGAAAGGCGCGCATGCCCAGACTCGAGCGTCCCCCGCTGCGGCCGAAGCCCCTGCCGAAGCCGCGGCGGATGAAGCTGCGGTTGAGAGTGCAAAAGCACCAAATGATGAAGACCCATGGCTGCTGTCCGCCCTGATGCTGGGCCCTACGCCGGGCTCTCCCCCTGGCGGTAAGGTCGCCACCGTCGCCACGCTGTACGGCTTGGCTGCGGCTTCATTGGTGAGCACGGGGTTGTTCACCTACTGGTACTTCGACGCTCGCGCGACCGAAGAAAGTATCGATCAACGAGGGGCCTGCATCGAGCTCACGAACGAGACGTGTCAACGTTGGCTCAACGTGCGTGAGGAGCGACGCAATCACGCCTCGTGGGCGACACTGAGTGGAGCCGCCTCGGTGACGTTCATGCTCACCGGCTTGGTCACGGCCCACTACTGGAGCAATGCTCCACTGACGGCTACCATCTCGCCCAGCGAGGCCGCGGTGCGGTGGCATCTGCAATTTTGACGGACTGAACGAGAACTTCCGTCAATCGAGAGGGTCGATGGGCAGTAGCTCATCCGGCTCGCAGAACCCCAGCCAATCGTTTTCGGCGACCGGCCGCCGGTAGTCGACAGTATTGCAGGTTCCCGCGTTGCAGTCGGCGTCAGTCCGGCACCACGCCACGCAGGCGTACCCGACGCAACCGTAGCCATCTCGGCAATCGTCATCGTAATAGCACTCTTGCCCAGGCTCCAGGTCGTAGGTTGCCACGACACAATGGCTGATATCGAACGATTCGACCCCTTCCTCCCCAGGCAGGCAACGTGCTCCTTCTCCGCAAGGAGTGAACTGCTCATCATCGCGTGTCGGGTCAACTGGATCGCAATGTCCAGAGCAAGCGCGCGAGTGTGGAACCGGTACCAGGTCACCGTTCTGGCCATCGTAAACCACGTTGAAACAGGACCCTTCGCCCGATCCGCACCGATCACCCTCGCATAGCGGACGGCACAAGTTACCGATGCAGCTCGAGCCAGCCTGGCAGTCCTCGTGGTACTCGCAGGCGCTTTGGCGGCCCACCTCCCCGGCGGGGAGACACTCGGTCGTGCCTGCTTCCACGTCCGTCACGTGACACGCTTCGCCGCTGGGGCAGCCACACCCCCCTTCCAAGGTTGAGCACTCACTGCCGGGCGTGGGCGTAGGGGTGCAACACAGTCCGAGTTCGTCGCCGGACTCGGCTTGAAAAACCAAATCCGCGCCGAATTCCGCGTAGCATACGGGTTCAGCGGTCAGACCATCGCAGTCCGTGGCGGAGCGGCACCAGGGCATGCAACGAGCGGCGCACATGGTGCCGTTGGGGCACTCGCTCATGTCCGTACACGCCTCGCCCATGGAAACTCGTTGCTCGCGCGGGGCAGCCGCCACACAGTAGCTCGCCTCGAGTTCCGTCGCCGCGACTCCGACGGCGCAGTAAGCGTCATCCCCGCACGGGGTGAACCCGTCTTGCTCGCGGCTGGGTGTCACCGGATCGCAGTGCCCTAAACACGTGTTTACGCCTTGCACGGCTTCGTCGCCATCCAACAAGGGAACGCACGCGCCGTCGTCGCCGCACGTGGACTCGCCCACTTCACAGTACGGCCGGCACAACCCACCTACACAAGCATGGCTACCACGACAATCCTCGTCCGAAGCACACGCCGCTTGGCCGTCCGTCTCTCCGACAGGTGAACACCCCGTGCGCCCGGAGGCGTCCATCACGCGGCAGGTCTCCTCCGCACCGCACCCGCAGTCCGGAAAGACTCCGCACTCGCTACCATCAACATCCGGCACGTCACAGCGCGGCTCGCACACGCCCAGTGCTTCGTCACCTTCGGTAGTCGACGGTTCACAGGTGGACCGTGCGTCGGCGCATTGGGCCTGCTCGGGATCACACCACTGCTTGCATGAACCGTCATCGCAAGCAAACCCAGGCGCACATGCGCTTGCGTCGCGGCAAGCATCTCCCTGACGCCCCTCACCTGATGCGTCGACGCAGCTTGTGCTCTGCTGTGAGTGAACACACGTCTCTCCACTCTTGCAGGCAATTTTTCCATCGCCGGGCGCATGGGGCGAAACCAAGTCGCACTCGGCGTTCGCGGTGATGCAGTAGCGAACGTCGGGAATCGTTTCCCCATCGGCATCGGTCATCGTCTGGCAACGACCGCTCTGACAGTCATCATCAGCTCGACAAGCCTGTACGCATAGCTCGTTGATGCACAGCAACCCGAACCCGCAAGCTTCGGCATCGTCGCATGCGTCCTCGAGCCCCAATTGCCCCGGATTTACGCACAACAGCTCTACTCCGTCAGCGCTATCGACGAGGGCACACGTCTCTTCCTCGTCGCATCCACAGTTATCACCAGGAGTGCATGCTGTATCCCCAGGGGGTTTACAACCTCCGTCAACGGAAGCGTCCCCAGCGGGCCGGGTGGTGTCGTCACTACTGACGTCGCTGTCAGTGCCGCCATCACGGTTGGACGTCTCGGTTGGCTCTGCGGTCTTCGCCTGTTCGACGTCGAGCTCGTTCAGCCCAGTGACGACTTGGCAACCCGTTAAATACAAAAGCAATACCCATCCGTGTCGCATCAGAATGCTCCGCTCCACCATAATGTCGCGCCGCTTCCGTGAGTGGCGAACGACATGCTCGCTTCTTCAACCGCTAGCGGGCGAAGCGCGCTTCGAGCCGACGAAACCGCATGCGCTCGTTTCCGCGTCGTAACGGCGCTCGCGGAAGGCGGCGCGGGAGAATTGAACACCAATTCATACATTCCATAGGCCAAGGCCACGACGGCCACGCCGACGCCCACGTTGGCGACCCAGGCGGACGTCGTCGCTTGGTCGAGCAGCGGTTCTGCCTCCGAGGTGCAACGGTTGCCGATGCAATGGTTGTCTTGAGCTTCGTTTACCTTCATCCAGCTGTAGATCCCCGCCCCGGCGCCCACGAGCCCGGCGGCTCCGGCCACTCCGAGGGCTATGACCCCGCGCGTAGTGGCCCCTTCGGAAGGACTGTAGAGCGCGCCCGGCGTTGCGCTCAGCTCTAGGGCGTCACTACCGTTCGCTGCCGGAGCGCTCGGGTCCAGAGCTGGGCCGGCCCCGCGTTGCTCCACCAGAGTGAAATGTACCTCTTTTTGCTGCCCCTCCGACACGCTCACCTCGCGCTCCGCGGGGGCATAGCCCGCAGCGTTGGCGCGTACGACGTGGCGGCCGGGGTTCACCTTAAACGGCAGCCCCAACGCGGCCGCAGGCAACTCTACGTCATCGATGCGCACCCGAGGTACAGTCTGTTGCGGCACAACGTCGATGACTAGGCTCGGAATACGCCCTTCGAGCTCCTGGGCGAGAACCGCAGCCGATGCACGGGCTTCAGTAAACACCGCCGGCTCAGCTGTGTCACTAGGAGCGTGCGCGACCGCTAGCGCGGTACTACGCGCTTCGAGTAAGCGACCCAACTCGACCTGAACGCGCGCGACCTCGATGCCTGTCGTGGGTACACCCATGATCTCGTGTGCCGCCTGATAGTGGCGCAAAGCCGCTTGCCAATCGGCTTTGGCAGCGAGAGCATCGCCTTGGTCCATCAAGCTGCGCGCCGTTTCCTTTTCGGCTTCCGTAGGCGCGGCGAAGGCGAGCGGAGAGGTCAGCATGACGGCCAAGAGCAGCCCTATGCCGCCAACGCTGGGTGCGTAGCGTTTAGCCGGCCGTGACGGACACCCTCGTCGCTCAGAAACCACGGTACTTGCTTTTTGGCGTGGGGGGCATCGCAGGTGAGGCATGAGGGAGAGGCTTTTCGAGGAGCGGTTCGGACGCTTGCGGTGGGGGTTTGACCGAAACCTTCGGTGAGACTTTAGGACGCGGAGCGCTCGAGGTTTTGGACGCAGTAGTCTCGAGGGCGAGGTCTGCCGGTTCAATGGGTGCGGACGCGGGAGCGATCGATGCTGCGCCAGTGGGTGCGGCGGGTTGCAGCGCGACCACTTCGCCAGTAGGCGCCGCCTCAGCGACAGGCGCCGCTTCTGCCATGGGTAGAGGTCCCGTGGCCTGCGCTATCCCAGGTTGCACTGGCCCGCCTCGCAGCAACAACCAGCCCAAAGCTCCCGTGACCAACGCAGCTGCTAACCCGATGCCCCACCACCATTCACGGCGCGGACGCGGCAGCCCCGCCCCCTGTAGCGTGTTTACGCTCAGAGCGCCCTGCGACTCCGTGTTGATGACGGATTCCTCCGCGGTCGGCACCTGCTTTGCTCCCAAACTACCGACGGGCATCCGCACCGTACCAGTACCAGGCAGAGGCATCGCCTCACTAGCGTCCTTCTCTTCCGCTGGCACCATGGGTAAGCCAGCGGCAACGCGGGCAAACGCCTCGTACGCTTCCGAAGCAGATTGAAAACGCGCTTCACGATCGAGGCATAGCGCGCGTTCGAACCATTGCTCGACGCCTGGAGGTACGTTTACGAAGTCGTTCAGAGGCGGGAAAGTTCCATCTTTCACCCTCAGGCACAGCTGCCCGAACGTGTCAGCCTGAAAGGGCAGGTCGTTGGTCAGCATTTGATACGTGAGCACTCCAAGCGCCCACAGATCAGCGCGGTGATCGATGTCTTTCCCGCTGAAGAGCTGTTCCGGACTCATGTAATGAGCAGTACCGAGTAAGAGTCCGGTTTGCGTGAGACGATCGATTTGACCGTCGTCACCGTGTGCCACCCCGAAATCGAGCAGCTTGACGAAGGTCTTCGTCTGCTCCAGCAAAAAAACGTTTTCGGGTTTTATGTCGCGGTGCACGACGCCAGCGGCATGCGCAGTAGTCAACGCCTCGCACACCTGCTCGAGGATTTCCGCAGCGCGGGCAAGACCGAGCGGCCCCTCTTGTACCAAGACGCTCGACAGGTCTCTTCCGTCCAAGAGCTCCATCACGATGTACGGCATCGGATAGTCGCCCGGCACTACTCCGTGATCGTGCACCTGCACGACGTGGGGACTTCTTATTTTGGCGGCCCATTTGGCCTCGCGCGCGAAACGGGAGCGAGCGCTGGCGTGATCGAGCAATGCTGTCGACAGGAACTTGACGGCCACCTGTCCGCCCAGTCTCAGGTGTTCGGCAACCCACACGCTGCCCATGCCCCCGCTGCCCAGCTGTCGAACCAAACGCAGATGCTGAGCGACGACGGTACCCGCCTGTAACATTCTAATACCGTCGCATTACTTGCTCGCGGGAGCAAGCATCATGGCGTTGATGGCGCGCTTGAAGTTTCTCCCACTCACTCGGGCGAGTTGATGAAAAACTCGATGTAATCGTTGCGCAAGCGTGCCTTGAAGCCAGGCACGTCTTTACCAAATCGGAACGTTATCTTGGCTCCCGCGGGTGTGTTCTGAACGCGTACGTTGGTGATGCGATCGTCGCGACTAGCTATGGCAGAGCCGCTCTCCATCACCTTGCGCCCGGGAATGAGCACCGAAAAGCCAGTGGGAGTTTGCTCGCCTTGCAGAGTTTCCGCTTCGGTGTCCAAGCGCAAGCGGTGGATCACGGGCAGGTGCATGCGTCCGACTTGAAACTCGCGTTGAGCACGCACTTCCTTCGGAAGGTCCACGACCCGGTCAGAGAAGGATTGGTCTTTGGATAGGCTGACCTCATCCACGGCCCCCGAAGCCTTGGCCGTCGCGCCTTCCGCGACAGGTTCTGTGGTAGCCATTTTGGTCGGACCAAAGAGGGGCACATTGGCAACGATGCCGTGCGTTTCGGGCTCCATCTCTGCTTCCGTGTCCAGCGTCTTGCGCCGCGCCGTCGGGGCTTCGTCTGCGAGCGGCTGTGGCGTGCCAGCCGCGAGCGCCGGCGCATCCTGGTCTTCGAAGGCTGGTGATCCGCCTCCCGACCATAGATACGTGCCCAGCACGAGGCAGCCCGCGGCAACGCCGCCCCCTATCAGTTGCTTGGATCGTCGACTGCTCACCGCCGCCTGCTTGCTGCGCGGCCGCAGTGAACGGCTCTTTCCACGATTGTCGCTGGCTGCCGGTGCCGCCGAACCGGGCGGCAACGTGGTGCTGGGCAGGGTGACGGAACGTGGCCGCGGCACCCGCGTCGACTGCATGGCGCGTCCCGATGGTGAGGGGCGTACGGATCGGGTGCTGACTTTACCGGTACGCCGCGTGGGCTTGAAGTCGCGAACGAGGCGGGCTGCGTCCTGAGCAGCAGTCGCTACGCGATCGCTCATCGCTTGTACTCCGCGCGAGGCACTAGTGGCCCATACCGCGAAGCGACCTTTGAGCAGGCGTTCGGCAGCGTCCATGTCGTCGTCCTCCTCCTCGTCCTCGTCGAGAACGGGCTCGCGCGACGTAGGCTTCTTGGGAGCAGCGGCCCACGTGCGCTTACGGCTGGGGGACGTTTTTTCGTCGCTGAATTCCTCTTCGTCGTCGCTAGCGTTACCTTTGGCCGTCACCACGGTCGGCTCGGGCGTGCTGTCCTCGGCGCAGCGCAACGTCACGACCAGTTGCGGGACATGGGTTTCGGCGTCTATCTCGACCGAAACAGAATGGATGAACGCTGACTGCTTGTGGGAGTTCGAGAGATCTTCGAGCTGCAAGGCTCGGCCGAGCGTCAGGAATTCTAGTTGTGATCCGACGCGCACACGATGCGCACTGCCTTCCACGACGCGCGCCTTCATCGGCGCGGCTAAACCGTCGATGTGCAGTTTCATCGCCGCGCCGCGCTTCGTGCAGAAGGTAGGCGGCGGATTCGACTCGTCCGGCAGCTCTTCGAATAGCGACTCTTGAGCGTCAGGCAAGCGTGCAGTGCGCGCGGGCGTTTCGGGCGCCGCGCACAACTCCTTCAGCACCACTACACTCTTGCTGTCGAGGGCGGTAAAACGAATGCCGAACTCCCCGCCCTGCTCCGCCTCACGCCGCCAGGCGACCAAACCTTCGACAACCACTTCGCGGCCTCGGTGCTCGAAGCGCAACACGAGTGGGGCTCGTTCCGGCGGTAGGTACTCGCTTTTGACGAGCATGCCGCGGCCGCTGACTTCGCGCGACCGCGCTTCGAAGGGCGGGATATCGGCGTCTTGCCCGCAGATCTCCACCACTGCGTCGAGTGCCACCCGTTGTACGCCCGGAGCCCGTCGGTCCTCGATGTTCGTGTGCGCTTGCATACTCATCTCCGCTTCCAGCAAGGGCGCCTCGTCGTCATCACTCGTGCGCCATCTTGCAGCTGGTAGGCCGCTCGCCTTTTGTGGGCCAACTTTCTGAGGAGCGAGCGGCGGATCGCAGGTGGCGAATGGGAGCATCGGCGGAAACATGGACAGATGCGAGCCGGTAGAGATAAGGCTCATCGAGCATGGTCGTCACGCTCTCGATTCGCTCAGCCGATATCGCGGTGCCATCGCTGAGCCTCGATGCGCCGCGCATAGTGCTCGGCCGTGGGCGAGGATGTGACGTGCGCATTCCCGACCTGAGTGTGAGCCTGCGGCATGCGTCTATCCGTCAGCGCGGAGCCGACTACTTGCTGATGGACGAAGGCTCGACCAACGGCACTTACGTCAACGGTGCGCGGTTGAGTCCAGGCGCGCCCATCCTGCTCAAGCCGGCGAGCGCCGTCCGCTTGGGCAGGGTCTGGCTCGACGTCAAAATCGAGCAAGCGGTACCGAGCACCAGGCCAGCGCAACGGGCGCGCGACATTGCGCTGTCTCTAATCGAAGGCGCGTTCGCCGCCGACGGGCAGCCGGAGTTCCCGCGCTTGCTCGTGCGCGCCGGCATGTCGGCAGGCGGGCAGCTGGTTCTCGACGAGCGCGATCGCGTGTACGTGATCGGCCGCGGCGAAGACAGTGATCTGCCCCTGGATGATGACGAGGCCGCAGAGCGTCACCTCGAGGTCAGGCGCCGGGAAGGTGAAGTCCTGGTGCGAGAGACTGGCTCCAGCAGCGGCACATTCATCGAAGGGTGTCGACTCGCTGCCGGTCAAATCACCGCGCTAGAACCTGGCCAACTCATCAGCATCGGCAACACGACGATCGAACTCGTGGACCCCTTGGTGGTCGCGCTTCGACGATTAGAAAACGATCCTGACGAAGTGATGTCCGAGGAAGAGCGAGCGGCCAAGCCTGCCCGCGTCGAGGCATACGAGACAGTACGCCATACGGCAACCGGACGCCGCCGAAAAGCCCGGGCTACGGCCAATGACGAGGACCTCAGCGACGATGAGGGCGACGGCGACGCGGCGTATGCCAGCGCAACGGATGCGGAGCAGCCGTCACACCGCGATTCGCTCGCTGCACTGCGGGATGCCAGAAAAACCTCCCGCGCTCACGGGTCGAACGCCCCGCGCCGATGGAATGCAGCAGATTTACTGACCGCGGCCGTTGCTGTGGCCATGCTGGCAGCCAGCCTTGCGGCCATGGTGTGGTTGCTCAATCCGTCGTGACGGCGACGCTTTACGGCGAAGGGTCGCCAGCATCGCTGGGAGGTGCGAGCAAATCGAGCACCGGCTGCCGCGCTGCGGGTTGATTCAGCTGCATCACCACATCCAACATCACGTGTTGTCCTGCCGCAAGTCGGATCTCGCGCTGCTCGGGCTGAGCCTGCGGGTGTTCGAATCGCACGTGATGCAGTCCGGGTGCCAGCGCTACCGCGTGGGCGAATGGCGTGGTGGCGACGAGTTCCCCATCGATGTAAACATGCGCCCAGGGCTTTACGACGGCGCGAAAGTGTGCCGCCTGCTCCGGTACCAGCGGCAGCACCGCGCTGGACGCGCTGGCCTCTGCGGTCTCATCTCCCGCGTAGCGCTGTATGCCCCATGCTCCAACTAGAAAGACTGACAGCGCCAAGAGATAAGTGCGTGCGGCGACGAGGACCGGCGATAGCGGCGAACGTGGCGCCCGATGTTGCGCCGTCGTCTTGGCGATGGGCTGACGCGTCGGTTGCGCCTGTGTAGTACCCGCTATCCAATCCTTGGTCGAAAAGTCGCCGTGCTCATGCAAGCTTTGCTCAACCACTAAGCGCATCTCCAAGGCACTCGTGAATCTGTCGCTCGGCAGCTTGGCGAGCGCGCGATTGAGCAAACGTTCGAGCGATGACGGGGGGTCGTCGAGAAAGCGACTGAGCACAGGGGGCGAGGCGTGCCGGATGCGTTGAGCGGTCGTGCGTGAGTCTTCGGCATCGAACGGTCGCTTGCCGGTCAGCAGCTCATACAGCAGCACCCCCACTGAAAACAAATCACTGCTCGGCTCGGTGGCTTCACCCAATACCTGCTCGGGCGACATGTACGAAGGCAACACGAACCCGCTGTCTCCCTCGATCAGCTCCGGCGGCGGCGGGGCAGACTGCTCAGCGGCGAGAAAGAAGTTGATGAGCTTCAGCTCACCAGCTGGGGAGATGACGATGTTGCGGGGTTGAATGTCGCGATGCACGATCTGCAACGCGTGCACGTGCTCGAGCGCCGACAAGAGCTCTACGACGATCGCCAAAGCAACGGGAGCCGATAGCTTTTCCTTTTCCGAGAGCCATTCGTCCAGCGGGCGCCCTGGAGTGTACTCGAGCACCAGCCACATGCCGCGTGGACGCTGCACGAAGTCGTACAACTGCACGATGTTGCGGTGATGCAATTGGGACAGCAGCCGAGCCTCGCGCTGCAAGGGCGCAGCAAACGGTGAATCCGGTGAGACGGTCTCGCCCAGCGCTTTGATCAGCACCGAGCGCCCGAGCGAACGCTGCTTGGCGAGATACCAGTCGGTAACTGGACCCGAGCGCAGCTTGGCAACTACTTCACAGCCATCGAACTGCGGCTCCGCGGACATCAGGGCGCTGTTCGTTCCACATCGCTTCCCGATTCGCAACCGATCAGACGCGTCGTTCGCGACCGGATGGCTTTCGCTTCGTGTATTCCGCCCCGAAACGTCGATTGATGCGCTATACGTGATGGCTTCTGGCCGCGCCCGTTATGAGTGACCGCAACTCACCCTCAGACGCCACCACTTCCGTGCCCGTTGGTGCGAGCACGGAAGCGCCAGCCGATACAGCGAACACGCCTGTGGAGCTGCCGTCAGAACGCGCCCTTGGCTCCCAGGCCGACAGCCAGCAGACCCCGGACAACCTCCCACCTACCCCGGGCGAAGGTTTGGTCGCCGCAACGAGCTCGGGCGGCAGCGGAGCAAAGGCGCCTGTCATTTCGCGCTGGCGGCGTATTGGACGCGCCCTGAAGCAGGGGGTTCGCCGCCTCCCCGGCGCCACCAAGCGAGCGTACCTCTTCAGCAAGAGCAAGGTCATCTTCCACTTCACGCATCGACCGGTAACGTTCCTCGTCGCGCTCGTGCCCCTCGTACTGCTGAGTGTGCTGGTCTTCACCCGCAGCTTGTGGACGAACTACATCTTCGATGAGCAGGAAGCCTTGCTCGCCAACCCGTACGTCAACGGCAACGCGTTGAAGTTCTGGGAGATCATCGAGCGGGACTTTTGGGGCCACCCAGCCAAACGTACGGTGGGAAGTTATCGACCCTTGCCAAACGTCGTATGGCGCTTGTTGTTCAAGATCAAGCAGCACGCATGGCCGCCGCACTTCGTCAACGTGCTCTTTCACGGCGTCAACGGTGCCCTCATCGCCACCTTCGTCTTCCGCTGGATGAATTCCAAGAAGGCGGCTTGGTTCTCAGGTTTGGCGTTCACGGCAGGGGCCGTCATCACGGAAGCCGTGTGCGCAGTAGTCGGGTTGGCAGACGTGTTGTCGGGAACGTTCATCCTGCTGTGCTTGAACACGTTTCGCCTCGGCCTGGCCTGGCAGCTCCCGTTGGTGTTCATCTTCGTATGCTTTGGGTTCTTGTGCAAAGAGGCAATGCTCACCGTCATCCCGATGCTCGCGTTGGGCGCTTTGATGGCAGCTCCCATTTTTCATCCGACTCGTCCTCAGCGTCTGTCGCGCTTTTTCCTCGTGGGTGCTGGCAGCTTCCTCGCCCTCGTCGCCTACACGTATTTTCGGCGCCACTTTTTTCAAATCAACATCCCTGAAGATTACAAGACCGCGCTGCCCACGACCGAACCCTACCTGAAGCGCGCGCTGCACGAATTTTTGCGTTGGTTTCAACAGCTGAAGTTTGTCGCCGATCCCTTCAACAATCCTTTGGGGCACACCGAGCCACCGCTGCGCATTGCTGGCGCCTTGCGCGTGTACTTCCGTGGTTTGGTCCAAGTGGTATTTCCTTGGCAGCTGAGCGGCGACTACTCGTTCCCGCAAGAGCCCGCACCTACCCGCGTGCTTTCTTTCGAGTCGGTGCTCGGCGGATTGTTGATGCTGGTCCCCCCATTGGCGGGCGTGTTCTTGTTCGTGCGCGGTCTTTGGCGCGAGTACCAGTTGCGCTTTCAATACGCCTTCTCGCAGGGCCTCAAGGAAGCCGGGGCGCACCCGTGGCTCGATCACTCGGCGCGACTTTTTCCTCTCCTGGCGCTGTGCCTGATCTGGGTGCCCTTCACCTATTTTCCCCAGTCCAACATTCCCGTCATCCTGCCGACGGTACGGGCTGAGCGCTTCTGGTACGTACCGCTGCTCGGCGCAGCAATTCTAGTGGGCTGCGCCTTCATGGGGATCTGGCGCGGCTCTTTTCGAGCGTCGAGCCGGCGGTGGGTGACTGTCGCGGCGGTAACTAGTATCGCGTACTTCGGGTTCCAAGCCGGGCGCGCCAGGGCGCACGCGCTCGATTACCGCAACGATCTAGTCTTTTGGCGAGAAACGGCCAAAGCCGTCCCCAACAGCGCCAAAGCCCACTTGAATTACGGCGTCATGTTGGGAGCTCGCGGCGATCTAGAGGGACGGCGAGTGGAGAACGGGAGGGCTTTGGAACTCGCCCCAGATTGGCCGATGGCCAACATCTACTACGGCGATACGCTCTGCCGACTGCACCGCGTCGATGAAGCCTGGCCGCACTACGTGCGCGGTTTCGACCTGGGGCCCAACCAACAAATGCTCATATCGCTCGCCCTTCAGTGCCTGTGGGATGAAAAAGCGTTTGAAAAGTACACGCCTCAACTCGAGGAGCTCGCCACCAAGCACAAGGGTTCGTGGGTGGCGTACCTCGTGAACGATATGAAGGCGAACGGTGAGAAGCACAGCGGTGTGGATCCCCAGTACCGCAGTCGCGGCTACAACGGCGGTCCGCGCAAGGACTAGGAGCCGCCTTGCCCCCGGCGCTCGCGGCCCACCGAGGCATCTTTGCTGCTCGAGTTTTCTGGAATACACGAATCGCAGCGCGGCTATCTTTCCCATCGCCAGAGCTTCGAGGGCTAGGACCCGCGTCAAATCCGGTTGCTCGCTTCCGCCTTGCGAGAGCCCCCAAGCCTCGTAACCCACGCAGCGACCGGGATCGGCGGGGGTGGTTTGCGCTCAAGATACCGGGAATGGTATCTTCCCTGACCTCGCCCTTAGCGGCTAAGGTAGCGGGCATGGAAGCCGCGCATCTACGTTCCGCACTCCTTGCCTTCGTGTCGCTGTCGTGTTCGAACCAAGGCTTCCAAAGCGCGGGCGACCCAGAGCGAGATGCGGGCGAACGCGGACCCCGCGACCGGATGACGGACGCCATGGCCGATGCATCTCCCGCTGGTGATTCCGCCGTAGACATTCCGAGCGGCGAAACGTCCAACATGCGGGACGCGAGCAGCACGGCGCCCGTTGACGCGACCACGTCCTCACCGGACGCCGGCGACGGCCCCGGTAGTGGTGAGACGCAAACGATGGACAAGACTGAGGGACGAAGTGACGCCGCGACGGTCGTTGGCGACGCCGCCGCGGATGACGGTGGCGTCGCCGATTCATCCGGGGACGACAACAGGTCTGATGCGGGCGGTACATCCACGTCCGTCGACGTGGTCGACGCGGCTGTTCCTCCCCTCGTATGCGAAGATGCCGGCGCCGATGCCGCGTGCGTCCCGGACGATTGCGGGAGTGGAAGTTGTGAAAGCGATGGCAGTACTCCGGTCCCCGAGTGCCGGCGCGGCGATAACCCCTGCGCTACCTCGCAGATCGTTCGCTTTTCGGGCGAACACGTCCTCGATGGCATGGGCGACGAGTTTTGCGACGTTCCCGGATTCGAGCTCAGCTTCTCCAATGCCGCTGCTGGTGCCGCCGATCTCCCCCAGTTGGCACTCGTGCGCGTGGCCTGGTCACCCGAAGCGTTGCATCTGTTTGCCGAAGTCAGCGACCCTGACGTCGCAGTCAACGGCAATCTGGATTGGCTCTGGGACGGCGACGCCGTAGAGCTCTACCTCGCCACCAGCGAAGCGGCGCAATTGCCAGGATTTTTCTCAGGACGTATCGACGGCGTGCAAATGGTCTTTGCGCCGCCGAGCGGTGAACAGCGCGCGCGCGCTGCGCGATTGTTCTGGCTTCCCAACGATGACGGAAGCTTCAGGCAGGTGCGCGAAGAGATCACGCGCGACTTCAGCGCCCGCGTTACTGCCGAAGGTTACAGCATCGAGGCTAAGGTGCAATGGTCCAAGTTCGGACCCCGCACGCCCGACATGCATGCGGGTATGGCTATCGCTTTCGACCTGGCGCTGTCGACCGCCAGCAGCCAAAGTTTGGCGGCTGGCGGTCGGGAAGGCGCGGCCGTGCTCTACGTGGGTGACAGCGCTTCGGGCGTGAATACCTGCGACGGGGACCAATTGCCCTGGTGTAACTCCACGACCTGGTGCTCACCGGTTCTGCAGTAGTCGCCAACTACCCCCACGGTTCGGCTGTGCTGACCCTACCGCGATTCGAGCCGCCCCACTTGGCGAGGGCGTTCGAATCGCTACTTGTACGGCAAACTATCAGCCGGTGGGACTGCTACACTTGCAGAGTTCGGTTCAACTGAACCGAACTCTGGGTTAGGCCGCCGCGCCTTGGCATTGCAGCTTCCGGGCTACCAAGCGTCCGACCTCGGCGTGAGCTGCCTCCAGTGTGGCCATGTCTGCCGTTGAGCCGCTCAGATACACGGCGATGAGAATGGGCGCGCAATTGGGGGGCGACGCGATGGCCACATCATTGACCGCGTTGCGTTGGCCACTGCCAGTCTTGTCTCCCGCTACCCAATCTTGGGGCAAACCCGCCCGGATACGATCCTTGCCCGTCTCACTCGAACGCATCCAGCTCATCAAGCGCCCGCGACTGCTCGCCGACAAGGCGTCCGTGCATAAAAGCTCGTGCATCAGAGCCACCATGGCGCGCGGCGAGGTCGTGTCACGCGGATCGCCAGGTTCATTGCTATTGAGCTCGGGTTCATAGCGATCCAAGCGCGTTACGGCATCGCCTGCGTTGCGGATGAAGGCCGTTAGTCTCATCGGTCCGCCCAGTTTGGCGAGCAGCAAGTTGGCGGCCGTATTGTCGCTCACGGTTACCGACGCCTGTGCGAGCGCGCCCAGCGTCATCCAGCCTCGAGCCACGTGCTTGCGGGTTGCGGGTGCGTACTCGAGCAGCTGACGGGAGTCGTAGTCCACACGCTCATCCAACGACCATGCGTTCCGCTCCGCTCCGGCGAGGATAGCTGCGGCGAGCACCCACTTGAACGTGGAACACATCGCGAAACGTTCATCTGAACGGTGCGCGAGTTGCCGCTGCGTGGCGGTATCAACGGCAAATACGCCCATGCGTCCTCCAACTCGTGCCTCTATCTCCGTCAAGGTCGGAGATGGTGGGCTCGCAGAGGCCGGAGAAATAGCCGACGGGGAGCCAGCGTTCGTTGCTGAACATGCAGTAGATCCGAGCAAGCCCGAAGTACCGATGATGAAGCGCCTTCGCGTCTGAGTCAAAGCCATGCCCACACCTATTCAATCTGCTAAAACAAGAGGTGCGGGACATGGAACGTTGGATAGACGAGACCGCAGGGTAGAGGCGCATTGCCCACGGTTCCACCGAGCTGACGCGTCACCGCTCATAGCTGAGCATAGTTTGGGACGGCGAAAGTGTCGCACTGCCGAGCATCTCCGCTTTCGAAACCACGTCGAAACCAACGGATCCGCTGGGCACTTGCCCCGTGGGTGTAGTCGTCGGCATTGCCGTGGCCGAGTGCATCGTCGCCGATCGCGTGCGCCGCGTCGACGGCCTCACGCAAGTCCTCTTCGGTGATCTGCAACGATGATCGGGCAGAGTGACCCCACACCCCGGCAAGACAATCCGCCTGGAGCTCGACCCGCACTGAGGTTTGATTCTTAGTCTCGCCCTTGACGCTCAATTGATTCGAGCCGATCAGGTTTTGCACGTGATGGCCGACCTCGTGAGCGATGACGTAGGCTTGGGCAAAATCTCCAGGCGCTCGTAGACGCGTCTCCATCACTTGATAGAAGCCTGGGTCGATGTACAGCTTTCTGTCCGCGGGGCAGTAAAATGGACCTACGTCCGACGATGCGCTGCCGCATCCATTGGTGCTAACGCCGCCGGCAAACACTACCAGCGTCGGCTCCGCGTACGCATTCGCCTGCTTACCGTAAGCGGGCACCCGTCCTTGGGTAAACGCGGTACGCCAGACATCTTCTGTCGAAGCCAGCACGGCGCGGGAGAAGTCGCATGCTTCAGCATTCGTCTCCGAGACCTGGCAAACGCTGCCGCTGGCAGGGCCCGACACCGCTGGGCCCGAGCCGCCACCTCCACCCGTTACGGCCGCCAACAACGATTGACGCACGCTCGCAGGCAAGACGAAGTAACCGACGGCCAACACCGCAACGAGGATCAGAGCATTGCGCAACCCAAGCCTGCGCACAACCATGGCCAAGGCTCCAGCCGCGAGCGCCCCGCCGCCGGAACCACCACCGCCTCGACCGCGATCTTCAAAGTTGCTCGAGCGACGACGTCCACGAATATCCAAATTGGCCTCCGAGCACTTGTGGCGTGAAACGTGCTCAGCCGCAAGAGGGGGTTTGCGACGAGCGGCCGTCACCGAGGCTGACGAGAGCGCGTCTGCGCCTCATGACGGCGCTTCGGCACCCCTACCTATCCGGCACGGAGCACACGACAGGCGTCAGTTCGGAAGGTTCCTGCGGTGGAGGGGCCGCGGCGACCTCTCCGCCGGGGCTATCGCCGCTCTCGGTCACCACCAACTTCCTCGGCACGCCTGCTGGGGTGCAGGTGGACTCGGCGATGTCCTGCGGCTTGACCGAGTAGGTTTGGTCGAACGTGAACATGACAGTCTCGTCCTCACCCATTGGCGCAACGGTAAGCTTGCCGCTGTAGTGCGCTAGCTCGGTGTATGTCGCGCACACGTCGCGCGTCTGCTCCACACAATGCCCGTCGCACGCGTCCCAGACTGCCAAATCCTCGAGATACGTCGGCGACTCCACTTCAGTGTTCGGGTTGGGCTGCGGTGGGTCGCCGCACTGCGATTGGCTGCAGGCATGGTATTCCGTGCAACCCGTCGTGGCTTGGTCTCCCGGCCAGTATCTCACGTAGACGAGGGTCTCGGCTGCGATGTCGAAGCCGTCCTCACACAGCGCCGTGGCGGAGCCACCGAAGCGATCCCCGAGCGCTAGACCGTGATAGTGGTCGTCGGAGGCCGGTTTCTCCACCAGTTCGAACACGGCACATTCGCCGTCAGCCCCCCCACTGACGACGCGCGCTTTCGCCAGCTCCGAAAACCCACAGTAGCAGGCAGGGACATCGTCGGCGCCGCTCGCGCCCCCCGATTGCCCGCCGAGCGAGGCTTGATCGCCGCCCGGCTGCTGATTCGATCCAGGAACGTCACCCGCCGGTCGCTCAGAGGTAGGGTCAGCCGCAGCATGCATATCGCCGCATGCCATACCTCCGCAACTGGCGGCGAGAATGGTGAGACACGCAAGCATGGACCAACGCATCCGTCTATCCTGCACCTTCGAGCCGCGTTTGCCACCCAATAATCAGGCGATTCGAACAATCTGGACCTCCAATTCACACGAGCATGTGCGAACCACCCAAACCCTGCCACAATCCCGCCCCATGGACATGCACGAGTTGGCCGCCTCGCAGCTGTTGCGTGCCATTCGCGGGCGCCGTTCCCAACGCGCGCTGGCCCGCAGGCTACGGTACCGGGGTAACCCCATCACCGATTGGGAACACGGCCGCCACTTTCCGACCGCGTCGGACACCTTGCGCACGGCCGAGCTGTGCCAGCTTCCCGTAACGCAGTCCTTCGAAGGTTTCCATACCTTGCCCGCCCCACAACAGGAGGGTGGGCACTGGCGCCTGGCGCCCTGGCTCAACGCGCTTCGAGGCACCACGACCCAGCAGGAATTGGCGGCGCGCTGCGGGTGTTCACGCTTCGCCATCCGTCGCTGGCTCACCGGGGAAGCCGAGCCCAAGCTTCCGGAGTTTCTCAAGCTGCTCGACGCGCTTACCGGGCGGAGCTTCGACTGGGTGGCGCTGTTGGTTCCAATTGAACAGGTGCCAGCCCTCTCCCCCCGCTACGCCCAGGCTCAAGCTGCCAAACGTTTAGCCTTCGAAGCGCCCTGGACCGAAGCATTGCTCCGCATGCTCGAAACCAAACGTTATGTCGAGGGGCAGCTCGACGTGGAAACGCTCTCTCGAGCGCTAGGTCTGCCGATCGAAGTGTTGAACGCTTTGCTTGCGCGGTTGACCGAAGCAGGTGTCATCGAGCGAGCCGAAGATCGCTATCGAGTCGTTGGCACCCTCAGCGTCGATACACGCAACGTCGCCGGGGGTTTACGCAAGTTGCAGGCGCATTGGGAACGAGTTGGCGTCGACCGCCTGCAGCATGCAGACGCCGACTTTCCGGATTGGTACGCGTATAACCAGATCAGCGTCTCCCGTGCCGACCTCCGCGTCGTGGAAGATCGCCTCAAGCAGGCTTACGCCGAAATTCGGGCCATCGTCGCCTCCTCCGAACCGACCGAGGAGGCGGCACTCGTGCTGCTGCATCTCGTTCACTGGAAGCCCCCGGTGGGGTAGCGAGCGAAATTAGCGCTTGTGGAACGTGGCCGCCTTCGGATTGCCCGTCACTCGCAACCAATCCGGCTCGACGCAACGACCACGTCGTCGTACCAAACGCCGCGGGCGTCATTGAAACTCAAGTACCCAAAGCGGAAGGTCTGATAGCTGTCTTGCCCACCGTAATTGGTGGCTTGGATCAACAGCTCACCGTCGGCATAAACCTCGACTGCGTTCGCGTCGAAGCGCGTCTCCATGCAGATCCACGTGTTGGCCGGCAGCACGGGACCGGACGCTCCCGTACCTGCCGGATCTCCGGCGCCGCTCGCTGCATACAAGGAATCTTTGGTATTGAGGAGCACCTGCATGGATTGCTCCGAGATCTCCACCGCCGTATCTCCATTGTATTCGCCCACTGGCAAGCGCGAGCCCATGTACAACGTGTCATGGCTCCCGTCGCCGAAGGCAGTACTCGTGCGCACGTACAAGCGCACCCAGAACGCACCAGAGGGCACCGGTACGGCGAGCATGCGGTATTCGTAACCCCCCGAACCTGCCGGAACGTGCAAGGACTGTGAACCGGAATGGACGTTTTGGGTATCCAGCGCCAAGTGCTTGCCGTCAAAAACGTTGCCGGCCAACATGTCGGCGATGTGCTTGGGCTCGAATGACGCTTGGGCGGGCAAGGTCGTTAGCTCGAAGCCCGTGCAAAAGGTGGCGTCAGCAGGGCAATCGATGTCCTCCATAGGAGGTGGCTCATCGACGGGCCCCATCGTATCCTCAGAAGCCGTCTCGTCGGGAGCATCAGTGGACTCGCTGCTGCTGTCGTCATCAACCCCCGTTTCGTCACCCTCTGTGTTGGTCGGCGTAGGGTCCGGCTGCATCGTGCTAGGCATCGTATCAACCGAGGTGTCCGACGAATCAGTCAGCATCGTCTCACCGGTGCTCGTCTCACCGGTGTTCGTCTCCCCCGTCGGCTCACCATCCGTTGGACTAGTGGCGTCAATGGGTGCAACGGGTTGAGGCGCCATGGGAGTGACCGTTCCGGGCATCACCGGTGATACGGGCGCCGTGGGCCCAACTGCGCCAGTGGATCCGCTCGGGTTGGCCGGTGGTGCACCTGGCTGGACCGGATCCACCGCGCCGCTCATCGTCCCCGCTCCACCCGCGGGCGGTGCCGCCGGCACATTCGGCGTGACAGGAGTTGGTCCCTGCCCACCAGAAGGTGACGACGGTGTGACAGAGGGCGCGGTCATGGCTGGGTTGCTCGAACGCGACCCCGCTGGGTCATCTTCGGTTCCGTCTGAGCAGCCTACGGCAAAAACGAAGGTCGCCCAGAGCGCGCCCCCGACACGGGATGAAGTTCGGTTCGCTGACATGAGAAGTCGGACGGTATCCGTTACGCGCGGCAGCACAAGACACGTCTGCTGCGATCAATGTGCATACGCCGCACGGGCCGAGGAAGTGAGAGCAACCTTTTCCTTTCCGAGCGTGCTCGATACGTTACGTGCCGGCCAATCGCCGCACCAGATCGTGCGTGGGGCGCACGCGCTCAAACGACCAGGCCTCGTAGCGGGTCGGACGTTGTTCACAACGGTCGCCCTGACGCGGGTCACCGAAGGTCATGCGATCATTGACGACCTCGACGAAGTCCAGAAGCGGACAATGACGGAAGGGGAATAGTGGCGCTCCACAGTTGTCCGTCGATACGTCGCGTTGCACACCGGCGACGAGCCCGCAGTCGTCGAGGCCAATCTGCTCGAAAAGTTGAGGGTTGTTCACGTACGGCGTGATCCAGCTCGCGAGGTCGGTCCAGACGAGGTGGTGCCGTTCCGATCTCGGAGCAGGCGACGGCTCAGTCGTGTAGTGCCGCACGATATCCCAGCGCACGAGGGGAACCGTCAACTGTTCGTCGGCATAAGCGGTAACCACGTGCCACGCATGGCGCTTACCCATGACCCAGATCAAGTCGACCCACGCCCCCTGTTCGAAGTGCTTCGTGCGCCACAGCCCGATGAGGGTGCGTGACGAGGGATTCGCTTGCCTCTGAGTCGTGGAATGGCTACTCCCGTTCATGGCGTCGTGCACGAGCTCTTGGCCCAACGAATGCAGCGTTGAATGTAAAGCCTCGTCGGCGAGAGCAGGTAGAGGCAGGGCCACGACCGGACTAGGCGTGCCCGCATCGCTGGGCAGCGCCTGAGAAGGGCGTTCGGTTGCGTCCCGATCGCCGCAGGCGGTTGCTACGACGCACGCCAGTAGTGCCATCGTCCAGGGAAAGTTTTGTTTACCGTTTGAAGTTGAATGCATGAAAAGCTCCAGGTTGCGGCCGTCGAAGGCGACACCTGCAACCTAGAGAGCTCCACGCACCGTGGCCTTGATCCAAATCAAGATCGCCCAAGCGAAAGGGCGTCGCACGCGCGAGCGCCCATGCCCGATTAGACCTTCGCCTTTCGCAGACGACTCAGCGTCTCCGGCGTGATCCCCAAGTAGGAAGCGATGTGATAGTCCGCCACGCGTTGGCTCAGTGACGGGTGTTCCCTCGAGAATGCCCGGTAGCGAGTTGCCGGCGAATCCATCAAGAGCGCGGCTTCGCGCCGGGCCTTCTTGACGTACAGGCGTTCTGCAAACACACGTCCGAAACCCTGCCAGTAGGCGTGTCGCTCGTAGAACAAACGGGCGTGAGCGTAGTCGGCTTCGAGTACGGTCGTCGCTTCCAAGCATTGAATGGTCATGCGGCTCGGCTCGCCCGTTACCAGCGATTCCAGCACACCGACGAAGTCCGGAGCGTAAACGAAGCTCTTGTTGAACTCCCTGCCATCGAAGCGCAAGTAATACAAGCGCAGTAAACCTTCGACCACAAACGCAAAGCGTTCTGCGGGTTGGCCGGCGTGGTGGAAGTATGCCCCCTTGTCAAGTGAACGCAGCCGGAAACCACTCGCAAACTCGTCCCACTGCGCTTCCGGTGGGGCCCCGACTAGATGGCACAAGGCTGTATATAAAGCTTGCGTCGCCCGCTTTTCGTCCATGCGGAGCGAGCATCCGTCAGCCGTAGCTCCCGGTCAACGGCGGTACTACTGCCCGCAGGGTGCTTGGGGAGTAACCCGCGTGAAATCGCGAGCAAGCGCTGGGGACGCGTCGCTTTCCGTCGGGGTCCGCACACTCCCAAAAACGTCACTACACCTGGAAATGAGACACATCCCGGCCGATAGGCCCTTGTGGCGCTGATACCATCTCTTTGCTACGCCAGCTCAGCTGACATAGTCGTTCATTAGGAAGCGCAATGCCTCGCCATCGGCTAGATGCGTTCCTGGTAGAGGGCAACATGCAGATCAGAAATTCCATTAAAATCGGGGCTCGGGTTGGCCTTCTGGTGGCCCTATCGACAAGTGGGTGCGCAGGCAAACGGCCTACTTTCCTAAAGCGGCCAAGCGACGCGGGGGTCCCGACCCCGACTGCTGCTCTGGAGGAACCAGAAGCTGGGAGCGGTTCTGAAAGTGGGACTCCTCCGTCCGAAAGCGACTCTACCCCCGATGAAAAGGATCTGGTTCCCCCGCCCGCCTCGCCGACGGAGACCTGCGGCGATGGAACTCTAGACGAATCCGAAGACTGTGACGATGGCAACGACGTTCCGGAGAATGGCTGCAGTCCCACCTGTTTGGTCGAAGTTGGTTGGCAGTGCACCAGTGAGAGTACTGGGGCATGCTCGACGATTTGCGGAGACGGAATAACGGCAGGAGAGGAGGCAAGTGCCGGAGGATGCGATGACGGCAACGAGGAAAGCGGAGACGGCTGCAGCGATCACTGCGGAGCTGAAACAGGGTATGTTTGTTCAGGCCAGCCGTCGGCCTGTTCGCCAACGTGTGGCGACGGCCAGTTGGACGCGACCGAAGAGTGCGACGACGGTAATCTTGTCGACGGGGATGGCTGTACCTCCTGCGTGACCGAGGCCGGGTACGAGTGCATCACCATCAATGGCGTATCGTCATGCGCCGACGTGGATGAATGCTCCAACAACACCCACGGTTGCACTCAGAACGCGTCTTGCGCTAACACCATGGGCGCGTTCACGTGTCTTTGTGACCCCGGCTATAGCGCAGACGGAGTCGAGTGTGTCGACCAGGACGAGTGCTCGAATGACACTCACGGCTGCGACCCAAATGCGAGCTGTTCCAACACCGTAGGTTCCTTCACGTGCACCTGCAATTCCGGATACGTGGGGGAGGGTATTACCTGCGAGCGGGAGGAGTGCCCTACGAATCAAACCCGCGCGCCAGACGGCGATTGCGTTGCATTGCCCCGCTGCGACTCAACCAAACCGTTTGGTTTGGCGTTTCCTCTGACCCAGGCTAACGTACCGAACTTTCGCGAAAGCGCCACCATGACCCCGGACGGCTTGACGTTGTATGTGCAGTACGGCCAAGACGTGTATGCCTCCTCCCGCACAAGCGTTTATGATACATTCGGTGCACCTGAACCAGTAACGCAGTTCGACGTAATCCTGGCTGAGTTCCCGAACGCTCGCTTGCAGGTAGTTACTGCCGACGGGTTAGAGCTTTACTTCTATGACTCATTCAGGCCCGGACGGATCGATGGCGGGTTATTCTCGGCCCGCCGAGAAGCCGTGTCTGCACCTTTCGCTGAAGCAGTCGAGCGCATGGACATCCACTACGTGTACGACGACAACCCGGAACTTCCGTTCGTGTTGAACGGGATTTGGATGAGCGCGGATAAACGCACCATCTACGGCTACACGCTAGTTACCTATAGCCTCGTCAAGGCCGAACGGGCGCAAGACTCATTCTCGCCGGGCCTCATATTCGGGAGCGACGACGCATCGACCTACAATGTTGCCCTCACGCCAGATGAATTGACACTCTACTCAGGAAACCGCGGCATTTTTCGCTCCCAGCGAGCGGACACGAGCCTCCCATTCGAGACCCTGGAACAGGTAGTGGATCTGGGCGCCATGTGGACCGACCCGGTCTGGATCTCTCCTGATGACTGCGAGCTGGTCCTGATGGCGTTTGACTTGGGGAACCACGTAGAGGATCCCATCGAGGGTGCGACGTCCAACGACGGCATCTTCGTCGCGCGACGGCCGCTTTAGCGACGGACATCCACACCGCCGTCCCACTCGTCTGGGTTTCGTCACGTGTGCCGAGACTCTTCCGAACCAGAGCAGTTGGGAACGAATCTACGTCAACTTTGTGTTGCGACGGCAACGATGTCGGAGGGTGGTCCCTACCGATCGCGGGCGTTGGCACGTTCGTGCATCGCAGGCTCAGATGCTGCTCGCTCCATGGGCGATAACGGCTAGGCTAGGAGGCGTGAACGGACGCTTTTTTGGCTCTCGCGTGCCACCATTTTCACGCTCCCCGCAGCGCTCGGCGGCGCCGATGACAGCGAAGGTGCGTCTGAGCGGTTTGCTGACTGGGCTGTGCATCGCGTTCGGGATTGTGGCGTGCAGCGCTGGCGAACCGCCTGGCGAACCCATCGACAATGAACCCGCGCCGGAAGTGCCCTCACCGGCTGAGATGGACCATTGGTCCTTCAAGCAGGCCGTGGTGGGCGAACCCCCTAGCTCGGACACGCTCAGTGATCCGACGTGGGTGGTCAATGGCATCGATGCCTTCGTGATGGCGGGACTGGACGCTCGAGGGCTCGCTCCCTCACCCCGCGCCACACCGGAAGTGCTCGTTCGCCGGGTCACCCTGGCTTTGACCGGCTTGCCGCCGACCGTCGAAGAGGTCGATGCCTTTGTGGCCGATCCTTCGGACGCCGCGTACGAGGCTCTCGTCGATCGTTTACTCGCATCGCGTCGCCATGCCGAACACATGGCCGTGCAGTGGCTCGATTTGGCGCGTTACGCGGACACCGATGGCTTTCAATACGACTTGCCGCGGCCCGCTTGGCAGTGGCGCGACTGGGTGCTCGACGCTCTCGATCGCAACTTGCCCTACGACCAGTTCACGACGCAACAGTTGGCAGGAGATTTACTGCCAGCGCCTACGCCTGAAACCATCGTCGCCACCTCCTTCAACCGCAATCACTCGATTGAAGGCGAAAACGGTCTGGTTCCGGGTGAATTCCGTGATCGGTACGTCAGCGATCGCGTGGAGACGGTGGGCAAAGTTTGGCTGGGCATGACAATCGGCTGCGCCAAGTGCCACGACCACAAGTTCGACCCCACGACGGCGAAAGACTTCTATCGCGTCTACGACTGCTTCAATCAAACCGATGAGGGTGATCACGGCCAGAACACTCAGTTCCGGCCGACGCAAGAGTTGCCAACGCCGTTGCAGGACGATCTGGTCCAACAACTCCAGACGCGCATCGCCGAGCTCGAGCAGGAGGGTCAGACCCAAAACGCTGCCGAACTTGCCCACGACCTGACTGCTGTGCAGGCCGTTACCCCGCTGCGCATCATGCAGGACATGCCGGAGAAGCGCCCCACGCAATTGTTGCTGCGCGGACAGTTCGATGCACCCAGCGGCGAGCCGCTGCAGTGCAGTGCTCCGCACTTCTTGCCTCCGTTTCCAACCGGTGCACCGCCCAACCGCCTCGGATTGGCGCAGTGGTTGATGATGCCCGACCACCCGCTCACCCACCGGGTGACCGTCAATCGCTTTTGGCAGCAACACTTTGGTGCGGCGTTGGTGGACAGCGTCGACAACTTCGGCTTGCAGACGGCAGCCCCCGTTCACTTGCCATTGCTCGACTGGTTGAGCCAACAATGGATTGCCAGCGGATGGGACATGAAAGCGTTTCACAAGCTGATCGTCATGTCCGCCACCTACCGGCAAGCGTCGACGACGGATGAGGCCACGGCCGCCTTGGATCCCGCCAACACTCATCTTGGGCGCGGTCCGCGCTTCCGGCTTTCGGCCGAAGTCATTCGCGACATCCCCTTGTACGTGAGCGGACTCTTGGTAGAGCGCTTCGGCGGTCCTCCGGCCTATCCTTATCAGCCTCCGGGGTTGTGGGAAGGGTTGGGCTGGAACGAGTACAATATTCGTTATCCAGTGATGAGCGGGGATTCGCTGTACCGGCGCAGCGTGTACACCTACTGGAAGCGTATTCTGCCACCGCCGTTCTTGACGATTTTCGACGCGCCGGATCGCGATTTATCGAGTGCAGCGCGGATCCCGGAAACCTCTCCTCAACAAGCGCTGGTCATGATGAACGACCCTTCGATGATTCAGGCGGCACGCGCGCTGAGTAATCGGACGCTGGCGGCAGGCTTGCGCGACGTGGACGCGGCTATCGCCTCGTTGTTCCGCGCCGTGACTAGCCGCGTGCCAACGCTGGAAGAAGTCGCGGCACTGCGAACGGTATATGACACGCAGATCGAATACACCCCGAGCACCGACTACGGCATTCCCGCAACTGACGGAACCCCGGAGCAGGTGTTCGCGTTGTCTCAAGTGGCGCGCGTCGTGTTCAATCTCAACGAATCGCTGTGGCTGGAGTAGCCGGCGCTCAGAGTCTTTGGTCAGAAAGTGACTGGCGGTTGGTAAAGCTTCGGATTTGGAATAGCAATGGGTAACCTAAAACGTCGACAATGGTTGCAACAAGCAGCGCTAGGAGCGCTGGCCGGAACGTTTGGCATCCCTTCCGTGGGCGCACAGCCGGTCGCGCCGCGCGCCAAACGCCTCTTATACTTGTTCATGGCAGGTGCGCCCTCGCAGTTCGAGCTGCTGGATCACAAGCCAGCGCTAGCCACCTTGCGCAACACTGTGTTGCCCTCGTCCGTGTTCGCCGGCAAGAAGATCAGCACCTTGACGGCGGGTCAGGACGCGCTGCGGATCGCCAACCCGCTCGTCAGTTTCGCCCAGCATGGTCAGTCCGGCATGTGGTTCAGCGAGCTTCTGCCCCACATGGCCCAGCTCGCCGACGAGTTCTGTCTGATCAAGAGCATGCATACGGATGCCGTAAACCACGAACCGGCAAACAACTTGCTCTTCACCGGCTCGCAATTGCCGGGCAAGCCGAGCCTCGGTGCCTGGCTGAGCTTCGGGTTAGGCACGATGAACGTCAACCTCCCAAGCTTCGTGACGTTGCATTCGGAGACGTTGGAGGTAGGCACGCTCCAGCCGCTCGGCAAGCGTTTGTGGAGCTCAGCCTTCATTCCCACGAGTCACGCCGGTGTAGTATTGCGCCCGGGGGACACCCCTGTGCTGTACTTGGACGATGGTCTGGGGCTTCCGTTGGCACCGCGCAAGCAGCTGTTCGATGTCGTGCAACAGCTCAACGCCGTACACAGCGCAGCTCGCGGCAATACCGAGGCGCTACGGCGCAACGATTCCTATCGATTGGCAGAGTTGCTCCAGCACTCGATGGCCGATGTGGCTGACGACAGCGACGAACCTCAAAGCGTGCTCGACATGTACGGGCCAGAGGTGGGCATACCTGGTAGCTACGCCGCAAACTGCCTGCGCGCGCGACGCCTGCTCGAGCGCGATGTGCGGGTGGTGATGGTCACGCACCGCGGTTGGGATGCCCACACCGATACAACCAAGGAATGCCGCCTCCTCACCCAAAAAACCGACCAACCCACGGCCGCGCTGTTGCGCGACCTGAAGGACCGGGGATTGCTCGACGACACCCTCGTCGTCTGGGGCGGCGAGTTCGGACGCAGCGTGTACAGCCACGGTCCCATCACGGACACCGACCATGGCCGCGACCACCACGCCCACGCCTTCCCGATCTTACTTGCCGGCGCAGGAGTGAGGAAGGGGCTGACCTACGGTGAGACCGATGACTTCTCCTACAACGTCGTGAAAAATCCGGTTCACGTGCACGATTTGCAAGCGACCATCCTCCACATCATGGGGCTCGATCAGCACGCGCTGACGTATGAGCACGATGGCCGCAGGCACCGTCTCACCGATTTGGGCGGCCGCATCATTACCGACATCCTGAGCTGACGGAACAGCGACCAGCCGGCGGTGGGTCTATTCCGGCCGCGGGTAACCGGCGTCGGTGAGCTGCGTCGCTAGTTCCAAGGCTCGCGTTGCGGCGAACTCACGCACAGAGTCCACATTTTCGAGCCACGCCTCGTACGAGTAGCTGCGCTTGTCTTCTTCTAACTGCATGTACGGGGTCAAGCGCACCTGCCACGCGTCGATTTCCGCGCTCCAGTCGACCGACTCGAAGAGCGCTACGGCGTCCCACAGTGCGGTTACGTACGCCTGCGTACACGTGCGTCCGCTGGCGTCGGTCCCAGTGGCCTCCAGACACAAGCGCGCGAGGTCACCCCGTGGTTCGAACGGATGATGACTCAGACTCGCGATGAGTGTATCCGGTGAGCGCCACGTCTGGTCCACGCCCCACGGGATCCAGTGCCAAAGATCGCTGCCCGTGTCATGGTAGAAGCGAAAGTTGTTCTGCAGGTTGATGTAGTTGTCCCAGTCGACAACCACAATCGATGTCGCCCAGTAGACGAGGAACTCATCCCACGCCACCCATTGACGAATCGCGGGGTAGTACGCGTCCGGCGCAGCGATGGCTGCGACGTTATCCTGCAGCGCTCTGGCAAATTTCCAAGGGTCTTGGGGTGTCACCCCATCTTCCTCGTGCCATTGAAGATCGTCTCCTGGCGCCGGCACCGAGCATGCATCCAGTTCGAACTCCCGCTCCCAACAGCCTCCGTCGGCGAGCGGGTCGCCGTCCCCCGTCAACAGGTCGCACCAGTAGGCTCCCTCGTACATCATGCCCTTGCCATCGCCCGCGGCAAAGCGGCGATCGATGAAGTCGCGATCGATGCCCTCGACGAGCTGGTATAAGCCGTAATACTCGTCGTTGACGTACACCTGGGCCGCGGCAGTCTTGGGGGCGGGAACGCCCGCCATCCGGTAGAATTGATACGTGAGATGCTCGTGTAGTGCGGTGTTGTCTTGCCGTCCGTTGTTGAGCGTCAGCCGCTTACGCCCTAGGTAGCGGCGCGTGGCCGGACATATCTGGTCCGTCGGATCCGAGTCCCAACTCAAGTGAATTTTGAACGACGCCTTTTGTTCGAGGCTGACGGACGAACCGCACCCCCCCTTGGTCTTTATCCCCACGTCCGCAAACTCAGCGCCGTCGATGGTGACGGCGCCGAGGTAATACTGGCGCTCTTTCGTCTCACACTGCCGTAGCCGCGCCTGTTCGTCGATCAGTTCCCACGTGCTCGGCGGGCCGTCATCGGTCGGGATCCGCAGGTCGACGCGGCGTACGATGGTAGGATCGAACAGCAGGTCGCTCTCCCCTACAACTGGGCTGGCGTCCGTTGAAGCGTCTGCTGCCTCGGCGTCTGCCGGGCTCGCCGCATCCATCGACGCGGGGAGGGAGGAAGCGTCTACGTTACCGGATGCTCCCGCGTCGCTCACGGCGGTGGACGCTCCCATATCCCGTCCGGCATCGGCGATGGGCGCGGGACCGCTCGGGAGCATTGGCCCACTGTCGGCGACAGGTGCGTCGGTACTAGCCGGCGTCGACGCGTCGACAACCGTCGTCACTTTCGACGGCCAGCGGTCGGGCCCTCCACAAGCGAGCAACAAGGGCGCAGCCGCAAAGGCGCACCGCGGGAACGTTCGAAACATAGCCCGCTAGTAATGCTGACGATGCTGACTTCGGCTAGCAACGCTTTGCGTGAAGAGGCTAAATCGGCTTCCTGGGGGCAGCTTGCATGCCAAAGATCGCACCCGGCGATATCAAGACGGCACACTTTCGGTCCCCGCGTTCGAGCGGGAGCACCGTGATCGGGCCTGGTCGCTCCTACTCCGAACGGGAAGGGCTTGGCGCCGACAGTAGATCCACAACTCGAGCGAGCATTGTTTTTGGGGACATCGATCACCTACAGGCGGCTACTTGCGAACAGCCGCTGACGCTGTGATCCACCCCGGGATTGGACTATTGCTGCCTAGTCGGAGACACTGTCGAAGATGACAAGAATCGCACGGAGTTGGGGCTTAGCGCGTTTGGCTGCACAGGGTGTAGTGGGTGGACTGGCGCTTGCGTGCGGAGAGCCTGAGGCCTTCGTCAATGACATCGATGCGCCCGGCGAAGAGAACGTTGATGGTGGGCAGTCAGGTGACGAAACTCCGGAAAGTGAGTCAGGCGACTGGTCCAATCTCTCCGAGCTTTCGCCGGACGAGCAAGCTAGGGCCTATTGTGCTCGTTCGGCTGCGATGTACTGCGGCATTCTGAACTGTTGCTCAAAAGCCGATCAGGCATGCGGCAGTGACATGGCGGAGCGATGTCTGGAGAGTCAGCGACTGCTACACCAAGCCGCTCAAGTAAGACTCGACGCAAATGCGGCCGACGAGTGTTTGTCGGCGATGGAAGAGGTAGCTCGAGCGTGTGAAACGCCGGAGGGAAACCTGCCCGACGCATGCGCTCGCGTCTGGATCGGCACCAGCACTCCGGGCCAGCACTGCAGCAACGATATCTCGTGCGCTCCGCAGTCGGATGCCGCCGTGAAGTGCGACTTGGATGATTCACCCTCCGCAGGCATATGTATAACCGTGCCGTGGATGGCTGAAGGGGAAGCTTGTGGGCTGCAGAACGACGCTCGATGCTCGAGCGGTCTGTTCTGTAACGACACCACTCGCCGTTGCGAGCTCAAACGATCCCTTGGAAGCCCCTGCACCCTGGCGTCCGAGTGCTTGTCTGCGACGTGCCTCACAGGAACGTGTGTCCAGGAAAGTCTGGATGATGTTTGCCAGTCACTCGAGCCGTAATGACCTTCACGAGAACGCGAGCAACGCCTCGCTGCTACTGGCGCGTCAAACGTATCGCGATACGTTCATTCAGGATGAGCGTTCCCTCGAGCGAATCACCGCCATCTGAGAGGGCAGCGTCGAACGGTCCAGCTTCCAACGTGCGGGCGTGGCAAGTATCCCCCTGGCATTCGCAGGAATGGCATTGCGATGATACGAGGCAGTCAAACGCCACCTCGCCATCGGGCGTATCGAAGTAGCACTCACGTTCCTCTGTCACCGGGTCGGTTCGAAACCCGCCGGCGTCACCGCACTGCCACCCCGGAACGGGGTTGGGCGGTCGTATGGCGCACCAACTTTCCATGGTAGCGATGAGGAATTTGAACTTTAACCGGCTGGAGGTGACTTCTGCACCAAAGACGGGGAACTCGAAACCCGTTTGCACACCGTGATGGTAATTGTTGGAGCTGCTCCACGTCGGTGGGTAGGCTTCATTCGGGTCGGTCGCCGGGGGAATCAACGCCTCTTCACCAAAGCGAATCGTGCCGTTTCCGTTCTCATCCAACGTCAACCGAACGCGGTCCGTCCCGTCCCCATCGAACGCATACGCCTCAGCATACCCATCCCACACTGCCGAGTAGTCCGACAGCTCCAGACCCAATTGTTTGGGCTGGTCTCCGACATCGAATTGCCCTTGTCCACTGCAAGCGATGAACACTGTTGTAAGTAACGTGGCCGCGGTTTTCATGACTGTGCTCCCAAGAGTTTGAAAGAAGTAACTGTAACCACCGTGCTCGCCGATGAACGTGCCGCAGGTTACACCGTGTCTTGTATGGAAGCGCCTGCTTCCGTCACAGAATTGTTCATTTCGTTTGGTCACTGTTGCGCAACCAAGGACCGCAGGTTAACTCCACACGCTTCAGATGAACGCTATTGGGATATCTCGCTGCGAAAGCTTCGGCTTCATGTTTCGATGTCGCCTGGCCCATCATACAGTATGCAATGGCGCGACCGGCCGCACGTTCTTCTCCCAGCCGACCACTAGGCACCTCGATGTCGAGCTCACGCAGCAATGCAAGCGCCAGCTGCGCTTCGTTGCGCGCCAACGCCTTTCTCACACGCTGCACCCACATGACTTCGTCTTCCTCACGTTTGTGGGTGGTCACTTCGCGCTGCGTCTTGCCGCGGAGGCGGGCTCCAATTCCTTCATGTAATCGCTTAAGTGGGACGTCATGAGTCGCTATCGACGCTGACGACGCTGGCGCCTTCGGGACCATTCCAATGCTGTCCGCTGTTTCGCTATCACCCACCGCGGGTAGGGGCCCCTCCATCGCAAGGGCTGCTCGGTGCGGTTTGGTCGCTTCAACGTGCTCTTCCGCCGTGCGCGACGCGACATGAGTTCCCAGTACGAACCCGCCGATGCCGCCAATCACCAGTCCCAGACTCAGGAGTGCGGCTCCGTAATGTCTTCTAGGAAGAGACACGCGAATAGACGAGCCGTCAGGAGCCGACGTCTCATCGCTGCGAGATGGGGTATTGGAGGGCGGCGTGCCGAGCGCCTGCAAACGGGCTCTTGCTCTTACTCTAGCGGCATCGCTGGGCGACAGAGCTGGCAGGGCCTGCTGCAGCAGCAAACGACTTTCGGGGTCGAGTTGGCTCATTCGGCTCCTCCAGTCACGCGAGCCGCGGCAGCGCGAAAGTCGGAGCGCGCTAAACGCAAGCGGCTGTAGGCGGTGTTCAAGGGGATCTGCAGGGCTGCCGACACTTCCGGTACCGTGAGGCCTTCAAGTTCGACGAGCCAGAACACTTCACGACGGTTGCCCTCGAGTTGCGCCAGAATGCTTTCGACCAGCGCCGCGGCCTGTCGAGCAGCCAAGGACTGCTCGGGGTCGAGACCGGGCGCGACCGGCTCCTCATCGGACACACCGCGTCGCTTCAAAGCACGTTGCCGGACGCGCCGATGATTCTGAGCGACGTGGCGTAAGATGCCGTACAACCACGGGCGCACGCCCACTTCCTGGTCTAGCTCGGTAAAGCGGCGATGAAGGATCACGAATACTTCCTGGGTCACGTCATCCAAGTCAGCCGTAGGCACACCCAAGCCACGCAAGCAGCGCCACACGAACGAGAAGTGTTGTTCGAACACTTCTTCCAAAGTCAGAGGAGTCAAAGGCGAATCGATGCTGCTTGGGCTTGTACGAGCGGCGACGAGTCCGTCACGAAATTCGTCCTCCCTCTGCTTTTTCCTCAGAAGGCCCAACCCAACCCAACGTTGCCGCGTAAGGAAAAGCGTGGCAGGTCGTGGGCGGTCTGCCCTTCGTCGAAGACGAACGTGGCGTCGGTGAGGGCGACGGCCCCAGCCACCATGAAGCTGAAAAATAAGTCCGCGTCCAACTCGACGAAGAGGCCAACCTCTGGCTTGATGGCGTGCCAGATTGCTGCTTGCTTTCGATGAACGGCAAGCCCGGTTCCGGTGCCGCGGCCCATCACAGCCCCACCTTCGTACCCGACACACAGACGCGGTCGAGCACGATTCGTCCCTGCATCTATGCAGGCGTCCACCATCAACAATGCAGAATGGATCTCAATGGCTATCTGGTCGCCCAAGGTTACCGGCATCAGATATACACCTCGGACGCCAACGAATACCTGCCCTGTCGCAAGCCCCACTCCCAGGCCGGCCCCCAGACTGGGCGAGCCTTGAATAGCCCCGTCGATGCTAACCAACGCCTGTAGAGGAATACGCCACACCGTCACCGTGGGAAGTGCCGCCGCGGCTTGCCCGGCGCTGTCCTCGGTCGACTGTTGGACGGAAGTGATCGACTCATCAGTGACCGTGGATGCTTGGACCGGCGGCGCGTCGATCACCTCCTCGTGTAGCGCCATTGCCACTGCAACGGCTGCCGCGCGCGAGACGTCCTCACAACTGACGCCCACGAGGATGCGCGTCGCAGGAGCAGCCTTGCTCGGGTCGATGAACGACATTTCCAGCTGCCATGGCGTGGTAGAAGCCGTGGTTTGGCGGACGACAATGGCAATTTGCGGGACTGACACCGCCGTGATGGGCTTCTCCGCGCTATCTTGCAGTCTTTGGATGAAAGCATCCGACGAGCAGCTTGGCGGCGCGTTCCAAATCAGCTCTGCCCCCAACCCCGGTTGGGCCACCAAAAGCAGACTGGCCGCCATTATCGCGCGGCCGCATCGCCACCGTTCTCTCTTTAGGCGAACCTTCACGACGTGCAAAATCGGGCAAACGCGGACCACCGTCAAGGGTGACGGTGGCTCACCGGTCGTTGAATCGCAGTGACTCACGTCGAGCGAAGGCGGCGACACAAGGGCCTATCTCATTGCTTCTGGTAGCAGGTGACGCGCCCCTGTTGGTCCAAAATGCACACTTGTGACACCGACACGGCGATCTGTTTCGGCCTCTCGATACCTAAAGGGACGGTGTTAGCGTGCTCACCCCAACACCGCACCTGCATGGTGTTACCCTCATCTCCACCAAAGGCACATCCGTCACCATTGACGTCCGCATCCAGAAGGGAATAGGTACCTGTCAGTGATGTTACCTCCACATTGCCGTGCTGAAAGCACGCAATGCCCGAGCGGCCGAGCGCGACGTCTAGCTCAGCGCCTGCATCCGGCGGAGAAACATCTGCTGATGAAGGAGCGAAGACTGCCGCGCAGGCGCCGCCGGGGATCGCCACCACGTCGAGGTAGTGCCCTTCGCGCGGAAGCAATTCTTCTCCTTGTGGACCAAAACAGCTGGCGTGAAAGTCGCGGGCGTCGAAGCACAATGAGCTCATCTCTGCGCTCATGCGTCCGCCAAGGCTCGGTGGGGTATCGAAGCCTCCGTTCGCTTCGGGGAAAAAGCACTCCACGTGGGTGCTGTCACTGGCGCATGCATTGAAGAAGCCCACTGCCACATGCTCCGCCCGCCCCGTGAACTCCATTTCCACGCCGTTGCACACGACGTTCCCGTCGCCGGTGACTGCGCACCAATGGTGAAACGTCGCCACGTCATGACTCATGTCGAAGTCGCGGATGGGACCGATTAACTCGAGGCGGGCTGCATCCTCTACGCAAATCAAGTCCTGCTCTGGTTGCGATATCCCACACCAATGATCTTCGCCCGCTGCAATCTTCGAGAATCTGAGGTCCGTTGACGGGTGCACTGACGGGTAAGACGTACCCGCGTCATGACCGCTGTCGTCAAACGTTCCGGACCGAGTCGTAGTCGCCCCCGGTGACGCGGCGTCTGCTATCGTTGCCACCTGTGTCGCCGTCAGTTCACCGGACGCGGCGTCGACCTCAGGTTCGTGGTCACCATGGGTACGGCGCCCCACTTCAGCCGGGTCCTGGCTTCCGCAGGCGACCAACCCGGGCCACGTCCCGACGGTTGCCGCGCCTACCAAGACCCGACCTATTAGTGACGCGGGGCGCTTTGAGAACTCGGCAGGCCCACCTGTGCCCGCTCGCCATGCACCTAGAACTGACATTCGGCGAGAGTAGCACACGTGGCGCCGAGAATGGCTCCGTACGAGATCGGCGCCTCGACCCTCTGGGCAACCCCACCCTCGTCAGCGCACGTCCTTACAGATGTCGCTTTCGCGACACGCTAGGATGCGGCCTAGGGCGTCGAACGGAGAATTGCAGTCCTCGTTCCTGATCTCCTCTAGACACTCCTGGAGCTCCTTCATCACCACGCCTCCAGGGCACTCGTAAGCGTTCAGCTCGTCATGCCACTCCTGGGCAACCTTCGTCTGGCATTGTTCGGCGGAGCTATAGTCCTTGTCGACGCCCACGTTGCCGCACTTGCTCTCCCGCGCGCAGCGCGCGTCGGCGATCTGCTGTACAGCCTCGGCCTGCAATCCCTTTTGAGCGGTCGCTTCGTTGGTGAGGCGTTCGTCCGCGCGTAGCGCCAGCTCCCGCTGCTCGACCATGTCCTCCCGTGCCTCCTCGCGCGCCTCCGCACGCTCTTCGGCTTGCTCCTCCACTTTCGTATCGCAAGCGGCAATGGCCGTCGATGTCAGTGCGAGCGCTAACCATTTATAGGTATTCATGTTCGTTCCTCCCGTCGTGTTCGTAGGCACACCGAGCGCATGGCCGGCGTAGCGGTAGAGTCCGTGTCCCCTGCACAGCTCGTACCGTTTCTTGCGGCGCGGACCGGTGGCGGAAAAGACGTACGGGGAGCGCGTGGCAAAGAGTTTGCAGTCGGACCCTTGCATGACCAGAGCTCCGATGCGCCGTACCAAAACCGCCCACGGCAGCAGCGCTGCCCCGCCTCGCCTTCGTGGGCGCGCGCCCCGAGGATTCGTCATTGGCTGGAGACCCCAAGCGCGAGGGCAAACATGAATTTGCTGCGGGGGCTCGACAGCCGATGGCGTCAGTTCCGTCGCCTCGTCAAACATCGACTGGGCGTGCTCGACCCCCTGCGGTTGGACGTCTACCGAGGTTTCGCCAGCGATCAGCGCGTGGTGTTACGGGGACGAGCCTTGGAGAATGAACTCCCCGCTCCGGCCGACCCTAACGACAACTTATTCGTCAATCTGCGCCGGTCGCTGCGGCTATTCGAGTCCGACGAGGTTCCGGGCGTACAGCTCACGGTGACGTTCGCAGACGTGACGTGCGACGTTGTCACCGACTCCGAGGGATACTTCGATGTCGAGGTGCCGCTGACGCAGGCACCACGGGCGGGGTGGCTCCCAAGCGCCGTCGAGGTGCGGGGGGGCGACCTCGAGCAGTCGCGTGAAGTGGTCGGCGTCGGGCAAGTCCTGGTGCCGCCCGCGAATGCTCGCTTTGGCGTCATCAGCGACATCGACGACACGATTCTGCGAAGCCACGTGCAAAGCCGCGCGCGTCAGGTGTACGTAACTTTACTGGGTAACTCGATCTCCCGTTTGTCTTATCCGGGTACGCCAGAGCTGTATCGAGGTCTGGAACGCGCGAGCCAAGGCGGCCCGTTTTTCTACGTATCCCGCAGCGCCTGGAACGTCCACGTCGTGCTCGAGCGCTTCATAGAACGACAGGGTCTACCTCTGGGCCCGCTGCTGCTTCGTGACATCGGCTTGCTCCCACGACGCTCTGCCAGTGCGTCTCACAAGCCCCGAGAAATTGAGCGCGTCTTGAGCATGTACCCGAACATGCCGTTTGTGTTGATCGGCGACAGCGGCCAGGGTGACGCCGACACGTACACGGCTCTCGCCCGACAGCACCCTGGTCGAGTCCTAGCGATCTTGGTGCGCAACGTATCCAACAACCGGTGCCGTCGCCGAACCGAGCACCACCTACGCCAGCGCTGCCCGGCTGGCTGCGATCATCTGGTGTTCGATACCGCCGACGCCGCGCGCGACTTCTGTCGCGCGCGTGGCCTTTGGCAATGAGTCGCGTGATCCGTGCCCCTTCGCTCAGCTCGCACAATCGAAGGCCAGCGCCGCAAGCGAGTCACGAAGCAGCAACGCACAGTCTCCGAACTCATGAGTGAGGTAACCTCTTTCGGTCGCGTGCTGCACGCTCGACTGAAGCAGTGACGCAGGGACGAACGCCTGCAGCAGCTCGAAATGCGACGTCCCTGGCTCGTGCATGCCCGTGAGTAAACCATCGACGACGCGTAGAGTGGACGCCGGTCCAAGGCGTCCGTGCGCTTCGAAGCTGCCCTCGATGAGTCGCCCGTGACGGCCAAAGTTGTCTTCCAGAGCGCGAACCACACTCGTGCCCACCGCAATGATACGACGTCGTGCCCTGAAAGCGTGGGTGAGCGCGTTCACCGTCGACCCAGAGAGCCAGTAGCGCTCCGGCAACGGTAGTCGCTCATCGATGGCCGTTACCCCAGTCGACGACACGCCAGCCGCGTGAGTAAGCGGGACTATTTCGATGCCTCGGCTTTTCAAACGCTGCAAGATCGCGAAGGTCAAGGGACGTCCGGCAGAGGGCATCTCCATTGCAACCGGCCGCCCCGCGTAACTGGTTTGCACATCCCACAGCTCTAGCGGGGAACGGACATAAGCGTACTGGATAGGTCGCCCGAGCTCGTACAGCTTCTGCCAAAGCACGGGACCAGTTTCCGCAAAGCGCAGCAACAGCAGGCGTGATGACCAAGGACTGAGCGCGGCTACGGTGGCGCTCAGTCCCGGAAGTTTGATGGCGTCGCCGACTGCGAGCGTTGGCGGCGGTGGGCGCAATTCCGTCGGTATCGAGCAATCCCCTGCGCCGAAAGCTACTCCCCACCATGAACGGTCGGCGTGGTGCGACACGAGTCTCACCTCGAGCTCGGCAGAGATGCGGAGGGAGGCAGGAAGCGTCGCCGCGTCATTGATGACCAAGACGTCCCCGGAACGCAAGTAACAGGGCAAGTCTTCTATGGTCGTGTCTCTCCTCATTCCGCTATCACGATCCACAACGAGCAACCGCTGACCATGAAACGCGCCGGGTGCGGTACTCGGTGTCATGCGTGCCTCCACTCGGCGACTTTTACGCGCTGCTGAGTCTCGAGCTTCGGATCATCGAGCATCTCGATGATGATTCGGGCCACATCATCCGGCGATGGCAAAGACCGAGGATCAGCATCGGGCATGGCAGCGGCATGCATGGATGTGTCCATCTCCCCTGGATCTATGCTGACCATACGCACGCCGAACTCCCGCGTTTCTTCGGCCCATACGCGAGCGAGCTGATCCATCGCTGCCTTGGATACTGAGTACGCCCCCCACGTCGCATAGGCTTCGACTGCGGCGTCCGACGAAATGAATACTACTAGGCCTCGTTGGTGCACGGCCATCTCACCCAACACCGCTTTCGTGAGCCGAAACGGCCCCACCAGGTTCACGCCGAGCACGTCGCCCAGGTCTTCGCACTCTGTGTCCAACAAGGGGCGAAGCGGAATGGGACCTAGAGTGCTGGCATTGTGAATGACGACGTGGAGCTCACCCACCAGTGCCCGCGCCGCTCCCACCAAACGGTAGGCGGTTCGTTTGTCGCCGACGTCCCCTACGAGGGGAAAGGCTTTACCGCCGGTGTCGGTGATGGCTGCCGCGGCCTCGAGCAGAGGTGCGGCGGTGCGCGCCACCATGACCACAGCAGCCCCTCGAGCAGCCAGAGCGGCGCTCAAGCTTTGCCCAAGGCCACGGCTGGCGCCTGTGATGAGTATATTCGTTTCAGTCCAGTTCATCGGAACCTCCAGTCCCAGACTGTACTCGCAGTCCGCCAGTAAGCTGGTATGCGTGCCAGTATCCTGGCAGAATGTTGAGGCGATGGACAGCGAGCTCGCGGCCAACTTGGCACTCAACCTCCGTGAACTGCGCCAAGCGCGCGGGCTGACGCAACAACAGGTGGCGCAGTCCGCATCAATCCCTCGAGCGACGTGGGCATTGCTCGAGTCCGGGGCTGCTAACCCAACGCTTTCGGTGCTGGCCGCGGCGGCGGCGGCCATTGGAGTATCTCTCGAAGAATTGGTCGCTGCACCGCGAGCGAGTGCAAAACTGTATCCGCGCGGTAGCTTACCTCGTCGAGTGCGAGCCAACGTAGCCGTCAGTTCGCTTTTGCCCGATGCTTTGCCTGGCACTCAGATCGAGCGCCTCGAGCTGGCACCGGCAGCTCGTTTGGTGGGCGTCCCGCACACGTCCGGAACACGCGAATACCTGACTTGCGAATCCGGAGTGATCGAAGTCGTGGCATCAGGCGAGATGTACCGCGTGGAATCCGGGGATGTGTTGGTGTTTCGCGGTGATCAACGGCACTCCTATGCGAACGTCGGACCGGGCGTTGCCGTGGGATTCTCCTTCGTCCTACTGCGACCGGCAATGGGTCAGCTCCAAGGATAGTATCGGGGCTCAGCGGGGTTCGCTCATGTGCTCCCGGAGGTGGTCGACGAATGCCTTTACCTTGGGTGAAAGGTGCCGA
>CAZNZA010000033.1:0-21352 GCA_964577325.1 uncultured Polyangiaceae bacterium
AGCGATGCCACCCAGACCGACTCCCAGCAGGATGCAAGCAGCGAAGTCGACACCACCACGCCGAGCGGCAACAGCGATACAACGACACTCGAAACGGAGGGCGAGGATGCGGGCACTGTGGTCGATGATGGCGGAGCCGGACGCGATTCCTCCACTACCGATACCGGCACGGTCACTACCGCAGACGCTGCGAGTGAACTTTCCGATACTACCGACTCTGACACCACTAGCCCTGACACCACGAGCGAGGAAACGACGAGCAGTGAGCCAGAGACGTGTGCCGCTCGGGGCGATTGTGCAGTTGGAGCCTCGTGCGACGAAGACGAGGAGTGCGCCAGCAATACCTGCCACGACACCGAGTGCGTGGACAGCCCGGCATCTTGTGGAGACATGCGGCTGAACGGCAACGAAACTGGAACCGACTGCGGGGGTGCGGACTGCACGCGTTGCGCTGCCGGCTCCGCCTGCTCGGAAGACGACGACTGTCTCACGAATCAATGCGGCAGTGCCGGCGTATGCACCTTGGCGGGCCGCGGTGATGGCTGCGACGCCGACGCCGATTGCATGAGCGGTTACTGCTCGAATGGAACGTGTGCGGCGGGTTTCGTTGGCGCCGGTTGTGAGATGGCCAACGACTGTCAGAGCTTGAGCTGCGCCAATGACGTGTGCGCGCCGGGTGGTTTCGAAACCAGTTGCCGGAGCGGCTCCGACTGCCTCAGCCAAGTGTGCGACAGAAACTTCTGCGGCATCGGCATGCCGGGCGCGCTGTGTAACATGAACGAAGACTGCTCGACCCAAAGCTGCGTCGGCGGAGCGTGCGTCATCTCCAATGCGGGAGGCGTCTGTCAGCAAGACGCTGACTGCACGACTGGGCGCTGCACGGACGGAACCTGCGCCCAAAGCACCCTCGGCCAAGCGTGCGCCCTCGGCGTGGACTGCAACACACAACGCTGCACGGTCGACAACACCTGTGGCCTCGCGCTGGCGGGCACGGGCTGTAGTGACGACACGATGTGCGTCACGCAAAGCTGCGTCGAAGAGCTGTGCGCGATGGGCAACGCGAGCGATCCATGCGTGGTCGATGCAGATTGCCATAGTGCCCGGTGCGCGGTTAACGGATGCGAACTGGGTGCAATCGGCGCTAGCTGCGCCCTTGATACGGATTGCGTCACGAATGCCTGCACGGAGGGCACCTGCGAGCGCGCGGAACTCGGTACGACGTGCGCGAGCGACGAGACTTGCGCCAGTAGCAACTGCGAGGATGGCACGTGCGGTCCCGGCCGGGCAGGGGCCCCATGCGCCTCCGCCGGCGAATGCTACAGCGCACGCTGTGACGAAAGCACCTGCGCGCCCGGAGGCTACGCGACCCTTTGCGAAACGAACTTCGACTGCGCGAGCGCGAGCTGCGTCGCGGACACGTGCACCAAGGGATCGAGCGGCACGACCTGTACCGCCGGCGCAGATTGCTTGAGCGGCCGCTGCGACGAAGCGTGCCTGGCGGGTTACCCGGGGTCCCCGTGCAATGGGTCTGATGATTGCACCAGCGGGGTCTGCGACGCGGGCATGTGCGGAGAGGCAACGTTTGGTGGCGTTTGCAACGATGATGCTCATTGCATCAGTGCGGTATGTAACGGGTCTACTTGTGAAGCAGGTCCGTTCGGTGCCGAATGCGTGAGTGACGCTGACTGCGACAGCAACAATTGCCAAAATGGGACGTGTGGACCCGGGTATACGGGCAGTCCTTGTTCGGGTGCTTCCGCCTGCCATAGCGGCGAGTGCAATGGGAGCGTCTGCGGGCAAAGCGCACTCGGTGAGGCCTGCAACAGTACCTCTGATTGCGCGGAGGGCGGTTGCACGCTGGGAGTGTGCGCCCTCGGTCCGCCGTGCGATGTCACCACGGCGACGGACATGGGGCTGACGAATGAATTCGTGACGATAGCCGTCAACGGTTGCTTGAAGATCGAGAATTACCCTGAGTGGTGGGGTACGCGTCCGCTGAGACTCCATGCCACGACGGGGAGCGGCTTCCCCGTGACTGCTCGGATCGTCAACGCGTGTGCCGGTCTCGACGAACGGCTCACCTTTTCCGCGGAGTGGCAAGCTCAGGTGGTCGCCAGCACGTCGGCAGCGTGTGTCACGCTCATCGATCTAGAAGGCACCTCTGACGCCATGATAAGGTGGACCTACTACGGCGGTTGACGCGGCCGCCGCGCGCACGTGGGCTAGGGTCCTCCGCCGTCTCACGAAGTGATGATGCAGATTCGAGATGCGCTCGCGAGCGATTTGAACGCGATCGTCGACATCTACAACGATGTTTTGGCATCATCGACTGCCATCTTCAGCGAAACTCCGGTTGATGTCGCTGAGCGGCGTACGTGGTGGAGCGCGCGCGTATCCGCGGGTTACCCGGTGCTCGTTGCGGTAGACCAGCAAGCGCTGGTCGGTTTCGCTAGCTTCGGCGATTTTCGTTCGTGGCCGGGCTATCGCTTTACCGTCGAGCACAGCGTACACGTGCGCGCCGACTATCGGGGCCGCGGCGTCGGTAGCGCGCTGATGGTCGAGCTGCTCGCACGGGCCAGAGCAGCCGGAAAGCACATGGTCGTTGGGGGTATCGATGCCAGCAATGTGGCTTCCCTTGGTTTCCATGAGAAGCTCGGCTTCCAACGCAGCGCCGAGCTTCCGCAGGTCGGATACAAGTTTGGACGCTTCCTGGATCTGGTGTTCGTGAGCAAACGCCTTCAAGCGCCCGCGAATCGTACCGGCGCGGGTGAATGACTGTTGCGCGCTCTCCACGCCTTGCGCGGGCAGTCCTGCTGGTCACACACTGGGGGGTGTTTCAGCATTCCTCCTCCCCGATGCTCAGGTCCGTCCTTGGAACCACTCTGATGTTCGGCTTGGTGGCGGCCTCTGGCTGCGGCGCCCGCACCTTTTACGAAGGCGCGGGCCCCGGCGACGCCGGGGCTAGTCAGGAACAGACGCCGTCGATAGGCCCCTCTCCTCCGCTGTCCACGACTCCGCGTCCGGACCCAACGTCGCTGCCTGTCCCCGCAACGGAGCCACGGCCCGCACCAGAGCCGCCAGCAGAGCCGCCAGCAGAGGCGCCAGAGTCCCTACCGCCCGTTGCCGTACCTCGACCCCAAAACCCAGATCCAGCGCCCCAACCGCCAAAGCCGCCCATCACTGCCCCCTCCACCTCACCGGAAACCTGTAACCCACCTGTGCTTCTCGACTTTGGTCCCGCGTTCAGCGGAACGTACGAAGCGTCATTGGAGGGTGCCGTCGACGTTCGGGACTGGTGCGGGCACGGGCGTGAAGTGTTGTTTTCCTGGACCGCGCCCGAGACCGGACACTATGCCTTCGATACGTTGGGCACGACCTTCGACGCAACGTTGGCCGTACTCAGTGTGGAAACAGAAACCTGCGGTACCCTAGTGACGTGCGATGATGATGGTGCAGCGGCCACGGAATCTCTTCAAGCTTACGTGGAGCTGCATGCGCAACGTGGTTCGCGTTTTCTGCTCGCGGTTGAGGCGTACGAAGTAGAGGAGCAGGGCACGTTCTCGCTGTCCGTACGGCGTCTGGATGCGGCCAACGGCCTGTGCGAAGCCATAACCTTGGACCTTGAATCGGCGAGTGTCTCAGGCAACTTCGAGGAAGATGCGCGCGCCACTGAACTCGAGAGCTCCTGTTCCTCGGGGAACCGCGCCGTCCTGGCACAATTCACGGCACCAACCGATGGAATATACACGTTCGACACCCACGGCTCGGATTTCGACACCGTCCTCGTCGTCGGGCCGGGTTGCGCCGTAGCACCGTGGCGATGCAACGACGATAGCCTCGATGGCCGTACGTCGAGCATCACGCACCGACTTGCAGAGGCACAAACGGCATTCTTGCAAGTCAGTGCTTACCGAAACGTCGAAGATGCTGACCCGCTTCCGCCACTGACCGATGCGGGGGTTACGCACGCACGTAACTACGTCTTGAACGTGTCCCGGACCGCGCGCTAAACCAGCGGCCCATGGTGCTGGCAACCGTCATCGTCCCGGTCTTCAATGACGTCGTCGGCCTGCGACGTTGCCTCGGTGGGCTCGCGCGCCAGACGTTGCCGCAAGAGCAGTACGAGGTTTTGGTGGTCGACAATGGCAGTAGTCGTGACCTGTCCGAAGCCATGGGAGCCTTACCGCAGGCACGCTTGCTCCACGAGCCCACGCCTGGCTCGTACGCCGCGCGCAACACTGGAGTCGAGCACGCACGGGGGCGTGTGCTGGCGTTCACCGACGCCGATTGTACCCCCCGCCCAGATTGGTTGGAGCGCGCGTTGCGGCATTTGGACGGTGGCGCGCGCGACGTCGTCCTTGGCGGGCGCATCGACGTCTACGCTTTGGATCCTGCTCACCCGACCTGGGCCGAAGAGTACGATCTCAGTCTGGCTTTCCCTCAGCGCCTATATGTCGAGCAACAGCGCTACTCGGTGACGGCAAATCTCATCACCACTCGCCGCGTCATGTCTCACAGCGGGCCGTTCAACGCGCGCCTCAAGTCCGGAGGAGACAAGGAGTGGTGCCAGCGGGCCGTGGGGTACGGGTTCGCCATCGAGTACGCCGATGATGTCGTGGTCGATCATCCAGCACGGCATTCGATCCACGACTTGGTGCGTAAGCGCCGCCGACAGGTCGGCGGACAACTGGCGGCAGCGAAGCTGCGTTATCCCGCTGCCATCGCGTACGCAATGTTGCTGGGCAAGGCCCTCGCTCCGCCCGGCGTGCGCCTGCTGCGGACCATGACGCACGAGCACGGCAATTGGCGAGACGCTGTGCGACGTTCATCAATCGTACTCGGGGTATCGCTGGCGCTCGGTGTCGGCTCTAGCTGCGAATTGGTCAGTCAAGCATTGGGCTCTGAGGCTAAGCGCTGACTCGAGCAGCCCGCTCACTCGTGGCGAACCCGCCGTCGCTCTTGGATCATGTGTCGTGTCACGAGACGCTGCGCCTCTTGCGACTCGACCAGAGTCCACACATCGTGTTCCCTCGACGCGCCGACGCTGCTGAGCAGCATGTCCGCCGCCTGCTCTGCCGGAACCGCGTCGAAGTGGCGGCCCGGCAATTCCACGACCGCCGTGCGCGCCCGTAGACCTTCGAGCGTTCGCAGCATGCGATCGAGCACGGCTTCATAGACGCCCAAGTCGAATTCTTCGCGTCGCCCCAAGCCAAAGAGCAACACCTTGTCGAAGGGAAGCTTCGGTTTCGCGGGGACCATCAATACTTCGCCCAGACTGCCGGTAAGATATCCGCTCAACATCAGCCGCGACAGTTTTCCCGCCAGACGCCAGTCGACCAAACCCGCTACTCCTTGCGGAGGGCGCTCGTCCAACGTCGTGTTCGCGATCAGGATCTCCGTACCGATCCGGTCCAGGGCGCGCAGAGAAGGAGAGGTGAAGCGCAGCTCCATCGCTTAGTCGCTGTCTTCTCGTGTCTCAGCGCCCGCATCGTCGGGTCGCCCTGATACTGGCCGCTGCTCCCCGCCCCGGTGTGATGAGGCTATCTTGTCCAAGATCCCGTTGACGAACTTGGCGCTGTTGTCGGCGCCATAACGCTTGGCCAACTCCACCGCTTCATCGATGACAACTGCCGCGGGGACTTCGGGATGCGCCAAGAGCTCGAGCGCTCCCAACCTCAGGATGCTGCGGTCGAGCGGTGTCATGCGCTCCAGCCGCCAATTGTTGCTGGCGGCAGTGATGTGTTCATCCAGCCAAGACCGCTTGAGCATGACTTCGCGCAACAAATCGTCCGCGAAGCTGCGTCCCTCGGCGTCAGGCGGAGGCAGCTCTCGCCAAAAATCTCGGATGACCGCATCGGCAGACGCAGACGTAGCTTCGATCGAAAACAACATCTGCAGCGCTGCTTCTCGACCCGTTGTTCTAGCACCCACGATTCACCTACTTCGCGTTGTCATCCGTCAGCGTTACGCGCTTTTCGAAGCTCCCGCCTCACTCAGTGCGCGACTGAGGCTGACCATTTCGAGCGCCGCCAGTGCCGCCTCCACGCCTTTGTTGCCTGCTTTCGTGCCTGAGCGCTCGATGGCTTGTTCGATAGTGTCGGTCGTCAGCACGCCAAACGCCACCGGTGTGCCGGTATCTGCGGCAACCGCGCTTATACCGCTCGCCAGCCCCGACGCCACGAAATCGAAGTGAGGGGTACCGCCGCGGATAATCGCTCCCAGGGCAATGATCGCATCAAAGCGTTTACTCTCCACCAACCTTTTGCAGATTGCAGGTATTTCCCAAGCCCCTGGCACTCGGACCAACACCAGGGAGTCGTCGTCTACCCCATGACGCACGAGCGTGTCGCGGGCTCCTGCGATGAGTTCTTTGACCACGAAGTCGTTGAAGCGCGAAGCGACCAGGGCAATACGGGCGTTCTTGAGGTCGATGAATGTACCTTCGATCGTGTGCATGAGCGGTGCCGTTTCTAGCGGAAGTGGCGCCCTTTGGCACCAGATATTGCCGTACGAAACCAATAGGCCAGCACCCTCGGCTCAGAACTGAGCCGAATTGAGGCCTAGCGGCTACGTTTGCTTCCTATCGCTCGGACTTCGTTCGAGGACTAAGACGACAGAGGCACGACTTCGATCACTTCCAGCCCGTAGCCCTTCAGACCCGCCAATTTGCGAGGAGTGTCGGTCAACAAGCGGATTTTTCGAATACCGAGGTCTTGAAGCACCTGCGCTCCCAAGCCGAACCGACGCAGAGCACGTTCATTCGCCGTGGAACCGCCGGCGAACGTGCTCGTCGGGCCTTCGCTGCGCAAGCGCTCGAGCTCCCGCTCCAAGCTGGCTTCGGAGGGGATGTAAATGATGAGACCCGCTCCCTCACGATCGATGTGGTCGATCGCCGCGCGCAGCGCCCGTCCTCCAGATGATTCGCGACTACTGAACAAGTCTGCAAGCAAGTCGCCGCGGTGCACCCTGCACAGCGCATGATCCGCAGGCGGTTCGCCCTTTACCAACGCTACGAACTCACGACCGTCGAGCACGATGCGGAAGCATATCAAGCGCCACTCCGTGTTCGTTTGGTCCAGAGTGATGAGCGCATCGTTGATACGTCGCACGAAACGTTCCGTCTGAAGCCGGTACCGGATCAGGTCAGCGATCGTAAGCACGCGCAGACCGTGTTCACCGGCAAAGCGCTCGAGCTCGGGCAGACGGGCCATCGATCCGTCGTCGTTCATGATCTCACAGATCACGCCCGCCGGGTACAAGCCGGCAAGGCGGGCGAGATCGACGGAACCCTCGGTTTGCCCCGTACGCACTAGGACGCCGCCCTTGCGCGCGCGCAGGGGAAAGATATGCCCGGGAGTAACCACGTCCGACGGACCAGCGTCGGGGGACGCCGCGACGCGTATCGTCGTGGCGCGGTCGGCAGCGCTGATACCGGTGGTGACGCCGTGTCTCGCTTCGATGCTGACGGTGAACGCCGTTCCGAGCTGGGGGCCGCCACGACTGCCGGGCTGCTCCATCATGGGCAATTCCAGCTTGCGCACGTGTTCTTCGGTGAGGGTGAGGCAAATCAAGCCGCGCCCGTGTTTGGCCATGAAGTTGACGTGCTCGGGCGACACTTTCTCGGCGGCAAAAACTAAATCGCCCTCGTTCTCACGATCTTCGTCGTCGACGAGCACCACCATCTTTCCCGCACGAATGTCGTCGATGGCCCCCCTTACTCGCGTCAAAAGCTCAGGATCGATGTCCAAACTGGGAGGGGACGCGGAAGACGGTGAAGAAGACATGTTGACCGGTTGGGTCCTATATTCCCTGCTGTCGAAGCGCAAGGTTGACCTGTGGTGACGGGCGGCGCTAACTGCCATTTCGTGAGTATCCCTTCCCGAGTCGACGAAGCCGGGCCTACCGGAGCCCATGACGGAGGCAAAGGGGGTAGCAATTCCGATGACGGTGCACGCTTGGCAGAAGACGCCGCTTCTGCACGGGTACTGCTGCCACAACGGGCGCATCCCGAAGACGTGCTTCGCCCGACGCGCGCCGAGATAAGTTTGAGTTGCTTGCGGTGGAACCTACAGGCGTTGAGGCGTCACACTCGCTCCCGAATCTGGTGTGTGCTCAAAGCCGACGCCTACGGTCATGGAGCGAAAGCCTGCGCTCGAACGCTCGAGCGCGCGGGTGCTGACGGCGTATGTGTGGCCTTGATTGAAGAGGCGATCGAGCTACGGGAGGCAGGCGTCAGCTTACCCATCTTGGTGATGAGCGGCTACTTCGGTGGAAGTCGAGCCGAGCTGTTGCGTTACCACTTGACGCCGGTGATTCACAGTCTCGGCCAGGTCGAGGGTCTGGACCAGGATGCGGCCTTTCAACAGATGGGCCGCGTCCCATTCCACCTCAAAGTGGATACGGGTATGGGTCGCCTGGGCGTCTCGGAGCGCGATATCCCTGCGGTCATCCAAGCCATCGTCGGCTGTCGTCACCTCGTGCTCGAAGGCCTGATGACTCACTTCGCGAGCGCGGACACCGATCGCAATTCGGTGCTCGAACAACTGCAGCGCTTTCAGCGCGTGCTCGACCTGTTCAAGCGCGCCAATCTATCGCCGCGAATTTGTCATGCTGCGAACTCTGCGGCGTTGCTGACTACCCCACAGAGTCACCTCGATCTCGTGCGCCCGGGAATAGCGGTGTTCGGTGTACAACCTAGCGACGGGATGGCGCCGGAACTGCGCCCAGCGATGAGGATACTATCGACGCTGATAGCTCTGCGAGAGCTCGAGCCGGGGCAAACCGTCGGCTACGGAGGAAGTTTCACCGCCCAACGTCTCTCGCGCATAGCTACGCTGCCCATCGGCTATGCCGACGGCCTAGGACGCCAGCACTCGAACCGCGGGCATGTCTTGGTGCGAGGGCGGCGTGCTCCGATCGTGGGTAGAGTAAGCATGGACCTGATCACGGTCGACGTGACCGATCTGCCAGGGGCGGCGGTCGGTGACGAAGCTGTGATTCTAGGAGAACAACGCGGTCCTCTGGGTAGGGATGCCATCCGCGCCGAAGAAATCGCTGCCATCGAGGGGACTATTCCCTGGGAGGTGCTCACGAGCGTCTCGCGCCGCGTGCCTCGCTTTTACCGCGACGCCTGAACCCACATCGACTGACCCTGCGGCTCGTGAGCGAGCCGTGGCGGCGACTCGTCATTTTCACTCATGGAGCCTCACGCGCTGCATTGGCGTTCTTCGTTAAAGCTTTGTTTCGCCGAGTCGTAAGTTCGAACGAGCCACGCCGGCTCGCGGTCAGAACTGCGACAAGCCATGACGTTTCAAAGCCATCGCACTCCCTGGTGGAGTCTAGCGCCGTACTTGCAAGCGCTACTTTTCATTTCCTGTGCCTACGACGCCGACCAGCGGTGCGGTAGCGGCCAAATCTACGACGACGACCTCACACGCTGTGTGTGCAGTCCTGGATTCGGTTACACCGCGGAGGGCTGCATCGAGTGCGGTAAGAACGAAGTCGGCTCTGCCAGCGGTTGTGCGTGCAAGTCGGGTTACGTCAGGGAAAATCCTAAAGCCGCTTGCGAGAAAGCGCCGACAGCAGAGCATCGCGCGGACGGCGGAACGGGCGAGTCAAATGCTGAGGCTGGCGTCGGTGGTTGTTCCGAGGACGGCGACTGCACCGCAGGTCAAGCTTGCCACCCGGATACAGCCACTTGTATGTCGCCACCTGCTGGACTCGGCCAAAGCTGCGCCAGCGATGCCGACTGCGCAGGCACCCAGGCCGAACACTGCGATGTGTTTTTCACTCAGACGTGTCAGCAGAAGAACTGCTCGCTCAGCTCCGACAATTGTTTCGTCGGCTACGAATGCTGTGACTTGTCAGCCTTTGGGTTCACTGAAACCTTGTGCGTACCAGCCGGAGGGTGTGCGCCATGACATCCTCACGGCAGCCAATGACACGCCGCTCACCCCGCACCATCATCATGCGCGCCGTTCACCCTTTGCAGTGTTCCAGTGTCGTCGCGCTATTGATCGCTTGGCCCTTGGTGGTGAACGCGCAGCCGGCGCAACCGTCCGCCTCCCAAGCGCCGGCAGTACAGCCACCCGTTGCGCAGGCACCGACGCAGCAACCTGCCGCCACCCCACCCCCTGCTGCGCCCGTTGCTACGGCGCCAGTGGGCACACCGTCCGTCGACGCCACTTCCGCACAGCCAGCCGCAACCGCAACCACGTCACAGCCCGCCATCGTGCCTCAGGCGCAGCCCGCAGTGGAGCCGGAGCCGGCAGCGATCCCGACCACACCGCTAAACACTGGGGGGGTCGGGGGAACTGCCGCTGACCCTGCCGGCATGCCCAGTAGCGACGCCGTTCATCCGGCGGAGGTATCCGCAGCTGCCCCGGAGTCGGCTACTAACGAGCCCGCTCCCGCCGAAGTGACGGAAGAGCCGGCGTTTGATCTGGATGCGTTGCTCGGCAACGCCGGCTCCGAAGCTACCATGATGGCGGCCCTCGACGAGTACAAACTCAGCATCTACGGATTCGCTGACTTTGCGTACACCAAGAGCTTGTCTGGCGACTTCTCGTTTGGTCGCGGCTTCGCCGTCGGCAACCTGAACGTGTATCTCGACGCTGAGTTGGGAGACGGTTGGCGAGCTCTGTCTGAGGTGCGCTTCACCTACCTGCCGCATGGCGCGTACGCGCTGACGACGGAAACGCTGACGGAAGCGCCGACGCCCATCAATACCACGGTCGGCGACTACGCGGACTACGCGCGTCCGATGCGGGTTGGAGGCATCGAAATCGAGCGCGCCTGGTTAGAGTACTCGTTCAACCAATGGTTGACGATACGCGGCGGGTCTTGGCTTACCCCATATGGCATTTGGAACGTCGACCACGGATCACCCGTGATCCTCGGCACCGTTCGTCCGTTCATCGTAGGCGAGGAGTTTTTTCCTGAGCGCCAAACTGGCTTGAAGTTCTTCGGTGGCACTCAAGTGGGGCCCACCGAGCTCGGCTACGCGTTCACCCTCTCCAATGGCCGCGGCCCGTACGATACGCACCTCGACCTGGACGACAACCTGGGAGTCGGGGGACGCTTGTTTGCCCGCCACGACTCGGACTACGGCGTAGTGTCGGTCGGCGCTTCCGCCTACACTGGCCGCTTTACTGACAGCGTCACCAGCTACGACATGGTGACGTTCCTGCCTATTGAAGAGGTCAGTTATCAATTCGATGAAACGAGCATCGGCGTCGACGTGAAGTACGAGTATCGGGACTTCCTGTTCCAAGCCGAAGCCATCAGCAACGGGTGGGCTTGGACCGACGAAGGGCGCCCAGTCTCGTTCGTTTTCGACGGCACTGCTCCTGGCTTCGAGCCCGATGCCCGCCGCTGGGGCGCGTATGGGATTACCGGATACCGCACCCCCTGGCTCAACACCATGCCCTGGGTGGGAGCCGAAATTTATGACTCGGGAACGATCTGGAAGGGCCGCAGCGCCGCACTCTTCTTTGGCCTCAACTTGCGTCCGACACCTCGCGTGGTGCTGAAAGCCCAGCTCACCCATAGCTGGTTCTACGACACGCAATCCTTCTCCGACGGCGGCAACGCGCTGGTCACTCAAGCCGCTTGGAGTTTTTGATATGCAACGGCGTCACCTCATATACGGTCTCTCCAGCGCCACCCTGTGCGGATTATTGCCGTCACTAGCCTGGGCTGAGGATCTCGAACTTGCCGTCGTCGTCAGCGCTGATGATAAACAGCAGAACATCAGCTTCGATCACTTGAAGGCGTTATTCTTGGGACGACCCATCAACGGCCACAGCGGACAGCCGCTCGTGCCGTTCAATCTTGCTGCCGAGACCGAGCCTCGGGTCGCGTTCGACAAACGGGTCTTGGGCATGGCTCCAGACAAGGTCAGTGCGTACTGGATCGATCGCAAGATCCGAGGCCAGCGCGGTGCTCCCCGAGCCATCCCCTCGACGGATCTGCTCAAGGCAGTGTTGGTCAAAGTGCCGCACTCCATCAGCTACCTACCGCTTTCGCAGGCCAATGGTCCCGTGCGGGTGGTTACCGTCGACGGCCACCGACCGGACAGCCCCAAGTACCCTTTGCGGTAGCCCGCATTTCGCCTCACACACGGCAAGGTGAAGAGAGTTGCTCTGAGGGGGCCTGGACTACTGGCACAGCGCTCACCTCCCGTGCTATCCACGGACAGTGCGACAGCCACCTGATTTGCCCGTTGTCATTGCCGGTGCTGGGATCGGGGGTCTTACGCTGGCGATCGCCTTGCGACGCGCTGGCTTCGACGTCACGGTCGTGGAGCGAGCTTCGGCACTAGCGGAAATCGGAGCGGGCATCACGCTCTGGCACAATGCGCTGCACTGCCTCGACCAGCTGGGCGTAGGCGAACACGTGCGCGCGGTCGGTCAAGCAGCGGAAACCGGTATCATAGCGCTCGCTAACGGTCGCACACTCGTCGAAGCTTCGCCGGTCATCGGAAAAGAGCTGCAAGCCGAAGCCGACTTGATGACCTTTCATCGTGCAGAACTGCAACAGGCGCTGTACGAGGCGCTGCCAGCAGGCACGGTCCGGTTCAACACGAGCTGCGTCGGTTATGCTCTGACGGACGACCATGTAGACATTAACTTAGAAGAATCTGCTGCTGCAGAAACCAGCATGCAGAACGCGCTTCCTGTAGCCGCCACTAGGGAAAGGGCTTGGTTGCTCGTGGGGGCCGACGGCATCGCCTCGACGATTCGAAGTCAATTTGCGGCGGACGAGCCACGCTACGCCGGCTATACGTGCTGGCGCGGAGTTTGCCGCACGCCCAGCGACTGGTCGGGAGTCTGCGGAGAGATATGGGGTAAGGGGGACCGCTTCGGCGTCGTCCGCTTGCCCGGAGATCGGCTGTATTGGTTTGCGGTAGCCACCGCACCCGCGCGCAGCGACAGCCCGGTCTCGACTCGCCAACGGCAGCTGCTCGACCGCTTTGCCCACTACGCCTTCGAGGTCCCGCGCATCATCGCGGCCACGCCGAACGAGGCTATTATCTTTCGCGACATCGTCGATCGAGCGCCGAAACCTGGCTGGAGTGATGGCTGCGTTACCTTGCTGGGAGACGCCGCCCACGCCACTACCCCGAACATGGGACAGGGCGCAGCCATGGCAATCGAGAGTGCAGTCGTGTTGACGCGTTGCTTGCAGCACTTCGATACCGTGCCGGATGCCCTGAGAAGCTACGAGCTCACGCGGTTCCCGCGCACGAGCTGGGTGACCAAAACCTCGTCCACCATCGGTAGGATGGCGCACTGGGAGAACGGCATGTTGCGGCACCTGAGAAACATGCTCGTCGAACACATGCCAGCCTCGACCCGCGTGGCACAATTGCAGAAGCTGACGAGCTACGACGCCACGCGCGTCCCTCTCGTCGCTAGTACTCGAGTCTGACGCTACCTGGCCAGCGAAGTCTGCCGGCCGTGACACACGCGCGGATGGCGTGTACCCTCGAGCTACCGGAGCTCGACCATGTGTGACGAAATTACCGAAGCCGACAACGCCATCTACCTAGAGAACCTTCGCCTCAGCCGTCGTGCAGTGAGCGTGGGAGGTGGCGCTGCGTTGGCCGCCATGTTACCCGGCTGTGCGTCACCATCTCCTCCAGTGAGGGAGCCTGAGACGCGTCCGCCTCAGGTTGCGCAGGGAAGTGTTCAGGCACAACCACCGGCGACGGCGAGCCGCAGGGTGACCATCACCACACCTGACGGTACGGCCGAGGCGTTCTACGCGACGCCTTCGAGCGGTCAGCATCCTGGCGTTCTCATGTGGCCCGACGTGGCAGGCTTACGTCCGGCTTATGAGGCCATGGCGACCCGTTTGGCCGGCGACGGATATGCGGTACTCGTGGTGAATCCTTATTACCGCTCCACGAAGCTGCCGCTGTTCGAAACCTTTGCTGAGTGGCGCGCCGAAGGGGGAAAAGAAAAGGTGCAACCCATGAGAGACGCTCTCACCGCTGACGCCATCGCGGATGATGGAGCGGCGTACATGGCTTGGCTCGATCAGCAGCCGGAGGTGGATCGGGCAAGGAAAACAGCGAGCGCTGGCTATTGCATGGGTGGTCCGTTTACTTTTTGGACTGCGGCCGCAGTGCCAAAGCGTGTGGGAGCGGTCGCTTCGTTTCATGGAGGCGGCTTGGTTACCGACGAAGCATCGAGCCCTCACCGACTTCTGGCGACGATGAATGCCGCCGCATTAATTTGTATCGCACACAACGATCACGAAAAAGATCCGGAGGCCAAGGCTACCCTCGAGCAAGCGGCGCAGAAGGCGCAGGTGCCTGCCGAAGTTGAAGTTTACCCCGCCCAACATGGCTTCTGTACCATTGATTCCCCGGTGTACGACCAGGCTCAAGCGGAGCGGGCCTGGGCGCGGATGCTCGCCACTTTCACGCGCCACCTATGACGCGAGCGCTTCGGCGCTCGACGGCGACGCCAATCCTAGCGACTTTTGTTGCGCTTACCCCTTGTCAGCGCGCGCTATCGGATCCACGCTGCTCATGCCGCGTCGCCGCGGCGTCTATGGAAGCGTAAATCTCAATCTCGAGCCCGTCTGCCTTTGGTGGCCACGCCTGCTGGGGCGTGTGCTGTGCAGATGCTGATGCCGTAGATTGAAGGTTGCAAGACGTCGGTTGGGCCTAACGACGGAGCGGGTTGCGTTGATGGCGCTCTGCACGGTCGGCTTCTGATAGCTACTGTTGCGGCGTGCCAGGTTAAGTGCTCGCCAGGTGTTGAGCAAACGCCAGGTGCAACCGCTCAGCACACAGACACCATTCCGTCCGACCGCATTTGCACACCCACGGCAGCAGCCACCGGAGGCGCAACCTTTTGGAGAGGAGTGCTGTATGACTAGTTGTCGTATTTCCGGTCTAAGCTTTGGTCACGTGGGAGCTTTGCCGCTGTTAGAGAACGTGGAACTACACCTAGAAAACGGGTGGTATGGATTGGTCGGAGAAAACGGTGCAGGCAAGACCACCTTACTCCGCTTGCTGGCCAGAACGCTCCCGCCCGACGCCGGCAGCGTGCGGTGGCGACCAGCCAACGTTTCGATGGTGCTGTGTCCCCAAGACATCGAGCACCCTCCCCCTGAAGCCGTTGCTTTGACGCACGTGTCAACGGACCGCACCGCTCGTTGGCGCGGGCTGTTGCAGTTGCGTGTGGATGACTTACAGCGTTGGTCGACGCTTTCTCCGGGTGAGCGCAAGCGTTGGCAAGTCGGGGCGGCCCTGGCCAGCGAACCCGACGTGCTGTTGCTCGACGAACCCTCGAACCATCTCGATGCCGATGCCCGTGTACTTCTGGTAGCGGCGCTAAGAGAGTTTGGGGGGGTAGGTGTTGTGGTATCTCATCAACGAGAACTGCTCGATGCACTCACGACGACGACTTTACGGGTACGTGGCCGTGCAGTCGACGTGTACGCGGGCAGCTACAGCCAAGCGCTGCCGCTGTGGGAAGCGAACGAACGTTCCCAACGCAAGCGACACGCTCAGCTTCGCGACGACGTTCGTGCGACGCAACGCAAGCTGCACCAGGCTCGGCAACGCCAAGATGCGGCCGCTGGTCAACTATCGGCCCGCAAACGCATGAAGGACCGCAACGACCACGACGCGCGCAGCATCGTTGCCCGAAACCGGGTCAGCTTCGCCGAAGCTCGTCACGGTAAAACCGTGGGCGTGCAGCGCAAGGAAGTCGCGCGAGCTCAGGCTGCGCTGGCTGGCGTGCGTGTCGAGAAAGAACGCGGTGGTCGGATCTTCGTCGACTACACGCCGTGTCCGCGCCCAAACCTGTGCGTGCTCCAGGAAGAGGTGCTGCGAGCGGGCCGCCTCGAGCTCCTGTACGACCTTCGACTCGTTCTGGATCGTTGTGCGCGCGTCCATCTAAGAGGAACGAACGGCGCGGGCAAAACCACACTGCTCAACCGCATCCTGCAAGCAGCAGCGCTCCCCGACGAGCGTTATCTTTACCTGCCTCAGGAACTCGACGCAGCCGCTTGCCGACACTTGGGGGATACGGTGCGACAACTGAGCGCCGACGTGCGAGGTCGAGTGCTGAGCGTGGCGGCAACTCTGGGTTTGGACCCCGCCGCAGTGCTAGCCTCGCCACAACCGTCCCCCGGAGAAGCGCGCAAGCTAGCGCTAGCACTCGGATTAGGACGGCAGGTCTGGCTTTTGGCGCTCGACGAGCCCACGAATCACCTCGACCTGCCTTCTATTGAACGCATGGAGCGAGCACTGGCGGAGTACCCGGGTGCGCTACTACTGATTACGCACGACGCACCGTTTGCCAAACGTTGTACTTCGGTCGGATGGAATATCCGAAACAAGCACATCATGCTGAGCGACACGAGCGAATGAGCAAGTGACGTTTGGAACCGAAGCAAGGCGCGTCAGTAGGGGCAGTCGGCAGCTGCCGCTTTCAGCGGTTGGCCGTCGACGGTCGCTACCGTCGCTGAGGAGCCCGTCATGCAATACACGCTTCCGTCTTCCGTCTGCACGCACGCTCGACCGCGGTCCCCGCCAGATGCTACGACGTTCGTGGCGCCCGTGAACGCCACGCCTGGATTGTCTGAACCCACGTCTGTGTGACCGAGGTAGTACGCGGTGCCGTCGGTCTTGACGATGATGCCCTGGTGGAATCCTGCCGTCACATCGCGGACGCTGGGGAAGGACGAGGTTTCCAAGGAGACTTCGCCCCCGTCCGCTCGCGTGGGGAGCCACGGGCTGCTGTAAAAGTGGGCGACGCACTGCAAGGTGTCGTCAAAGGTAACGGCGCATACACTGTTTTGTCCGACGCTGACCATCTTCGATGGCGCCTCCAGCCCCACTAGGCTAGGCGTCGTCGTAACACCTGCGATGTCATGATTCCCGCCGGCCTCCCAGCAGTAGACGGCTCCTTGGGTATCTAGGGCACACGCCAAGCCATAGTTTGCTGAAACTTGCACTGGCTTGACGCCTGCGGGCAAGGCGATGGGGGCGGGCGTTCCATCACCGACCCACCCCACTACTGCGAACCCGCTACCGTCCTTCACGAGCGCTACACGCGCATTTGCACCTGCGCTGATATTGACGACTCCCGACGCGATGAGCGGACTTGTACCGACGTTGGTTGGCGTGCCGCCAGTATACAATGCTCCGTCGCTGGTTACCAGCATTACTCCATCGCCCGTACCGGCACCCGTCACCTGAGCCACGTTGCTCACCGGTGTGCCGTCGCTGAACGCTACACGAGTGAACTGCGCGGAGCTTCCGCCTACGCAAGCACCACCGCCGTCCTGCAATCGTAAGCAGAAGTTCCAGCCCCCGTCGCCAAGCGCCGAATAGCGTGCGCCGCACGGCAGGGAAGACAGGTAACTCTCGACCTCCGTCGGGTCCACGTCCGATGGCTCCGACGTGTCGGTTTCGTTCGCATCGCTCGTGGAGTCACCGGTGCTGTCCTCGGGCTGCGATGGATTTCCATCGTCCGTCGCGCTACCCCCGGTCGTTTCGTTCGACGTCGTATCTCCGGTCGTCGTGTCTCCGGTCGTCGCGTCTCCGGTCGTCGTGTCTCCAGAGTCAGTGGGCGACGTACTGGGGCTTATGGGTGCTATGCTCGACGGCGTCGTGGAGGGAGTTACCCCAACACCGGGTCCGTCGCTGTTGGCCGGCCCAGCAGGCGTCACGCTTGGAGACACTGCTGGCGTCGTCGGTTGAACCGGAGCCGTAGCGGCCACGCCAGGTGCTGTACCGCCGCTAGGGGGAGCCGATGGAACGGTCGAAGGCATCGGCACACTCGGCCCCACCGGGACAGTGCCCGGCGCTTCACCTTCAGCCTGCCCACAGCCTGCAATGGTATGCAACCCGATGAGTCCGAACGGCACTGCAGCCAGTATGGCAAAGGACGAACGGACTCGAGCCGGAAAAGCTTGGGAAGGACCAACGATACCACGCGTCTTCATGCCCGGCGTTGTATCGCGTCCCCGGCACTCAGTCGACGTTCCCGGTGAGGCCCTCCGCAGATCACACCCGAGAAAGGTCGCTTATGCGCCGATGAGGCACCCTCGGCGGGATCAGACACATCGCGCGATAAACGAACGAAGCCCGCCGGCGGCGAAAACTTTTCCGTCGACGGTCGCCCAACCGCGACTGCCGCGCCCAAGCCGCGTCGCGGCCTCCCTCTGCTTCCGGCTCCTGACGAAGCCACAGCATGACGCATCGTCAATCTATCGCAGCGTCTGCTGAACAAACCACCCCGTAGCATGCCTCGGTAATGCCACACTCCCATCCCTGCGCGCCGCACTCACACTGCACGGAAGGGAAGCATTCCCCACAGCAACACTCCTGCCCGATGCCGCACGTCTCACCCGGTTGAGTGCAGGCACCCTGGTAGAACCAGTCGGCTGAGATGTCTCGCAGGTCAGCACAGCTAGCTGGCGCTTCCGCATCAGCGTCCTGAGGAGCAACAGCGTCCGATAACCCAACGAACGCATCCATGACCGGTTCGGCCTCTGCCGCGTCTGGGCGAGCGAATGGTTCTTCGCCTGTGCAAGCGGCTAAAAGCATTCCACTCAGCGTTAGCTCCGTCCAGACCCAAGCTCGAGGCATAGGCAATCTCCAGCTTGCAGTGTGGCATCGCCACATGGATTTGCCCAGGGAGTCGACGCTAGGCGGCAACAAACTTGGACCCTTGGTTCACCACGACCACCGCGCAGCTCCTGAGCTCAGTTCAGCTGCTGAACAGGCCGTAAAAGCCAGGGCAACAGTAGCGTCGCAGCACCTGACTCAGCCGGTCGAACGCTGCGCGACCGTCGGCAAGCGCGAGTAGGATTGGAAGTTGGGCACGCAGAAACGGAAGGTGGTTCCGCAGTCTGGCTGTGACACGATCTCCACGTATCCATGCATCTCGTCGACCACCTGCCGTACCGCTGCCATGCCTACTCCACGCCCCGAGTACTCGGACGCTTGCTGACGCGTCGTGACACCATCGGCGAAGAGCGCTGCCTCCAAGTCGCCAGGCGAAGCGTGTGGCAGCCCCCGCTGGCGTGCTTTCTCGCGCACGGCCTCCCAGGCTATTCCGGCCCCGTCGTCCGTGACTTCGATCCACACGGAGTCGTTGCGCACAGTCGACGCCAGGATGAGGGTTCCTGCCCGAGGCTTACCCAAGCGCTCCCGGTCATCGGGTGCTTCGATGCCATGATCCACGGCGTTACGGATCACGTGAGCAAAGTTCGCCCAGAAGTACTTCCATCGCTCGGAAGGCAGACGTACCCCGTTATCCTGCACGACAACGTTCAGTCCGTTCTTGCCGAGCTTCGCCGCCGTGCGCTGGGCTTGTTCGGCGAATCCGCCCAAGCGTACCTGAGTTGGCTCGAGTTGCAGCTCCCACAGCTTGGCCTTGATGGCGCCGTGAGGAGCCTGCTTCTGCGTGAGTTCCATCAACTCCGTCCACTCGCTACGTCTCAGTTTGAACGCGCCATCATCGACACCACCGAGAAGCGTCCGTACACGCGCCGTAAACTGTTTCCATCTCTCCTGGATGCGTTCGATCGCCTCGGGCTTCGGATACTGCCCCGGCTCCGTCTCTTCTTCGGTCTCGTGACACTCTTGCGCAACGCTATGAATCTGAAACAGTGCGCAGTTGCCCTTCACCGTGTGAATACTGCGTAGCAGCAACAGGCGGTCGCTGCGATTTTGAACGACGCTAGCTACTAAGCGTTCAGTTTCTTCGAGGAAGCTTTGGAATCCAGAGCGATCCTTGACGACGTTCTCGAAAATGGCGATCGCCTCGCGCTGCTCGGCCTGTTCCTTCAGCTGCTGGACCTCGGCAGTCACATCGTTGACTACGAGCAGTGCAGCGGTCGCTTCGTCGGCTTCCGGGATCGGCCGGTACGACAGCCGAAATTGACGACCATTGCGTGTCAGCTGACGCGGCAATTGATCGATCGTGAGTTCGGTCGGCAGCACGCCCTCGCTCACCTGCTCCCAAGCGAGGTTTAGCGTCGCCACTACATCCGCATCGTTCGCCCCCAGCGACTCTGCAAATTTTCCAGGTTCGGGAATGGGGCCAAACCACTGATCGAACACGGCAGAGCGCTCGCTATCGAGCGTGCCATCTGGACGAATCGTCGCAAGCCCCTGCTGTACGTTGTCCAACACCATGCGCATCGCACGGTTGCGCCGCAGCAACTGCTGGGTCCGCTTCTCGACCTGCTCTTCCAGGCCTTGACGATACCTGCTGAGCTCCTCGTCGCGGTGCTGTATGGCGTCGAGCATGCGGTTGAAGGCCTCGGCAAGCTCGCCCACCTCATCCTGGCTCTGCTTCACCGCACGGACTGAATAGTCCTCTTCGTCCCGCACGCGGCTGGTCGCGCTGGAAAGTGCACTCAAGCTGCCGGCAATGCCTCTCGAAATGAGCAGTGCCATCGTCAGTGAGCTCAACAACACGGCGATAGAGAGCACCAAACTGCGCTGAATGCTGGTGCGGATATCGGCCAGCTTCTTCGAAGCTGCGCGATGCACTTCGTCAGAAAGATGAGCTTCCAACTCGCGCAGCGCACTGACTTTGGCAGCCTGGGCGCTAAACCATGCTGACGCCTCCACCTGCAGCGGCTCGTCGATCGTTTTTAGCGCGCGCTGCCGCATTTCGAGCGCTTGCAGCACCTGCGGACTGCGCATGCTTTCGTCGTATAGCGCGACTTGTTCATCTCGAGCATTGGCGCGCAGGACGTGGACGTACACCTCTTCCTGCGTCGTGAGGGTGACGAAGTCTCGATAGCTGCCGGCAGGAAACTGGTCGAGCGCAAACACGCTACCCAGTAGCGCTTGCTCCTGGCTCGCGCGCTCCTTGACGTGCATCACGCTCACGAGGGCTGCAATGTTGCGCAGCAGTTCGCCATCATCGCTGAGTGCGGTAAGCGCGTTGGTCGCCCCAATCAGATGAGCATTCAACGTGGCAAAGAACTTGATGCGTTCATCCAGTGGGAAGCGCTCACCGCTCGCATCCGCTCGGATGTCGGACAATGCCTGCAATTGTGCTGCAGACGCTTCCATTTCGCTACGCAAGCGGCGGGGGAGCGCTTCCAGTGAGCGAGCGTGGATGAAAGCCTCCAGCCGTCCGTGGGCCTGGTCTGTCTGCAGGTATTGCGCGCTCAGCTGGGCACGTCGAGCTTCGGCCAACTGCCGATGGGTCTGCGCGACGTCCGAGCTCGTCAGTGGATCTTCGGCGCGCCCCGTGTGCCCGAGCACCAGCCCTTGCAGAGCGCGTTCGGCCTGCAGCTCGTGGACGAGTCCACCGATCCCCGTCGACAGGGCCGCGAGATCCTCGACCGATCCGAGCGC
>CAZNZA010000033.1:21452-44507 GCA_964577325.1 uncultured Polyangiaceae bacterium
CGAGTCCACCGATCCCCGTCGACAGGGCCGCGAGATCCTCGACCGATCCGAGCGCGCGTGCCGACTGAGCGCCCTCCAAAGCCTGGATCCAAAGCAGTGAGGCCAGCACCAGTGCGCCAACGACGGGTACGCCGGCGAGGATACCCAGTTTAGCTTTGATTGAATACTTGCGCAGCATTGGCGGCGGCTATGGCGTAGCCCTGCAAGCTGGACGGCCAAGTCGGGCCGTTCTTTAAGCCGGAAGCTGCAAATGGCGGCGCGTCTCCGATCGCGCACGTTTTGCGTCACGTATCGGGAACAGGCTGCCCGTTACGGGCAGCCTGTTGCGTCCGCTAGGGCAGCTTGACGACCGCGCGCGCGCCATCTTCAGTGAGGGTAGCCTTGGCGGTTTGCACCTTGCCGCTGGCCGTGACAGTCACCTCATACTCGCCATAGAAGCCGCGCAGAGGAAACTCTCCGCCTTCCGTCGCCCCCGCTGCGCTCGTGGACCACTCCTGCTGGACGAGCCTGCGATACACATCGTAGGCCGGCTTTGGAGTCCAGTCCTTGTTGAATAGGGCCGCGTTCTTCTTCCAATGATTGCCGTCCCAAAAACCCCACATCACGATCGCCTCCACCAGAGGATAGCTGAACAGCATCGTGTAGAAGTCGCGCGTGTAGTCGGCGGCTAGCTGCTGGTCGTCGATGACGATGTCGTATTCAGTGATTGCGAAGCTCTTGCCGAACTTGCCGTAGCGGTCGAGCAGCTTCTTCAAGTCATCCATTCCCGTCAGCGACGTACCGAAGTGTCCCTGGAACCCGATGCCGTCGAAAGGAGCTCCTTTATCGACTAGCAATTGGATCATCTTCTCGTAGTGGTCGCGGTGACCAGAGTCACCGCCGCCGCCGCTCAGGATTGCGAAGTCGTTGATGTAAAGCTTGGGACGTGGGTCTACCGAGCGCGCGATCTTGAACCATTCCACCATGATGTCATGACCCAGAATGTCGAGCACGTCGTGATTAGTGAACGGCTCATTGACGACATCCCAGTGCACGAGCTTGCCCTTGGTGGCCCCAGCCACTTCACGGATGTGCGCCTCGATCGTCCGTCTCAAAGCGGCCTTGTCGTTTTGCAGCTGGCGCAAAGAGCGCGGAAGGTTCTGCCACCCCGGCCAAACGAGAACGTGTCCGCGCACGTCCAGTCCCTGCTCGTTTAGCCAGTCCACGCCCTTCAGAGCGCGCTGCATGGTGAAGCTTCCGCCCCAATCGCCCGCGAGTGGTTGCCACTTGAGATCGTTCTCGAGCGTTGCCATGTTGAACAACTGGGTCGTGTACTGCTGGACTTTGACGTTGTCGTCCTTGTCGTTGCGTTCGATGGCTTCCGCCGGAAGCGCCGTTCCGAAGCCGAACTTGTGGCGGACCAGCTTGGCCGTAACGGTAGCGTTGTCCACGGAATTGCCGGCAGCGTCCTGCACCAATATCTTGAAGTCGCCCTTGCGGTGCTCTTCGATGCGTGCGGCCGCTTCGGCCCGCCACGGAGCGTCGGCCGCATTTCCCGGATAAGTTAACTGTGTCTTCGGCAAGTCCGCCAAAGCCAACTCGGTGCCAAAATTCTCGACCTTCACCCCGGCGATCTCGACGACCTGCTTGGCGGATCCCAAGCGGAAGGTGATCTGCGCTTCCCCAGGCGCGAACCTCTCTTTAGCGACAAACGGTACGTAGACCTGCTTCCACTCAGTGCCTGCGCGGACGGGATACTCGACCGACTTCGTCCACGGATCCCGAGCCAACTCGAACAAAAACTCAGACGAACCTTCTCCACTTTCGTCCGGAACCCAACTCGTGCGGAAGTAGAACGTCGCCAGCAGCGTGTCGCCCGCGTTCACTTCCGTGGCGTTGGACGCCCGCAGCTGCAGGTCCCAGGCATTCGTGGCGCGCTCCTTGGTTTCGGCGCGTATGTACTCGCGGAACGGCTGGTTCTCGGCGGGAAACCACTTTGCATCGAGGCGCTCCGGGTCGCCCTGAATCGTGAAGGCACGCACCCCCTTGTCGCCTAGGACGTCGACACCCTGCACCTTGCCGTAGTTGCCGGTCGCTTCACGACCGTCTGCTTCTCCCTCGTCCTGCGGGGCGGCCTGAACGGGCTGAGCCGCTGCCGGCGTAGTGGCATCTTGGGGTTGGGGTTGACGCTTGATGCACGACGACACCGTGCCGAGCGCGAGACACAACAAGCCGACACCGACGCGAGTCCGTCGCGCGGCGAGCGCGGAAACGACAACGTTGAGAGCAGACGAATGGGGAGGTGACGAGAGCATTGAACTTTCCGGTGTTGAGCCAGGAGGCACCGTGGACGGCGCTTCCGGTCGGGGCGCGCGGAAGATAGCGGGCACCTACGCGTCGGGGAAGCCCTGAGCCCGGAAAATGCGGGAAACCGCATCTGCGGTCTGCCCTCGGCACGCTTCTCGCTTCATGAGCCAGCAAGGGTCGAGAAAATGCTGAGAGAAGGTGGAACATGAAAGGCCGTGGTAAACGGATCAATTGGACGCCTATCGCGCTGACGTGTCTGGGATTGGGAGCCGCCACGGGGGGCCTGGCGCTGGCACTGACGCAGAAGGCCGACCCCCAGCCCGCCGCCGCTCGCTTGCATGCCCTCGGCGAGTCGCTGCAACGCGCCAATGAGCGCTCCACCCAGGCAGACTCGGACCAGGCAGAGATTCGAACCACGGTGAACTCACTGCGCGGCGCCAACCAGGGCACGCCGGGACAAAACGATGGGGTAGAGTCGGAACCAGCGAACGCCGTGACGGAAGGGTCTGAACTGGATCTGCCCGAAGTCGTGGTGGCACCGCTTTTCGTTGCTCAGGACTCGCTTACAGACGCGGGTGCTGCAGCTGGTGGTGGCGACACCGCAGCCCTCGACGCGATGGCGCCGCCAACCATCGGCGACGCGACGCCCGACACGCTCATCGGAGACGCGGCGATCGACACGGCCACGGCTGACGATTTGGCAGCAGAAGATTGGGCAATGGAGGCCTCGGCCTTGCCTCAGAGTGTAGAGGATTTGCCCCCGGGCGCGGACCGGGGCTTGACCTACTGTGGGATGGCGACGTGCAACGTCGGCTACAAGTGTTGCTGCGATACGTGCACCCCTTTCGACGAACCTTGTCACGCCGCGGAATGCAACGCCTTCACCGGTCTTTCCGTCAGCATGGCGTGCGGCATGGACATCTGCGAGCCGGGCGAGATCTGTTGTGATCCGAGCTGCGCCGCTTGCAGCGAATCTGGGCTCTGCCCCGAGCAACCTTGTGATTGAGCAGCGGAGCGCTTTAGCCACACTGGGGCGCAAACGACTTCGAGATCTGCCGACGATGCGGAGTTCAGGCCGTCGACTCCGCCCCTACAGCTAGGCACGCTTGTTGCTATCTTGTCTGTTAACAGCCTACCCAGAAAGCAAGCAGCGGCATGCCTGAGTAGCGCCGTTCACGATGCGCGTCCGCACGGGACGCGTTGAAACTATCAAACAAGTCGTCGTTGACAGCGACACAGCCAAAGGAAAACGCATGAATTGGGACATCATAGAAGGCAAGTGGAAGCAGATTAAAGGTGACGTCCGCAGTCAATGGGGAAAACTAACGGACGACGATATCGACCGCATCGCGGGCAAACGCGACAAGTTGGTCGGTACGCTTCAGGAGCGCTATGGCAAGGAGCGCGACGAAGCAGAACGTGAAGTAGACACGTGGGTGTCGACCCGCAACTGAAGCAACGGCCAGCATTGAAAAGGCCCCTGTGCGCAACGCACTGGGGCCTTTTTTCGTGGGTCCTCGTTCGAACGCGCGGCGATGAATTATGGGTGTTCGACGCCAAGTCGCCGAGAATTAGCGGCTTCCTCATCTGAAGCCTTCTCGCCGTAAGGCTTGATCAGCGGCTGCAAGCGCAACCCTTTTCGCAGCGAGCGAAGCACTGCCAGGATACGTTCAGCTTCGGCGCGATCAGCTTGCGACAGGTGGTGCTCGGGGCCGAACTCGATCTGTGGCTCGCCCTCCGCATCGAGCAACGGTTTGCCGTCGTCGGCGAGCCGCACACGGTACTGATGAACAGTAGGGCTGCCGGCAGCAATCCATCGCGCTACCTGATCGCGGAAGTAGCGGTTCATCGACCCACCCCACATGCCCACCATCAGCTCGCTACTCATGCGCATGGCTGTCGGGTCGAGATTGTAAGTGCCCACCAACGACAGCTCCTGATCGAACAGCATGACCTTCGAATGCAGCGTATCGTCGCCACCCATGACGTACAACTGCATGGTTGGTACGCGCGCCAGCAGCGTGGGCCATTGCTCGAGAAAGAAAGCTTGAGATATAGCGTTGTCGGAGGAACGCGGGCTATTTGTAACCACTAGGATATCCACGCCGCGTTCAGCCGCACGCACCAAGGCCCGCACCTCGCTCTCCCCCAAGGCGAAGTAGGGATTGATGAGCACGATCTCGCTCATCGCGTTCTCGATGAGCGAAATCAGCGCTACGGTGATGGCTCCCGCATCCGGCACCCGCCGCGCCACAGAATCGGCGATACGAACTTTCGTGCGGTGCGACGTCGGTAATCTAAAGCCATTCATCGCGCCCTTGAACTGAGGTCGTTCTGCCAAAGCCGCGCTCCACTCGAGTTCGAGCTCACGGGTCTTCGCATCTTCGCTGAAAGCGATTGGTTCATCGTTGAGCCAAGCATCCATGTGCTGACGCGCGCGATCGACGATCGCGCGGCGAGTGGCTTGAAGTTCAATGCCGTTGGACGCGTCGGCCAACTCGAATATACGTTCGAACGCTAGACGGAGGCGGTCGTGGGCCTGTGCCGACTTCAACAAGACGTCGGTATCGATGAATTGATGGCCGGCGTGGGCAGCTGGTGTGAAGTAGGCGTGGGCGATGTTGCGGCCGCCGGTGAGCGACCACTCCCCATCGACGTTGAGGATCTTGTCGTGTTCACTTGCTATCAGATCCGTGACGCGCAAGCTGTCGGCAAAGTGCGCAACACGCTCCAAGACGGGACGGTAGGTGCGCACCTCGACGTTTGGATGCCCATCGAGAGCGTTGAAAAAATTGCGGCCGAGCAGAGTGTGGGTCATATCGGCCATGTCCGTTGCCATGCCATCGACCAGAATGCGCACCTTGGCGCCGCGGTCGGCCGCGGACAGCAATGCACCGAGAAAAGACAGACCGAAGACGTCGCCGTCGAGGATGAAGTAGGCGACATCTACTTGCTGCTGTGCTTCATGCAGCAACCTCCAGCGGGCGAGCCAGGCCTGGGTCGGCTCGTCGAGCACGTAAGCATCGACGTCGTCGCCGCCGTCCCACGGTAGCGCTTCGAAGGCGGCGGGCAGCCCCGTCTGCGCTGGCGGTTCTACCCGGTCCTCAGTCAACGCGCGGTAGTCGCGCACGAAGCCGAGGGCAAGGGCTGTTATTGCGCAACCCGCAAGCAAGGCGAGCGTGATCAAAGTTCGCCCTCCGACGAACCCGCGACTCGAGCCGAAGCTGGTGTTGGACGCCAAAGCTCGCGGCGACGGGGGTTGGTGCACTCGACTTCTCGTAGCAAGAACGGCCGTCCGCGAAGGTGCGGGCGGCGCGGGTCCACGGAAGTGTCCCGCCCCCGGCGGGATGCAATTAGCGCACCAGACTGTACTCTATTGGCGAGGGGGTCGCCTGGGCCGCACGCCCGAGCCACCCCAGCAGCGACGCGCCGGTGCCGGTTGGCGCGTCGCAGCGCTGGATGCGCTTCAAGTGGTTGCGCTGACGCAGCGCCAATTGTTCACGGCGCGCCGCCCCGCGCTCGGCCGAAGCCACCGTCAGCGTGCTCACGAGTCCCAGGTGGTCCGAGAGCCCTGCTCCCATGACTTCGACGTTGGTCGAGATCAATTCCGCGCTCGCCAGGACTGCGTCCAACGGCCAGTGCGGGTCCTGAGAGGGGTACGTGGCGAATTTTTGCCAGCCGCCGACTTCTCCAGCCGCAGCCTCGGCCCGAACGTCATACAGGCGGCCTGCCGTCAAGACGTCGTGAGCACGGTCAGCCCCAAACCAGCGCCGGTTGACGGTGAGATGTACGGGCACGGTGTTCATATCTCCCATCAATACGACGGGGCCCTCCGCCGGAACGAGGCGTGCGATGATCTGGGCCGCCTGGATCTCTCGCGCTTGCGCTGAGTAGGGATCGAGGTGAGTAAGGATGGCGCGCACCTGCGTTTCTCCTCGCCATGCAAAGTCCACAGCAATGACGCCCCTCGGTTCGTGAGACAGCCAAGCCCAGGGCTGCGGCAGGGAAGCTTTTGGGATGTCCCGGCCTTGCCTGACCGAATCACCGCAAGCGGAAAGATCACTGAACAGACATCGGTTGGCGCGTACGACGGGATGGCGGACCAAGAGCGCGTTGCCGAAGTCGACTTCGCGCCCCTCCTGATCTCGGCGCCACGTGGAGCCGCGCACCACGTGGTACTCCCAACCCGCGCGACGCAGCTGTTCGGCAATCACGGCAGCCTGATCGACGAATCCACTGCGCCGCGAGTTGAAGTCCACTTCGTTGAGGCCAACCACGTCGGGAGCCCCTTGTTCAACCACCGCTTGCGCGATGCGGTGCAAGCGGCGCGTGACGGAGGTCAAGTCGCGATCGTTGGAGGGTCCAAAGCCGCTGCGCATGTTGAATACCGCTACACGCAGCGCCGCTCCCGGCGGGGCGTCGGCAGTCAATGGCGCTTTCGGCTGCGTCTCAGACCGGCTTTCGTTGCTGGCCGCGAGCACTTCCAGACGCGTCACTTCGTCCAAGGAGCAACGCAGTCGGGAGGCGCCCAACAAGCTCGGGCTCGAGCAGGAGGAAATGCCGAAGACGGCGCCAAGGAGCAGGATGAGAGCGAAAAACAATATACGCATTCAACGGCGAGAGCTTGAAAGACAGAAGGGCATGTTTGCCCCAGGTTAGTGCAATTCCGCCCCGCTCATTTGACACAACGGATGGCAGTTGCACGGCGTCGTTTGCCCCTTACGTAGCGATGACAGCATGGATCTACAAAAAGCGCCGCTGAACCGCTCATCCGTGGAGCAGAGCCGGCCCTGGCTCCGCGATCCTTCCCTGTTGCTGACTGCCGTCGTCACTGCAGGCTTGATCGTGCTCTTTCTTGCGTTGGCGAACGCCGTGGTCGATGAGGAAAGCACCCGTTTCGACCGGCAGCTGCTGCTGTCCCTGCGCCAGGAGGGCCAGCCTGATCAACCCATCGGTCCCCTTTGGTTGCGAGAAGTGGCGCGCGACATCACGGCGCTCGGCAGTTGGTCGATCGTGTCGCTGGTGACCCTGTTTGCGATCGGGTTTCTATTTCTCCAGCACCGACGGCGAACGGCGTTGCTGCTGGTGGTGGCCATCGGCGGCGGCTGGCTTGCGTCGTCCCTGTTGAAGCTCGCTTTCGCACGACCACGACCCGATGTGATCCCGCACTTCGTCGAAACGCTGACACACAGCTTTCCAAGCGGGCACTCGATGCTCTCCGCCGTCACCTACCTGACGTACGGCGCATTGGCGTCGCAGCTCGTGAGCCGACGGATCGTGAAACTTTACTTGGTTGGGGCTTGTATCACCGTAGCTCTGCTCGTTGGACTCACGCGTGTTTACCTGGGGGTGCACTACCCGACCGACGTCTTGGCTGGTTGGGCCTTGGGCTTCGCGTGGGGGATGCTCTGCCTCTTGGTCACCCGCTTGTTGATTGAGCGGGGGACCTTACGCAAGCCGCCGGAGGAGACCACGAAAGCCGTGGCCGGGGACGCGGAAGCGCCAGGCGCCGCTCGCCGTTTAGAGCTTGGACAGGAGCCTTAGAATGGACGTTACCTCGTCCTGATCGCGCACGGCGTAATCGGCGAGGGAGTCGCACACTGGCGCTCCCACTCGGATACCTATGCCTCGTCCATCGAGGCGCGCAAAAGCATCTTCGTCGGTTTCGTCGTCACCGACGTAGACGATGAATGCGCCTTTCTCCCGAAGCGTCGGCAGTGCCTCGAGTAGCCAGTTCAGGGCGCGCCCCTTGTCCCATTCTACATCGGGTTCGAGCTCGAACACCTTCTTGCCTGCGCGTTTGCGCAGAGCGCCGTCTTTCGCCACTTGCTCTACGACCTGTTTGACCTGCTCGACGATCTGCGGGTCACCGACTTGACGATAGTGAATGCCAACTGACAAGCGCTTGCGCTCCACAATCACTCCCGGCAAGTGAGACAGTTGCTGCTCTAGAGAGCGCCGTGCACTATCGACGGCAGGGATCGCCGCTTCTGCGTCGGGCTGGGTCTTGTGAATCTCTCCAGCAGCGATGTCGAAGCCGTGATTCCCGGCATAGATGAGCCGTGGAAGACGAACGCGCCCCTCCACGTCCGCGCGATCCCGTCCACTCACGATGGCAACCGGATGCCGCTCTGCCAATTGCTCCACCGCAGCGCGCGTCGCTTCGGACATTCCTGCCTGCTCGGGATTGTCGACGATAGGCGCCAGCGTGCCGTCGAAGTCCAGAAACACGGCCAGCGGTTTCCGTTCCCTCAGGGCGACCAGCTCATCCCAACGCTCGAAGGCCGAGGGCAACTCGCGCAGGAAGCGCAAAGGGGCAAGGCCCGGCGCTGTGCGATGCGCCCCCGCTTCTCGCAAGCTCGCGGCTGTGTTGTTGCGGGTTATCCCCACGACCAATCCGAAACCGGCGGCCCGAGCGGCCTCTACCCCTGACGTCGCGTCCTCGAGCACCACACAGCGACTGGGTTCCAGCCCCAGCGCTCGTGCGGCGTGCAGCATGATGGCCTGTTTGTCATCCAGCCCTTGGGTGGCGGCATCTTGCCCATCCACCACGACATCAGCCGTGGCGTCGAGGTTCGCCCCTTTCAAGATCGTTCGACAGTTTCGACTCGCAGATATGATGCCGATCTTCAAGCCCCCCCGACGCCAGCGCCGAAGCGTTGATTCGACGCCCTCGAAAGCCGCCACGCCTTCGTCCTCGACGAGCTTTTGGAAGCGCACGTTCTTGCGGTTACCAAGCCCGCACACGGTGTTTTCCTCAGGACCGTCCGCAGGATCGCCTTCGGGTAAACGGATGGAGCGGGAGCTCAGGAAGTGCGCGACCCCTACGTAACGCGGCTTTCCATCCAGATGAGCGAGGTAATCATCGTCGCTGAATGGGCGCTGTTGCGGATGGCTGGCGCTGAGAAATTCGTCGAACATCTGCTGCCAGGCACGCCGGTGCATGTCCGCCGTGGAGGTCAGTACGCCGTCCGTGTCCGCGATGACGCCCAGATACGGTTGCAGTTCGGCCATTAGATCCCTTCCTTGGCCGTAACGCGAGGATACAGCAACTCTGTGTTTTCTCGCGAGCACAACTCGGTCCCTTCGGACATCACCGCAGCGGTGCCGGCCGCTACTCCCAGGCGTACCGCGTCCTGCAAGGGATAGTCGCGCAGCAAGCCGCTGATGACGCCACCCAACATGCTATCGCCGGCACCCACCTTACTCACCGCGTCGACGTCTGGAGCCGCCAAACGCCATGCCCCGTCCGCCGTGACTAGCATGGCGCCTTCCGCCCCCATGGACACCAGCACCACTTCTGCACCTCCGCCCGCCACGACCTCTTTGGCGGCCCGGACGACGGACTGGGGTTCGTCGAGCTGGTGGCCCGTGAGTTGCTGAAGCTCGCGGTAGTTCGGCTTGATCAGAAAGGTGCCGAAGTCGAGCGCTTTCTGCAGCGCTTCACCTTTGCTGTCGACGATCAGTCGCGCGTTCTTGGGCACCGCATCCAGCAAAGCGGCGTAGGCCGCGAGCGAAGAGCCCTCGGCCAGACTGCCGCTCACGGCGACGTAGCGGGTGTGGGACGTGCAAGCCGCGCTCAGTGCCTCTAGCCATGCCGGCACGGCATCGTCGGCCAAGGCTTGTCCGGGCATCCCGATGCGATACTGGTGTTGCTCGGAGGCGTCAGTGATGATGATGTTTTCTCGCACGTTGCCGGCCATCGGCACCAAACGGTGAGATACTCGCTCTTCGTCCAGTAGTTGAGACAACAGCTGCGCGTTGGGCCCACCGCCGCTCCACAAGGCACACGTGCTTTCGCCTAGGCGTGTGATGACTCGCGCCACGTTGATGCCGCCCCCACCGGGATACTCTCGCACTTGCTTGGCGCTCAGCTTGTCTTCCGGGACCATCCGTTCGACAGTGCAGGTCTTGTCGATACACGGGTTCAGGGTGACGGTGACGACGGACATGGCGCCCCTTCCTCGAGCTGGAATACCATCTGTTCAGCGTTTGCCATCATGTATACTTTCCGTTTGAAGCCGACGCGTGCCGGGCTTGACCATCCTTTTTGAAACGTGACCTTCAGACACGTCTTAGTGACCTCCACGTTCAGCCAGTTTCCCCGGCAATGTACTGTAAACTCCAAACATTCCAATTCATCTGGTAGCCGCGGGTTGAGCCATAACGTACCGTCGCGCACCTCAATACCCGTATAGCAGCGCTGCATCAAGTCGACCGTACCGGCCATCGCGCCCAAGTGGATGCCTTCTGCGGTGGTGCCGCCCTGCACGTCGTTCACGTCACTGGCGAGAGCGTCCTTGAATAAGTGCCAGGATCCCTTGCGATCGGTACGCGCTAGAACCCAGGCGTGCACCACGCGACTCAAGGTCGATCCGTGTGAGGTGCGCTCCAAGTAATAGTTGACATTGCGCGGGATGCTTCGAGCGTCGAACTCGTATCCCAGGCGCTGCATGAGCTCTGTAAGCTCTCGCGACGTGAACAGGTAGAAGAGCATGAGTACGTCCGCCTGCTTCGTGGCCTTGTAGCGGTTCGGATCATCGCCTTCCGCCTCCAGGATGCGGTCGAGTCTTTGCACGTCGCCGTGGCGGCGCCGCATCGCTTCCCAATCCAACTCGAGCAGGTCATTCCAACCTTCGAACTGGCTGATGAGTCCGTCTCCGTGAAATGGGATGAACATGCGTCGGCTTATCTCATCCCATGTCTGAAGTTCGCTCTCCGCAATCTCCAGTCGTTCCAACAACTCTTGTCGTCGGTCCGTGGGTACGATCGAAAGCGCCTTGTTCGCCGTGACCAAAACCCAAACGGCCATGAAGTTGGTGTACGCGTTGTTGTCGAGCCCCGGCGTCTGCTTGCCTGGAAACTGCGTGTGAAATTCGTCGGGACCAACAACCCCACAGATCTGGTAACGCGCGCGGCTGTCGTCATAGCTGCAGATGCTTGCCCAAAAGCGCGCGATCTCGAGCAGCATCTCCGCACCATGCTCGGAAAGAAACTCGGTGTCGCCCGAGACTTCGTAGTATTGCCAAACGTTGTAGGCAATGGCCGCGTTGACGTGACGCTGTCGGTACGTCTTGTCCTCGATCCAGCGACCCGACTTCGGGTTGAGATGGATGACCTGACTCTCCTCCCGGCCGTTGCTTCCGCTCTGCCAGGGGAACATGGCACCCTGGTAACCGGCTTTGGTCGCAGCATGGCGAGCTTGGTCCAAACGACGGTACCGATACAAGAGTAGCGACCGAGCCAAGGTCGGTTGACGAAAGTTGAAATAGGGAAAGGTGAACAGCTCGTCCCAGAAGATGTGTCCGCGGTAGGCTTCGCCGTGCCAGCCGCGAGCAGGGATCCCCACGTCGCGCCCCACCGTGTGCTTGCTCGCCGTCTGGAGGATGTGGAAGACGTGAACGCGCAACGTCAATTGCTCGGACGTGAGTGAGTCGCCATGGATGCGCAAGTCCGAGCGACGCCACAGCTGGTGCCACGCGAGGCGATGTGACTGCAACAGTGTTTCGAAGTCCGGCAAGCGGTCGAGCCGCTCGCGCGCGTCCTGAAGCACCTCGCTGAGCGCGAAGTCGCGCGACGTGTACAGGCTCAGCAGCTTCTCGATCCGGATCGATCGGGCCTTCTGGCAGTCTAACGTGAAGTACTGCTCCACGTGTTCCGGGTGCGCATCGGTGCGCGGCCCGACGCGCGCGCCGGCAGTAGCCGAGACTACACGCGTACGGGCTACCTGGGCCATACGCTCGCGTGATTGGCGGGTGGTAGCGACCAGGAACATGGCATCGTCGCCGTGGGGCCCGGAGCTTTCGATCTGGAGATGGTCGCCGCGAAACGCTGAGTAGCGGGCGACGCCCGAGTTGCGCACACGACCGTCTAGTGAACTGCGCACCTCGATGCGGCCGGACCAATCCAGCGGGGTGAGCACCCACTCGATAGCCGCTAAGTGGGGATCAGCCATGTGTACGAGCCGCCGGGACGAAAGCTCGAAGTGCCTGTTGGCTGGTGTTCGGAAGCGGATTCGCCGCGTCAGAAGCCCTTCCCGTAGCTCCAGTCGCTGGTGGTACTCTAGAACCTCCACGGTTGCTAGGTCGAACCAATCCCCCTGCTCGCAGCGAAAGGTGAGCGAAAGCCAGTTCGGCCAGTTGACGAGGTCTTCACTTTCAATCGCTTGCCCGGCGATCTGACTGGTCAATCGATTGTAGCCACCCGCTAAGTAAGTCCCCGCGTAGTGGGTATCCGAATCCCCCCCCTCCTCGGCCGCGCCACGGGTCGCAAAATAGCCGTTGCCCAGGGTGGTCAGCGCTTCCCGCAAAGGCTGATGGGAGGGCTCCCAATGATCATAACGAAGCTCCCACGCTTCGGGGTCGTAATCATCAGACTTCGTCTCGTGGCTCGCCATGTGATTTTAAGACCTACTCCAAGACGAAGGGGAACTGTAAGGTTGTTGTGCTTCCTTCTCCCTGCAGTTGAGCTCGAAGAGTTACCTCGGTGCCCTCCTTCAGGTCCAGTTTAGGGAAGTACAGGAAGCCCTCTACGTCGCCACCATCGAGCAGGGCGCCTTCGGGTAACGCTCGCCGCAGCATCTCTGGAGTCGGCAGTTGGGCGGTGCTCTGCCAATAACCGTAGGTGTTATCGTAGTAGACGATGTCGTAGTCGAACGGGCCGCGGTACGCGTCAATCCACGGGTAGTACCCGCGGTAGTGCGGGGCGATCTCAAACCGAGAATATCCGACGCTCGGGGGCAAGGCTTGCCCCTGAGGCACTGTCCCTCGCACGTCGTGGGGAGGAATCGCGGGATAGGTCTTTCCGTCCGCATCCTCCAACCGGAACGAGTCATAGCGAATGTACAGGGTGTGGCCCGATTCGTTGAACAGCTTGACGTGCAACGGCGTCACCTCAGCCTCGATGTAAGCCTCGCCAGGGAATGCAGATGCCTGAGCCAACCCTCGCACGCCCTGCTCTTGGCTTTCCACCACGTCTGCATCTCCAGGCGTCCGCGACGCGTGTTCAGCGGGCTTGAGACTGGTTGTGCAGGCACTCATCAATAGCCAGAGCAGAGCGAAAACGGGGCGCACACGCATGATCGTCGGAGACGCAAAATTGGTGCCGGACCGGCGGGCGTGGTTGGCGCTCGAGATAGCGGATGAGTGTGGTACACATCCTGCTCAGGATGCTGACTCTTGCCCGGATGCAACAGGAGAACGAGGAACGCATGCCAAACCCACTCAAGAAACTGGCCATCGTCATCGCCGGACACATGGGTGCCGCTGAGGCAGCGCTGAGTCATTTGCACGGAGTCCTTCGGGTGCTGGCTCGGGACCATCGCCGCTGCCAGCTGCTGCTGGACTACACCCTCGAAGAGTCTGACGCCGAGCAGCGCAGACTGCTGTGGGCGGAGTGCCGCCAGGAACTTCTCTCTCACGAGTATGCCGAAGTGACAGAGGTGTTGAGCCTACTGAAGCTTGAAGGACCATTGCAGCCGATGCTCGCTCGCCATATGGATGATGCGCTACGCAACGAGACGCTCGTCAGCGAAGTGGATGCGCTCGAGCTGGGTGGCGATGAGTGGGTAGCAACGCTGCGTAGGCTGAAGCGTGCTTTGATGAACCATGTTTACGAGGAGGAGGCAGAGCTATTTCCGATAATCGAACAAGCCTTGGGCCAATCCGGCACGATAGCCGCGGAACCCCGCTTCAACGCCACCAAGCAACGAGCGATAGCTGATTTGAAGCGTGCAGATGTCCCCTCATCGCCTCCCCTCGACACCCGGTCCATTCGCGGTTTGCCGCTCCACGACCTACGCAGCGACCGTCTCCAGGAGCCGGTGTCGACGCCGAACGACAACCGGGGGGACGGGATCGGCAATGCAGCGCTCATGCTAACGCCCGATCAGGGGCAGCAAGGTACGGCTGGGGCAACGCGCCATAGGTAAGCAGCCACAGGGCTGTCGGCCGCCGCATCAGTCAGGATATGCACGCAAGCTACATTGTTATGGTAGCCATCACGCCAGTCTGAAACCAACGGAACGAAGGTTCATCGGCGCCGCCCGCGATACCGTTGTACGAGCCATGTATACCGAGATCCACCACCGGAAGAGCCGTGAACTCGAGAGCTAACCCTACATCCCCGGCCAGATTCGTGCGACTGGCGTCAGCGCTGCCATCTACATAGCGCAGATGTCCGACACCGACATGGGCAAAGATGCTCGGTCGAATGATGGCACCGATACCCAAGCGTCCGCCGGCCATCATGCGATACGCCGTAGCGTCCATGGAACCTTGGAAGCCATGGATGCCCGCACTCAGTTCGGTCGTCAAATCAATCAATACAAGGTTCAAGCGAGGCCCGATGGTGGCGTCTATGCCTCCTACGCCCAGTTCTGGATCCGTTTCGTCGCTAGGGTGATTCACGCTCAGCGCTAGGCTTGCGGCGGTTTCCGCTTCGGCGCGCGGCGCCCAAGCCAGGGTCGCAGCGAGCGCTCCAGCGGCGCACAACGGCGATACCCCACGCCGAGGCTTGAAGCTAGCTCGCGCTCTGTTTGCTGCCCGCCAATGGTTCGTTTGCATCATAGGACTCCGATGTCACTTCCAGCTGTCAGTTGCAGTTGCGCCCGTCAGTAGTAACCGTCACTTGCAGCGCCCGTGCCAGGACGAGCCGTCTGTCCTTGAAAGTTGGCCTCGATGAGTCGGGCGGTGCGACACGCCGGAAGCAACCCCCAATGCTAATCTTTAACATCTATTTCACATTCACCTGTCCTCTCTAGCACGCCATTTGCTTTCCTCACCACGAGTCCCTCACTACGACCACCTCAGCATGGAGCATTCGTGAACCCGAGAACCACATCTAAGTGTCTAACCGCAACTGGCCTCCCCCTACTAGGAGCATGCCTCCTGCTCGCGCCGTCCGTCGCCTATGCCGAAGATCCGCATGCCGCCGGCAACTTTGGCATCGGGGTCGTGGCTGGCTATCCGGATATCGGGCTCAGCTTGAACTACTTCATGACGGACACGAGTTCGTTACAAATCAACCCTGTGGTGGCTATCGGTGACGACGCGGGTTTCGGCGGTCGCGTCGATGTGCTGTTGTGGCCGTCGACCATAGCTTCGGGGGACGCGGTTGATGTGGACTGGTTCATCGGACCAGGCGCGAACTTCTACGCGGGCGAATGGGGATTCGGGTTGGGTGCCGAACTGCCAGTAGGCATCGGCTTGGCGCTGAAGGCCGTGTCCATCGATCTGAATGTGGAGGCCGTGCCGGTGCTTCACCTGATAGACGATGACGGTGTGAATCCTGGCTTTGGAATTGGCGGAGCATTGAACGCTCGCTACTACTTTTGACGGCGCTCGAGCGTGACGGCGCGGTGCATCTGAGACGAGACGCCATAGCCATCTGGCCACGGTTGGCCGTGTGCACGTACTCCCAGAAACTTCCGCACCCCGGGATATCTCACCGATACCCGGCGCAAGCCCACCCGCGAAGGTGCGAGAGTCACTCAGGCACGCCCACCGGCATGCCCCCTGCACAAGCTAGCCAGCAATGGCGCGCATCTTTCTCAGCCTTTCGGGCGAAGGCCGGGGTCATGCGACCCGCGCTCGCGCTCTGGTCGATCACCTCCATCGGAAGCACGAGCTCAAAGTCTTCGCACCGGGCCTGGCCTACGACCTACTCAACCCCTTGCAACGTACGCGTGGCATCCACGTTGAACCCATCGCCGGACTATTGAACCGCTATGACCGCGACGGCCGTCTCACCTACCTGCGCTGTGCCAAGGATTGGCTGCGATACACAGCTTCCTCGCCGAGCTACATAAACCGCCTCGCCCAACTGATGCGCGCCGAGCGTCCGGACCTCGTGATAACGGACTTCGAACCGTTGCTGCCCCGCGCCGCCGAGCGTTGCGGGATCCCGTATATGAGCATTGACCACCAGCACTACATGGTGGACGGCGACTTGAGCAAACTACCCACGCGACTGCGCTTGAACGCGCTGTGGATGAGTATGGCAGGGCGCAGTTTCTACCGCCGTCAAGTCAGCACCATCATTTCGTCGTTCTTTCGGGTGCCGGTGCGCAGCGACCGAGAGAACGTTCACCAAGTGGGCGTTTTCCTACGTCCCGCTGTTCTCAGTGCCAGGGCCAGCAATGCCGGGCATCTACTCGTCTATTTGCGGCGCGCCATACCCGCTCGCGTGCTCGACGCGTTCCGCGCGCTGCGCTGCCCGGTCATCATCTACGGCTTGGGAGTGCGGCCTCCGATTGGCAACTTGTGCTTCCGTGCATCGGATGAAAGCCGGTTCATCGAGGAACTGGCGACCTGCCGCGCGTTGTTGTGCACGGCGGGCAACCAGATCGTCGGCGAAGCTCTGTATCTCGACAAGCCGTTGCTCGTGTTCCCGGAAGCCAACAACTACGAGCAGGAGATCAACGCTCACTTCGTCGCGAGCATGAATTTGGGAAGCACCTGCACGGTTGATGAACTGAACGTTCACTCGCTCTCCCAGTTCTTGGCCCAGACTGACCAGACCCCGAAGCGCAGAGGACGAGCCCGGGATTTCAATGGGGTTCCCCAAGCAATTGCGGTCATCGAGCAGTACCTCGGGGCTGAGGCCCAAGCGCAAGCCACCCACGAGCCTCTGCGGCGTGAGGTTGCCCGGCACGTCAAGTCACGACCTGCCGCGCTGAGCGCGGTCGACTCTCATCCATGACAGGCACGAATGAGAGCGTTCACAGGGCTGCCACCGCATCTCGGCTCGTGAGCGCTTTGGCCATACTGCTGTTGATGGCCCTGGCGACCACCGCCTACTTCCGGACGGATTGGTTGGTCATCGCGCGACGAGTCGTCGGCGAAATGGGGGTCGGTGGCATTCTGCTCTACCTCCTCGTTCAGACTTTGTGGTCGCTGACGACGATTCCGTCGATCCCATGGCTCGTGGTGAGCGGCGTGATATACGGCCCTTGGCTGGGGTCGGTCTTAGCCGTGGTCGGCATCATGCTCGGCAGCGCCGCGACGTTTCTGATCGGGCGCTATCTTTTATCGGCACAGGTGGCGCGCTGGCGGAAGCGCTATCCAGCGCTCGACCGCGGTCTACGCTTCGCTGAGCGGCACGAAGTGATCACGCTCTTGATTGCTCGGACCGGTCCGGTCTTCCCCCTGAACCTGTTGAACTACGCTCTAGGCGCCACCCACATCAGCCTTCTGCGCTATCTGTGGGTCTCCTTGCTCGCGGCTATACCGGCTGCTGCCCTTTATGCTGGGCTTGGGGAAGCCCTGCACGGGCACCTGGTGCAGGCCGAGCTGTCCCACTCCACACTTTGGTTACTTGGCGCAGGCGCCCTGTCGTTGATTGCCCTTGGTTGGGCGGTCAAGCACCACTACCACCGAGTCGGACACTACAGCGGCGACCAGCGGCAACCGAAATCTCATACGCGTTTGCCGTCATCGCCGTGAACATAGGTCTGGCGAAAGCCGGGTAAGTCGATCAAACGTCCGACAGCGAACGTCATCAAGAAGTCGTCCACCTCTTTGGGTGTAAACTCCCGCACGGGTCCGAGCACGTCCCCGGTCTCGACCGGCACTTCCACTACGAGTTCGTCACGCAGTCGCACGAGCTCGTGCCCGTCGAAGTACTCTTCACGGTAATAGATGCCGACGCTCACCGCTTTCTCTTGACGCCGAAAAGCAGGCAGCTCACCCCAGTAGAACACCTGGTCACCCGGAGCCTTCAACCACCGCCAAGCACGGGGAAGCGCGTGCTTCTTTGCGCCGCGGTTCAATTGTTGAAGAAATCGCCGAAGGTAAGCCACGTGTTGGTTCGTCATCTCGTCGCTGCGCGGCAGGACGCCAAAGCGCTCCCTCACGGCTTGAAGCGCAGTCAAGTCCGGGCCAGCGCTGCGTATGGCGTCGCGCAACTCCCATTTGAACACCTCTCCCAAGTGGTAAGTCAACACCGGAACGGGCACCAAAAAGCAGCCATGGACCTTGCCATATAGACGTTCATGAGGACACATGAAGTTGTTGTACAAACCATAGTCGCGACCACTCTCGCCGCGCACGACCCACACGACGCGCTGGGTGAAAGGCGTATCGAACCACCCCAAGGGCATCGGCTTCCATAGCTTGTGCCGCAAGGGAAACAGCACCATGAACGCTATGGCGACCAACACACTACCGGGACCAAATACCTCGTTGGTCACTTCAAGGGGCAAAGCCGATATGACGTACGCCAACGCCAGGTTGGTAACAATCCAGTCCCAAAACAGAAGCCCCGACAGCGCAAAGACGCCCACGTGAAAGCCAGCCCAGGCCAAACAAAAGCCTACGGCCAGACGCGCGTTCAAGAGCGCCAACGGAGCTAGCAGCTCGATGCTGAATGCGCTCAGTTGGAGCAGCTTCTCGCTACGCTTCGTAGCCAGCACGACCTTGCGCCACGTGGGCCACGACAAGAAGCGCGCCCAACCCCAGCTGTACGCGCTCGCCGCCAGGTGGTGCAGGTGGTTCTCGCTGACCCATGAATACCACTTTCTTCCGAGCAGGATCTTGGCCAGCGCTGTGATGAGATAATGGGAGACCAGCAACGTCACTAGAAAGAACAGCACGCCGGTCACGCCTCCCAACGGAGTGGAGGCCAGGACGCTGGAGAGACACACGAATACCATCAGGGTCTGCAAAACGCGCATGGGAAGCGTCGCGTGGTGCTCCCAGATCCCGAACGGGTTGCTCAGCAGAAACCCCACCACGAGCACAAACGCTGGGCTCACGAAGACTCCGCACGTGCTCACCAGCAAGATGACTCGAAGCGCCCGGTCCGACTCGCCCGTTCCCACGTCGTAGTCCCTCGTCACCGCCTTCCACGTCAGCATCACCGCTAGCACGCAGGACAATACGCGTATCGGCTGGGCGATATCCGCACTCGCAGATACGTGCTCCCAGCGCCACACGGGCGCCAAGGCTAGCCAAGGCAACGACCACGACGCCGCCACCCAATACTGGCGCCGCAATCCAATTCGTCTCACCAAGCGCGCCCATCCGTCGGCGCGCGCGGCGCGGTCGAGCATCCAATACCCGACCGTCACCAAGATCAAGTCCGCGAGATCGTAGAGGTCGGGCATGGGAAGCTGACGTTAGCACGCAGCCCTAAGCGCCAACGCGGAGTTACGCCAAGCTCTGTATGGCGTATAACCGTGCCTGACGGAACTCCTTGTCCAGCTGGCTGAGCTCCTCGGAACGAAACTGCGCGCGCGCCAGACGAAACACCGTTTTCTCTTCGTGCTCGATGTGGCGTTCGACGTCGTTCGCCAACTGCTGAAACGTTTGCATCCACTGGGGATCGTCGTACGACAAAGCGTCCAGTGCTCGGATCAGGTCGAGCGCCGCCTGATGCTCCTGAGCGCTCTTGGTCATGAGTTCGCCTTCACCGGATTGCGAAAGCTTCAGATAGACCGTCGTCTCTTCCGCTTCGGTGTGAGCGAGCAGCGCCACGCGGAGACGGCCGTACAGCTCGATGCGCCGGTCGCGATCGCCCGTGTTCGCGATGCCGTTCAACGTCCACTTCAGGCGGTCGTGCTCTTCGCGCAAGGTCATTAAAATGCCTTTGTCTCCGCACAATTCTTCTTCAAACACAGCACGAGCTTTTTTAGCAGCTCGAGCGACCTCATTGGAAAACGTATCCATGGTTCCTCCTTACGCCGGCGGCGTATTCGAATACATGAGCATGATGAAAGCGAACAGCGCCAGCAGCAGCGCCAGCACGGCACCCACAGACGACTTCCAGTCACTGATGGCTGCAGAGCGGCTATGACGCTTGGTTGATGCGGGGTGCACCTGGGAATGAATCACGTGGCCTCCTCTACTGACACGACTTTGCCAGGGCGAATGCTTGGCTGCGACTCCCCACTTGCACATTAGATGCCGAACACGAACGCCGATGTTTTCGGCTGCATAAGGCCGTTGCGAGCCACCTCGCTGACTCGAATCGCATTGCGCGTTCCTGAGCAGCCACGGTGAGGCGGATTCGCATGACAAGCGCGTCTCAGAAGCGAGTGCTGCGCACCCGGCGGTCACGCTGAGAAATCCGGAAGGCAGCTCCTATTGCCGCACCTACGAGAATACCCACGTTCGCCAGGGCTATCACCATACCAAGGGTCAGCCCAGCCAACACGCCCCAAAGCGCCGCGTTGAAGAGAGCGAAAATGACCCATAAACCTACCGCTACGACCACGGCGGGTAGGACGGCCGCGGCCATGGCGCGACCCATCGTACCCACCTTGTACCCTCCGACGAAGCCACCGACCAGGCCGTTTACCAACGGAAGGAAGAACAACGCCATCGTCAACGCCAACATCCACAGCGAACCCACGATGACACTGCTCCTCTCCATGGACGAGCCAGAGACTATCTCCGGTGACATTGGCATAGCATTAACCTGGGGTGCGCTATCGGGTGGATCTCATGACTGGCAAGCGTCAGTCAGTCATCAGGGGTGAAGGATCGCTCCGAGGGCGGCCCTGCTGGCATGCTCCCGAAGGGTCTGTCGTACAGTCCGTTGCAGGATCCGTTCCGCACTTATTGGTGGGATATGTAAGCCCCCTTTGGAAGTGGCCGCGCGCCGCGGAAGCCGGGAAAAAACCCCGCGGTCGGTGGCGTGTGGCCGGTACATTGATTGAATCTTAGCAAGTGCGATGGTACGCCCCCGGCGCATCATGCAGAGCCCACCAAGCTTGAATCATCGCTGGTCGCGCTCGCTCATCCTGATCGCCTTTGCAGCGCTGGCAGTGACTGCGATTCATCGCCTGCACCAGCCGCATTGGGCCTCGTTTTTGGTCTTCGGCGCGTATCCTGACCGCGAGCCAGGCGTGGGAGAACAGCTGCTGTACGCGCTTTTTCTGAGCTTCGGCGTGCCGGCGGCACTCGCTTTGGCCATGGCCGCTCCGTCATTCGCTCCCCTGCGCCACAAGCTAGTTCAAAACCTGGGCATGCACCGCTTACCTCCTCGAGCCTGGATGGCTCTGGCTGGCGGGGTGGCGATGCTCGGAGCGTGGTCCGTCGCACGTTTCGTCACCGATTACAGTTGGTTTACCGACGATGAGCAAGCTTACATTTATCAGGCGAAGCTCTACCGCGACTGGCAACTCGCCGGGCGCGTGATGGAACCGGTCGAGGTGTTCAGCCACTCCTTCGTGGTCGAGGTAGCACCGGAGGGACCGAACGGGGAGTTGCGGCGCTGGACCGGTGTTTACCCGGTACTACAACCATTCTTGATGGCCCTGTCGTCACGGCTGGGCAGCATGAACCTATCTCAGTTCCTGTGCGTGGGGTTGGTGGTGTACCACACAGGACGCCTGGCTCAGACGTTATTCGGCGACCCCAAGTTAGGGATCACGGCCTCCTGGATGTGTGCGCTGTCGCCAATGCTGCTCGGGCTAGGCTCTACGTATCACACTGCCGTATTGGCGACGACGCTCACAGTCGTGGCGATGCGGCTGCTCTTGTGGACGCTATCCACTGGAAACCTTCTACGCGGCATCCTCCTCGGCCTGACGACGGGCAGCATCTTCCTCGCCCGGCCGATGGAGGGCACGCTTTGCGTACTGGTGTTCGCGTCGGTGCTAGCGCTGCGTGCGTGGCGTACAGGCAAACAAGGCAACGGGACACCGGCGCGTTGGTTTGCCTCTCTCGAGCCGTTGCTCGGTTACGGTTTGGGCGGTTTGATCCCCCTAGCGGTGTTTCTAATCGTCAACGTATCGCTGACGGGGCACCCCCTGCGTTCGGCCTATACGGTGCTCGAAGATAGCATTGGCGGCTTCTTCTGGTTCGGGGAGAACAAGATGTGGGGGCGCAACCACACCGTCGCTCTTGGCGCGCGCCAAACCTGGGGTGCACTCGTGCGCATGAACGCATGGCTGTTCGCCTGGCCAGCGTCGCTGGCGTTGTGGGCCCTCTCTCTGCATCCACGCTTTCGTCACCCGCGGGCGCGTTGGCTGTTAGCCCTCTCGGTGCTGCAGTTGATTGGCTATTTTCCCTTAGCCTTTGGCTCCGTTCACGATTTCGGCTCTGCCTATCACGTGTGGCACTTGCCGTGGGTGGCGTGCATCAGTGCTTGGGTTTTGTGGCGTCTCGTGCAGCACTTCGAACAACGTTGGGGAGCTCCAGCTCGGGCGTGGCCGCTACGCGCTGCCGTGGCCATGAGCTTAGTCGGGTTGGCCGCCTTCTGGCCCATCGAGATGCGCCGCTGGCGCGCAGTCAGCGACACGATACTTGGCCCGGTACGCGCCGCCAAGGCTGCGATAGGTGAACAAAAGGGACTAGTGTTCATTCCTCACTATCACCCGGCTGCGATTCCCCGTACCTGGGTGTATCGTCCCCCGGCGCCCCATCCGGGAGACCAGATTCTGTGGGGAACTTACTACCCCGGCTTGGTGGAACGCGTGCAGTCCCTTTACCCTGAGCGACGACTGTTTGCCTTAGTCTGGCAGGGCGAGATGCCGACGGTGCTGCCGATAGAGCCCGCCCCCACACTGGCGCCCACCCCGGTGCCCCAGCTTCAGCCCAAGCCCCCGCACGTCGCTGCGGTCCCCAAACCTCCTCCGGTCCCCAAACCTCCTCCGGTCCCCAAACCTCCTCCGGTCCCCAAAGCCCCTTCGGTCCCCAAACCCCCTCCGGCGCCCAGTCGCTGAGCGGCCAGCATGTAGCGCCCTACGGCATGGGCGTTGCACCCACTGCACCAAACGGTTGCAGAATTTGCAGCACCTGCTGGGAGATAACATGTCCGACTCGA
>CAZNZA010000034.1:0-7469 GCA_964577325.1 uncultured Polyangiaceae bacterium
GGAACTCGATGGACGGAGGCATGGGGGAGCCAGCATCGAACGCCGCGCCAGCATCGAACGCCGCGCCAGCATCGAACGCCGCGCCAGCATCGAACGCCGCGCCAGCATCGAACGCCGCCAAGCCAACGTCCATGCTGGGCAATGAGGCGGGTACGGCACGCGCGAACTCGAGCAGGGCGTCGACCTGAGATCGTGGCAGCCCCCCAATCGCGCAGAGCCAACCCCAACGCGGAGCTACCGTCGCGCCGTTCGCTTGCTGTTCACGCTCGCCCGTTTGCGAGCGGAGGGACAGGTCAGGATAGCCGTCGATGACCGCGACAAAAGCACGTTCCTCGTCCGTCTGGTCTGTCGCAGCACTGACCTCGAAGCGAACCCGACTGGAACAGCGCGCCGCCGGACTGCTGCCGAAAGGAATGTCGAGCTTCGCCGGATCGTCCTCGGCGACGTTGATCAACGTCGCAACGTAGTACGCCAGGCTCCCATTGCCTCCACCCGTCCATTGACAGGATGAGCCTTGGAACTCTCGAGGTAAGACTTCGACGTAACTGCGGACCACGGCCACCGTGTCGTTGGATGACCCTTCGCAAGCCAATAGGGCACCACCCATCGCCATCCACCACAAACGACACTGCATGTTGGTCGGGACCTTTAGCGAACGCGTGGCATCGACGCTACCCAATTGTGCGCCTATTGGCCTTGTGCGCTCATGGGGCCTGCTACGCGGCCTCAACCGGCTCTGGCGCCGTCGAGCCCCCCGTCTAGAGTACCTGAGTCGAGCTGTTTTGAGGGCGGCCTGCTGGTACTCGCCGCATCCTGCTTGGCATCGTCCGATGGCCCCCCGGTGCTGGCATCTTGATCTTTGGGGTCGCTGCTAGCGTTGGTCTCGTCCCCTTCACCGTCGTCATTCGGCGCTCGCAGAAAGCGGCACACCGCGAGGCTCGCGGGTTCCAAGACCAAGCTGCACACCCTGGCGCTGCCCGCACTCGCCAATACATTCTCGTCACATGAATTGGCTTTCGCCTTGGCGCCCAAGCGGTCGGCGCACTCGACCACTGCTTCGAGCGCGTTCACGCAGGCTTGCACTGCCGTGTCCCCCGGCGTATCGCCAGCCAGTCCGCGTAAACAATTGTCGCGAGCGAAACGTTGGCAAGCATCGACGTCGACGTCCATATCGCAAGCCTGGGCCGCCTCGCAGCGTGCGAACTCTATGTCTCGACACGCGTCAACTCCGACAGCGTCAGTTCCGCACGCGAACGCGAGGGGGGACAAGCAAAAGAACATGATTCGCATCCAAGGCAGGCGAAGTGAGGAAGCATGGAGAGACACTACTGCCACCTAGCACGCCGGGCGTAGGCGAGGCGACTTTTGGACGCTCACTCGAGGCTTTGTGCGCACGCACCGGCTCAGCCAAAGAACAGTTGCGGTCAGCGAGAGAGCGAAGCACCATCCCTTGCCATGATCGAACGTGCTGTCGTACTTGCCGCGGGTCTGGGTTCCCGGCTGCGACCTTTGACGCGCGAACTGCCCAAGCCGCTGGTTCCGGTCGGGGACCGGCCCCTGTTGCAGCACATCATCGAAGCCTTGCACCGAGCCGGCGTGCGGCGGGTGTCCATCAACGCTTTCCATTTGAGCTCTCGGCTCACTCAGTTCGTAGACGACCTGTCACTACCCGGACTGCACCTGAGCTGCGATGTCGAGACCAAGCTGCTAGGCACTGCTGGAGGCTTACGCGGGCTGACCGGCTCGGCGGTGTCTCCAGTGCTGGTTTGGAATGCAGACATCTACGCCCCCGAACTCCCCCTCGAGACACTACTGGCCCGCGCTCCCGTCGCGCCGCTGCTGGTCGTGGCGCCAGCCGGGCGTGACGCTTCCGTGGGCCTCGATCACGAAGGACGGGTGGTGCGCTTGAGGGAGGAGCGGTTTGGACGTGAGACGGTAGCGGCGTGCTACATCGGTATCGCGGTGCTTCCGCCTGCATTCTTGGCCACGCTCCCCGACCAGGGCTGCTTGGTCGCCGATGCGCTGTTGCCGTGGCTGCGCGCAGGAATGCCAGTGAGCAGCTTGTGGTTTGACGGGTTTTGGTCCGATGGGGGTACTGCCGACTCGTACCTGCACCAGAATCTCCGTTGGCTTGCCCAGCAAAACCTGAGCGCGCTGGTGGGCGAGGACGCGGAAGTCGCAACGGCAGTACAGCTCGAGGCAAGCATCGTGGGCCCCCGCGCCGTAGTGACCGGACATGGCTCACTGACTCGTTGTGTCGTCTGGCCAGGGGCCAGGGTCGTAGCACCGCTCAGGGACACCGTGGTCATGAGCGACGGTACCCAGGTAGCCGTTGCCCCCGCGCCGTTGGCATCCTCGATCTGAGGGAGTCGGCCTGCGCCAGCGTCAGATTGTTGTCCGGGTCGAGCGAAGCGCTGTAGGCAGCGTGTTTGGGAGAAACCGGCTGACCGTGAATCTACGAAATCTCGAGGACATCCAAGAGCACGACGCCCCCCGCGGCGGATTCCCCGTTGGAACCCTGGTTTTGGCGGCCATCGCGGGCGGAGTGTTGGTCGTGGTGATGATGATGGGCGGGCAGCGCGATACCGCCCCGGCCGCCGCCGATGCCGATCCGTTGGCGCAACTGGTTGAGGCCGCGAAAAAATCGGCGCCTTCTGCCGACACAGTTGCTGAAAAACAGGTGACGTTCCCCGGCATGCTCAGCGATCGCGACGCTCCGACGACCGCCTTGGCCGTCGTGAAGGATGAACGTGGCCGGTTGAGAGTACCGGTCGAGGCGGAACTGGAGCACCGGCACCTGGAGTCGATTCGACCATCCGGTCCTGCCGCGGACGGGGAGGAAGCGCTGCCTCGACGCAGTTTGCCGATCGGCGATCTGCTCAGCCAAACCACGGTTACGGGTCAACCCAAAGACGACTTGGCCCAGATCGCCCACGAGCACACGAGTGATTCAGGCGACGCAACCATGGCTCCCATGGGTGCAGAGGGCGGGCATGAGATCCAAGTAGCGAGCTTCCGGAGTCCGGATGACGCAGACGGCTTCGTTACAGAGTTGCGCAAACGCGGACACCGCGCCTATCGCCAGGCCGCGTACGTCCCTGAGCGTGGACTGTGGCATCGGGTTAGGATTGGACCGTTCAAAAGCCGCTTCGAAGCTCAGCAGTATCAACAAAAGCTGGAGGCAGTTGAGCGCATTTCGACCTTCCTGGTCGATCCCGAAAAGGTGAGACGCCAGGAAGAGATTCGCAACGCCAAGCAAGCGGCACGGGATAAGAAAGCCGAGCGCCGACGCAAACGCGCCGAGGCTGCAAAAATGGCAGCCCAGAAACAGCACTGAGCTCGCGAGCGATGTTTGAGCAACGCGCGACTCAGCGCTTGGTTTGCTTGCGCATCAGCTGTTGGCGGGCGAGCGTTTGAATGTTCGCGGGCACATTCTTGCTGCGGCTCACGGCCTTTAGGTCGTTGTCCCTCAAGTGCGGGACCATGCGTGACGAGAAAGAGAGCGGAGTGCGCGGGTTCGTCACGAGATTGAGCTTAACCTGGTACGAACGTGTGAAGGATCGGTTTTGAGCGATGATGCGCAAGACGTCTTCGATGACGTTACGATTGGAAGCGATGCGCGCCGCTTCGTTTTCGGTCAACATAGGACTAGACGCCGCGGCAGACGCCACCAACCTGTTCGTCTCGCGCACGAGCAGCATGCGCTCAGCGGAGGTGCCGAGGATGGCGCGTCGTATCTTCTGCGTGATGGTCATCGACGCGATGCGCGCGTACAGCGGCTTGAACTCCGGGCGAAGTTGTTCCTCTCCTTCCTCGTCTCTCTCGTGGGTATCGGCGTCGACCGCTAATTGATGGGCCTGAGCCAGCTGTTCTGTTTCGCGAAACAGCAGGTCGTCGTAGGTCGGCTCCTCGCTGGGTTCAGCAATCAGCTCGTTCTGAATTGCTTGCGCTGTTTCACGGTAAGCGGGGATGTCCAGCGCTAGCTGATGGCGCACGGCTAACTCGATGATGCGGTCGGCCGTCGACATCCGCACGCGCTTGTTCATGTACAGCGCCTCGATCACCCGCGGATAACGCAACAACAGAGTTTCGTTGGTAGCTATCACCTCGCCGACGGGTTCGCTGGCTTGACTCGCTGCCTTGACGGCCGCGCTTTCCGTCAGTTGCGGCATCCGAAGGAGACGAGCAAAGTGGCTCGGTGTCGTAGCCGGACTGCGTGGAAGAGCCTGGACCAGTACCTCGATGACGGGCGCCTGAAGGTCACTTTCCAAGGCGCTATCCAGAGCGGCGACGGGTAACTTGAGCAGAGACTCGAGGGCCGATTGAGCTAGCGCGGAGTCACTGTCGTAAGTGAGTCCTGCTATGGTCGTGACCAGTTCAGCCGGCTTGAGTCCGGGCATGATACCCCGCGCCGCCATTTGGCGCATCGGCGCAGGAGCGGTTCCATTCAGCACTTTCTGTGCGGGCACCGGCAACGCGGATAAATCGAGGGCAGTCATGTTGCGCGGCAGTGTGCGGGGGAGCGACAGTAGGTTCAAGGGCCGCCGCTGTATGCCGTAAACGTTCCTTGGCCGCGGGGTCGTCACAGCGCGCTGCCATGCCCTCAGCGCCAGATGCCACGGTCAGCGGCATCTGCTACGATGTTGGCTCGTCGTTGAGGTCGGTTGGAGCTGCCTTCACGCGACTGTGCCGCCATTCAACGGTCGGCAGCTCGTATGTAGTGGGTTGAGCATGGGCATCTACGACTTCATCAAGGGCGGTGTGCGACGCATGATGATCGCCAGGCCGGACGCGACGAAGTCGGCTATCGTTTACAAGCATCCGGACGAGAGCATCCCCTTCTGGAGCCAGCTGACGGTGGATTCCGACGAATTGGCGCTGTTTTTCAAAGATGGACGCTATGTGGGCTACCTCACTCCTGGTCGCCATTCACTAGACGGCGACAACATTCCGTTTCTGGGCGGACTTTTGGACGCTGCAACCGGCGGTAACGTGTTGCTGAACGAGCTGTACTTCGTCACCACACGTGCCCTGTACAATCAACCCTTTGGCGGGTCTCTCGGGTCCATGCGCGATCCAGAGTTGGACGTGCGCGTTAATCCGAGGGTTTACGGTAGCTACTCGTTCCGCATCGTTCACGCTCCGAGCTTCGTCATGGAGTTTCTCGGTCAAGCCGGCACCAGTGACCCGGACCAAGCTCTGCAATGGGTACGAGATCATCTGATGATGGCCGTGCGTACCACGCTGGTTTCGATGTTGGAGGAAGGGTCGATGACGATGATGGACCTGGGGACGGCTGGACCGGAGGTGGCTCGCCACATCGTGCGCAATTGCCCTGACCTGTCTCGAATTGGAGTATCGGTGCTGGAAATAGCTGCACTCCACTTCAACCTTTCTGATAGCGACAGGGGGCGCCTCGATCAGCTTCAGGACCAGATCGCGCAGGCCCAAGTAGCGGCCCGCGTTGCGAGCATCGCGCAAGCGACGGCCCACGCGGCGCCTCGCGTGTGGCTGGGTCACCGGTACCACGGCGGCAAGGGGCCGCCTCCTTACACGCCCGCGCTCGAGGTTGGTTGCGTCAGCGGCCCTGCCGCTTTGCTGCCCGCGGCAGAGCCGAAGCTACCGGAGCAGGTCGAAATGGGTCACGGAGCCAAGCTCGAACGCGGGCCTGCCCGGCTGGGTTGCGACCTCGCGTCCAAAAGCCTTGGTGCCCCGTCACCGACTTGCGGCGCCTGCGTCGGCGATGCGGTGAGCGACTGGCGCTACTGCCCAAGCTGTGGGCGGCCATTGTCTTGATGGAACTCCGCCCGCTCGAGCTCTGCAGGCCAATCTCCCAAGCACTCGTGGAGATGACGGTGAAGCAGCATCGGTCAAAGGGCCAACCGCCTCAGCTTTTTCGACGGGTGAAAGCCGGCCGATATCCGCGGTTTAAGCTTTCACGTGTTACGAACCAGCTGGCGGATACCACACTGCCGCACCCACAGAAAGGCCCCACCAGATGGCGAGACCGCAGCTCCTTCTAGTAGACGCTGATCCCCGCAACGTGCGGGTGCTGGAAGCGAGTCTGAAGAGCGACGGCTTTAGCGTGACCTCCGCCGCAGACGGTGCTGAAGCACTGGAGAAGCTCCGTCTGGGACTTCCCGACGTCATGATTGCGGACACGCGTCTGCCGCGCCTCAATGGCTTCGAACTTTGCAGAGAATTGAATGCGCTGCCTGGGGGCGAGGACGTGCCGGTGGTACTGATAGCTCCCGAGCGCAGCCCAGAGCACGACGAGGCGCAGGACGACCTGGTGCGGGCTGCGGAATATGGCGTCGAGAACTGCCTCCGTAGACCTATCCTCGTTCGAGAGCTGGTGGTTCGCGTTCGCCTGCTGCTGGCACGCCGGCAACAGGCTCGTATCGTGGCTGCAGGCGAACATGAGGAGGTTCAGTTTTCGGGGCGTTTGCAGGACACCAGCATGGTGGACCTCCTCTTGTCGCTGGACAGTAGCCGTCAGAGTGGGCGCTTGCGCTTGGCTCAGGGCGGTCGTACGGCTACCTTGCTTTTCCGCAACGGTAAGGTCGTGGACGCAGAACAAGGGCGAGTGCAGGGCGAAGAGGCGGTATATCGGACGCTGTTGTGGAGCTCCGGCCTCTTCGATTTCGAAAGCTGCGCGGTCCAACAACCTGACCTCATCCCAACCGGCCTACAGGGCCTGCTTACCGAAGGCATGCGCCGGATAGAGGAATGGGGGCGCTTGGCGGAGCAATTGCCTTCAATAGCGGCGGTGTTCGACGTCGATGCCGCGGCTATTTTGGAGCGTCTGCCCGAGATCCCTGATTCGCTGAATGCGATTCTGAGTTTGGTGGACGGCGCCAGAACTCTGATAGAGATCGTCGATGTCTCACCGTTTGATGATTTGTCCACTTTGAGCGTCATCTCCAAGTTGTACTTCGACGGCGTGCTGTTCTTGGTCGAAGACAAGTCGGAAGCGCGAGCGCTGCTGCCTGCAGGGACGAGCGCAACGGGCTCGGAGGGAGCGCTGACGAAAACTGGCGAGCCGAGTATCAGACCCGTTGCTCCTTCGTTGAGTGCCGAAAGCGTGCCCCGTCACCTCATGTACAGCGAGCCGCCGCGCAGCCAACGCTGGAGTCAGCGGCCTGCGACCTCGACCAGGAACCAAGCCGCTAATCGCCGCGACTCGCAAACCCCCGGACCGGCCGCTCCACGGCTCAAAGGCACAGGCGTGTCCACGGCCAAGGCGAAAGAGCCCGTGCGGCCGGTCATCGACGAACCGGTCATCGCCCCTCAACGCGCCGAGCAGGTGGTCGAGGCGGAGTTTGAAGACGTGTCGCCCCAGACCTTTTCGCCGTCGGCAGTTTCGCCGTCGGCAGTTTCGCCGTCGGCAGTTTCGCCGTCGGCAGTTTCGCCCTCGGCAGTTTCGCCGTCGGCAGTTTCGCCGTCGGCAGTTTCGCCGGCCGAACCAG
>CAZNZA010000034.1:7569-16416 GCA_964577325.1 uncultured Polyangiaceae bacterium
TCGGCAGTTTCGCCGTCGGCAGTTTCGCCGTCGGCAGTTTCGCCGGCCGAACCAGCGCGCAATCCGGCCGCTGCCGCCGAACCACCCCCTGTGGCATCGCCAGTGACGTCCGGCGCAGTCAAGGGCCCTCCCGATCACCTGGAGCACTCCTTTTTCGCAGAGGGCGAGGAGGGGACGTATGAAGGCGGGCCTGCTAGTGTCCAGCCGAGCCCCACAGTAGCTGCTGCTCCAGTCGAAGAAGCCGCCGTTGACGAGGTGGATCCGGCACTGCTCGCGATGGTAACCAAGCGTCGGCAAAACAGCCGACGGTGGGTTGCCCGCATTGTTGGAGTGGCTGTGCTGCTGAGTCTTTGGGGGCTTTTCGCCTTGTGGCGCCAGGATGACGAGGTGACGGAGGTGGCTCCCGAGTACGAGTCCGAACCCGCCGTTTCAGGAGCTGCGGCGCCGCCTGTGGAAGCTCCCGAGCCTCCTCTGAACAATGAGACCGCGGAACCTACGGCACTTGATGAAGCGCCCGGCTTCGAGCAAGTGCTCGAGGAAACGCCGGCGTCACCGAACCCGGGGGGAGCGAACAGAACGGCAGTCGGCGCCTCGAAGACACCGGGACAGTCAGCTTTTTCCAATCCGGGGGGTCAAAAGCGGTCAGCAACCCCAAGCGAAGGACGTCGGGATCGTAAGCCACCGACGGCCCGCTTCCCGTCGACACAAGAAGCCAAGTAGGGCCCACCGCAGTGCGCTTACCTGCAGTGCGCTTGCCTGCAGTGCACTTACGACAAGCCACAGTGCCTGGCGGTTTGATGAGCTGATGACTTGTGAGTGCGTGATTTGACGTCCGTTCAGGCGCGCTTGGATTGACCAAAGCGAACGATCAAGTCTGCCAATTGCTGCGGCTGTTGCTCTGGGACGAGGTGTCCGGCTTCCAATAATTCGAAACCACAGCCACGGATTTGCCGAGCCATCTGTCTGCCTTCTGCAGGCGGGCACAGTGAATCATAGCGGCCCCAGACCACCAGCGACGGGACGTTGATGCGGCTCAACGCGGCGAGCGTGTGGCGTGTATCGCGTGTGTTGTGCAGGATGGACAGCGCGCTGTTGCGCGCTGCCGGGGTGTTGAATTGTTCGTAGTAGTGATCGAGTCGAGCCGGCGGGAGCGGCTGGCTACGCGAGCTCAACCGATCACGAAAGTGCGCGCGCAGCAGCGTCTTGCCCAACAACTGTTTGAAAAGAACACTGCCGACAATTGGTATCATCGCTGCCCGAAGTGTAGGATCGAGTCGTTTCGGGTAGCACCAGGCATCGAGCAGCAGTTGTTTCGATACCAGCTCCGGGTACCGACTCGCCAGCTGTATAGCTACCGCCCCCCCCAAGCCGTGCCCAACCACATAGGCTTGTCCCAAACCCAACCCCGCATACAGATCCGTGACCACATGTGCAATGGCATCTATGGAATAGGCAAAGCGACCGGCTGCAGGTTTCTCGCTCTCTCCAGCTCCCGGTAGATCCGGTGCTACGACTCGGAAGTTCGACGCAAGTGCACTGACCAACCCTCCCCAACACGTACGGTCCGTAAACAACGTGTGCAGCAGCAACACCGTTGGTCCGGTGCCGACGTCCGTCACCCGCAGGCGGATGCCGCTTGCCTTCACATCCCGATAGTCTCTAGCCATCGTCCCGTGTCTTTAGACGCACACGCCGTGATAGTTCAAAGCCGGGCTCAATTTCAACCGCACACCGTCCAACTCTCGCCCCGGGGCCTGCTCATCACCGCGTCGCATTCTCCTTCGGCGGCCCCAATCACCCACGATGTCCATGGACGCCAAAAGAGCTCCATGGATTATGTGTTGGATCGGACATTAAATGGCAGAGCAGAGCGCGCTGCTGCATAGCCTTCCTTTGTTTGCGAACGCGCCAAATTTCAGCACATATTCTCTTTGGGCCCCATCTACTTAATAGAATATATTCGAATCCAGTTGAGGCGGAGATGCTGGAAGAAGGGAAACTGGAGGGAGCGGAGAGGGCTTACACTGGCGGAATTACTTCCGCCGAGTTGCTCGACCTTTTCGCCCAATGGGGTGTGCAAATGAGCGAGGCGACCTTGCGCAAGTACGTGCAGCTGGGTCTCTTGCCCCGCAGCGTACGGGTGGGCCGTAAGGGCAAGCACCGCGGCTCGCAAGGCATCTACCCGGTGGGAGTGCTGCGCCAAATTCTCCGCATCAAGGCCATGATGGCGGACAACTACACCATCGAGCAGATTCAGAAGGACTTCTTCTTCATGCGCAGTGACATGCACACGCTGGAGCAGTCCATGAGGAACATATTCGACACGTTGGCGAGTATCGTGAAAGAGCGCCGGCGCCGCGGGTATGCGCAGGATTTGAGTCGCGATATCGAAAAGGCCAAACACATGGGCGGACAACTCATGCAACAGCTAGAGTCCGTGGAGGCGCGTCTCACGACTCGCGTTCAGCTGCAACGATTAACGGCTTCTTGACTTAGTTTTCAGATGTCTGGCGAGGGCGTCTGAGTGCAACACACCAGCTGAGCTGCTGGTAACGAAGATGAGGATGGGCGCGTCGCACACCGCGTGGCGCGGCGTCGTTCCATCATGCAATCAACACTGGGAGGCGGACCCAGTGCCGGGCAGAAACACTACAACGGAAAAGAGGATGGGCATGGCAATAAAGGACGCTGCGGCGAGCGCAAACCTACCGGTAACCCAAGCGAAGTTTTTGACCAACGGCGCGGCAGCGCTGTTATCGGAAGAGGCGGAGATCACCAGGGAGCAGAAGCGGTCTCGGCGCAAGCGTCCCATCCGCGCGCGCACCATCAGCATCAAGCGCATGACGAAGCGTGAGCTCGAGATCGGCCGAGCGCAGTTTCCTGAGACTGACTACTGGAAACCCCGCAGCCGTGCCGAGTGCGCTGAAGGTCCCCGCCCATGTCCCTTTGTTTCCTGCCAGCATCATTTGTACATTGATGTTTCGCCGAAGACCGGTGCCATCAAGCTCAACTTTCCTGACCTCGAGGTGTGGGAGATGGGTGAGTCCTGCGCTCTCGACATCGCAGACCGAGGAGGCACGACCTTGGAGGACGTGGGCGCAATCATGAACCTGACTCGAGAGCGGATTCGACAAGTCGAAGTAAAAGCATTGGCTAAGCTGGAGGCGGTCCGCAACATGGACGCGCTGCGGGACTTCGTCGAAGAGGGGCCGCAGGGCAAGCGGCGATTGCCTCGCTTGAGCAAAGAGGAGCTTGCGGGCATCGACGCCAATCCCGAAGGTGCGGAGCGAGGAGACTTGGATGAAGACGAGCCCGCCGAAGATGGCATCGAGTGGGACGAAGATGTGAGTGCAGACCCCAACCTGCTAGCCGCGTTTCCGGAGATCGTTGCCTGAGTCAAGACCGCCGGCTCGGGCACGACGACCGAGGTCATGAGCTGCCCGTGCGTTTCGGTCTAGGGCCGCACCTCGCGCAGGAGCCGCAAGAAGTTGTCGCACAAAACGCCGCGTATCGTGTCGGCGTCTAGCTTGGCGTCCAGCAATGCTTGAACCAGCCGAGGGAGCTCCAGACAAGTTGCCATGTCACCGGGAGTGACGATGGCGCCGTCCCAGTCGCTTCCCAATGCGACGGCTGACTTTCCACACACCTTGATGGCGTGGCAGATGTGACGAGCGACGTCTCCAGCCGTACCGCGGCGCAAGCCGGGCTTCAAGTAGGGGGTGTGGTACATGATGCCCACCACGCCACCACGATCAGCGATGGCTTTTGCCTGTGCGTCGTCCAAATTTCGCCAGTGCGCGTGAGCACCGCACAAACCAGTGTGGGTGACGATTGGTGGAAGGTCGCGGCTGTGCACATCCAACGCCTGATGAAAAGCCGGGCGCGCGATGTGAGCAAGATCGACCAATACCCGATGCGCGTTGAGCATCTCGATGACATTCTGACCGTCGCGGCCCAAGCCATCTCCGATGCCGAGGGGTGAACTGGTCTTGCCGATGCGCGACGAGGTCAGGTGCACGAGCGTTACGCGCAAGAGTTTCTTCGCGATGTGTTCGTCTAAGGCATACGGTGGCCCGAGAGCATTCCCGCCCTGTACGCCCAGGAACGCCGCGTGGAGTCCATCTTGACGCGCCTGGTTATACTGCGCCAAACTGGTAACGACGCGGGCTTGCCCGGTGGCGTGGAGGGTTCGCTCCAAGCGCTCGACGTTCAGCCGTAGGGTGTCTCGCCGAGCACGCGCATGACGTAGAGGGTTCGTGGTTACTACCCACGTCGCGGCACCCACTCCCACCCGAGCGAGGCGCGGCAGATCTACCTGACGGAAGAACCTCCCTGCCAGCAGTCCCGGAGTGTGCACACGCCCGATGTCATAGCCCACCAGGCGCGTCCAGATGTACGAGTCCACATGCAGGTCGATGACATCGCTTTGATAAAAAATGGAGGCGGCTTCGCGAGAAATGCCAAGTCTGTTTTGGCAATCGCCTATGCTTTCGCGCACTCGAGGCCCCCTCTCCGAATCCCTTGGCGTTCATGGACACGCGAAGCACCCACGCTACCCGTGGTGTGCTCTACAAGCCCTTGGGCACGCGGTCCAGGTCGACTTCAGCGAGAGCGTAGCGAATCAACGCACTGCGATTGGCTTTGGTAAGACCGCGCGTCTTCAGGGTCTCTACCATGCCGTCGAGGCGCTGTAGGTCGTCGGTGTACATGGAGATGCAGATCACCTTGTAGTGAGACGGTTTGCTTTCTTTGCTGAGCGTCTTGCTCAACGGCGGCTGAGTTGCCGGAGCTCGATCGTAAAAAGTTCCAGAGAGTACTCCTTCGACTTCATCTCGGTCGAGGACTCTGGCGGTAGCTTGTCTCAAATCTCCTCTTTCGGTCACGGCTCCTCCTCAGTTTATGCTGTTGCCGCTAGTACGGGTTGGCTATGGGTAGATGGTGCGGCATCCCGCAACAGCGCCTCGACGACGAGTTGGTAGTCGCGGGCTGCGTTCGAGTCAGGAGCGTATTCGAAAAGCGTTGCACCTTGCGAGGGAGCCTCCTTGACGCGAATCGCAGACCTGACGGGAGCAAAACACCGCTCGCGGAAGTGCTCTTGAAGCGTCTCTAGCGCCTCATGGCAAATGCGAGCACGGGTGTCGTAGAGAGTGGGGAGCACGCCCCACATGCGGACTGGATGCGATAGTAAGTGATTGACGTTCTTGATCGTCTTTACCACCTGTCGAACACCCACTAGCGATAAGTAGTCGCAAGCTACCGGGCAAAGAACGCCATCGGCAAAAACGAGAGCGTTCTGGTTCAGCAGTGAAAGGCTGGGGGAGCAGTCCACGATGACGTAGTCGTACTGTTCACGTGCAGATGCTAGGCGCGTACGAAGGACACGGTCGCGATTTTGCCGCCCGGCGAGGTACAATTCCGCCGCGGCGAGCGTTTCATTGGCTGGCAGAACGTCGAGTCCATCCCGCGCGGTGATCAGCGCGTCTTCGAGCTTCAGTCCCATGACCAGTACATGGTACAGAGAACGTTTCGCCTTCAGCCCTAACGACACGCCTACGTTGCCTTGGGCATCGGTGTCCACGAGCAGTGTACGCTTGCCTGCCTTTGCTAATCCGGCGGCTACGGTCACTGCGGTGGTAGTCTTGCCGGTCCCGCCTTTGTGATTGAACACGGCAAGGACTTGAGGTCTCGGGTTGTTCGACGCATTCGATGATGCGGCAGTTGCGGTTGGCTGTTGGCCAGAAGCGCGTTCTTCGCCGCCATTGACGATCTGGCCTAGGCGCACACCCTTGGCCTCGGCTACCAACTGCTTGCGGCATGACTCGGCGCATGCATATCGGCGTTTACCAGTAATGAACAAGACCTGGGCGGCGTGTGTCACCTGAAAGTCACATCCGCAGGCATCGCAGGGCACGCCGCTCGGGGCGCGGTGACTGTTCTTGATGCAGTCCTGGGAACAGAAAAAGCGAAAGACCGTTCGATCCCCGTCAGAAGAGGATTGTCGGTGCTCCTCCATCTGATAGGAGAACTGGACGTGGAAGGCCTTGTTACAGATACAGCAGGTTTGAAGTAGGTCAGGCATAGGCACCCATTTATCCGCTCCGGCATTCGGTTATCGAAACGCCAGGTGCTCCGAGTCCCATGGGTGAGGAGCTAGGGCCAAGTTTTTATGCGATTCATGTCACTAAGCGCAGGGGACGGTCTGCCATGACGCCGACCACTCATTCGAGGTCGCTATGATCCGGTTCGGGTTTCGGGCGAGGCTATTTTGGGCAACGCTCGTATCCATTCTGTGCGTGCTAGGGGTAGGCTACTGGTATCTAAGGAACGCCACGGAGCGTGAGCTTCTTGCGCGCTTGCATACCGAGCTGGAGCTTCGCGTCGGGATGGTCGGCGAACTGCTGGTGCGCGCGGGACCAGATGTTTCCACGGAGCTGACTCCAGGTGAGACTTGGAGCGAGGTGGCCCAGTGGTTGGGTGCCGTCGGGCGAACTCGCGTGACTCTGATACGCGCGGACGGGGTTGTGGTCGGCGACTCTGATGTTGCGGCTGACACGCTGTCGGATGTGGAGAACCACCGTGAGCGCTCGGAGGTGAGGGCCGCTCTATCGGGGCAGAGCGGTGTAGCTAGGCGATTGAGTGAGACGGTCCAGGCTCGCATGATCTACGTTGCCGTCCCCTGGAGGCGCGATGGTCAGTTAGTTGGCGTCGTGCGCCTGGCTTTGCCCGCTACCGAGCTCGACGAAGCGGTCTCGGAACTGACACAAGGTTTGACCGTCTCCGGCGGTGTAGCACTGCTCATCGCTCTGTTCGTATCCACCGTCGCCGCGCATTTGGCATCGACCTCAGCACGGACCCTCACTCAGGTCGCTCAGCGGATGCGGGATGGTGACTTGAATGCGCGGAGTGGACAGCGTGGGACAGACGAGTTCGCAGTCTTGGGCCAGGCGCTTGATGGCCTAGCGGAAAGCCTATCGGCAACGCTGGACCAGCTGAAAGGGGAACGGGATCGTTTGGACCGGGTCTTGCGCAGCATGCATGAGGGCGTGCTGTTGATTGACGAAGCCGGAGAAATCGTCCTGTTCAACGCTGCGGTGCTGGAGATGCTGTTCTTGAATTCCGGCATTTCGGGCCGGAAAGCCATGGACGTGGTGAAACTCGATGGCTTTCGAGAGATGTTGGAGGCTGCTTTACGCGGAGAAAGCTCGTCGCGGGAACTGCGAGCGAAGGAACCTTCGCAGAAGATCCTGCTCACCAACGTGAGACGGCTAGCGCGCCGCAAAGGCGCTTTGGCCGTATTCGTGGACATCACGGAGCAGCGTCACCTCGAGACCGTACGACAGGAGTTTGTGGCCAACGCTTCTCACGAGCTGCGGACGCCGGTGGCCGCAATTCTATCCGCCGTCGAGACGTTGCAGGGAGCAGCGGCTGACGATCCAGAGGCGTCGGTGGCGTTCATGTCGATGATCGAACGCAACGCCAACCGCCTGCGCAGTTTGGTCGACGACCTCTTGGCGCTTTCCCTCATCGAATCGGGTCGGCTAGAAGTAGAGCTGAAACCAATACTGCTCCGCCCGGCAATTGAAGGTGTCATCAATGGCTTGACCCCACAGGCGCGCGCTAAAGAAACAGAACTTCTGTGCCGCATCCCCACGAACTTGACGGTGATGGCCAGCCAGACGGGCATCGAGCATGTCTTCAGCAACATCATTGATAATGCGATCAAGTATTGCCCGCCCCGCGCTTCGGTCACGGTTGCCGCTCGGGCAGCCAATGGTGTGGTCAAAGTTACTGTTACCGACACAGGTCCTGGCATCGATGCGGCGCACCGCGAGCGTATTTTCGAACGCTTTTACCGGGTTGATACCGGACGCAGCCGCGCTGTGGGGGGGACCGGCTTGGGATTGTCAATTGTCAAACACTGGGTGGAGGCTATGGGTGGCACCGTGCGTGTCGAAGCGGGCGCTGAGGGGGGCACTCGCTTCTGCGTCGCCTTCTCGGACACTGAAGCAGCGGCGGCGTCGGAGAAGTGACGGACTCGATCCGGTGGCCTCGGATCACGGCGCTTGACCACCCATGCTAAAGAAAACCGTCGCGCAGGTGTCACGCGCTTGTAACGCGACCATGCGTGAATCTGCACCTCATGCAAAAGGTGCTTATCGTCGAGGACGACGCGGATATCAGTGCGGTGGTCGCGTTCAATTTTCGCAACGAGGGGTTTCAAGCCACGGTCACGGACCGCGGTGCTCGGGCCTTACGGTTGCTCCGCGAGAACGGTGCCGACCTGGTGATTCTGGATCTCATGCTCTCGGACATTTCCGGCTTGGAGGTATGTCGGGCGGTGCGGGCTGACTCGCAGTTTTCGTTGACTCCGATTCTGATGCTAACTGCCCGAGGCCAGGAACACGAGCGTCTGGAGGGGTTGGAACAAGGAGCCGACGACTACATCGTCAAGCCCTTCAGCATCCGCGAGGTGATCTTGAGGGCCAAGGCTATTCTACGGCGCACAGTGCCTGTTGAAGCTGAACGCGGGGCGCATTTGGGCGAGGGAGCAATCATCGTCGATACGGCAGCCCACCGGGTGTTTGTCGGAGGTGCCGAGATCTTGCTGACGCATACCGAGTATCGCTTGCTGACGCTGTTTCTAAGGCGACCGGGCAGAGTATTCTCGCGGCGTCAGCTTCTCGACCAGGTATGGAACATGCCCGGCAACGTGGTCACTCGCACGGTAGACACGCACGTAAAGCGCTTGCGCGAAAAGCTAGGCCCGATGGGGGGAGCCATAGAAACGGTGCGCAGCGTCGGCTATCGTTTCATGTACTGAGGTGCCGCGAACTCTCAGACGGACGA
>CAZNZA010000034.1:16516-21244 GCA_964577325.1 uncultured Polyangiaceae bacterium
GCAGCGTCGGCTATCGTTTCATGTACTGAGGTGCCGCGAACTCTCAGACGGACGACCGCACTTTTGGCCAACGCTGTACCCCGACGGTTTGGGGAGACAATGCGGCGCCATCTCTGAGTCCACCTTGGGCGATGAGAAAACGGTCCATCTCGAAAAGATCGCGCACGACTTCGACTACGATGGCTGTTGGTCCAACGGTGGCTAACCTTTCCTCGGGCACTCCGCGCTCGAGCAGAGCCTCGGGCGAAGCCGCTAAAAGCACGGGAATGAGCTCGCGCAGCGCACGGGTGTCGATGGCTTCTCCTGGACTGGCGAACCCATAGCTGACGGCCAACCTGCCGATCACCCGCGCAACGCCAGAGGCGAACACGAGTACATCAGGAGGTTGTTCGCGCGCGGTGATGAGGGCCGACTCCAAGGTCCGTCGAATGAAGACTGCCAAGTGGTCCAAGGCGATGTTGGCAGTGTTGGGCATCTGTGCCAGCCGCTCGACGAGCGCCGTTATGCCCAAGCGAATGCTCAACGCCCGCTGAACGGTTCCGGGAGTACCCCATGCCATTTCGGTCGAACCTCCACCGATGTCAGCCACCGCGAAGCGTTGACCTTGCAAGGTGGGGAACTCCGCGGTTGCCCCCAAGAACGCAAGACTGGCAGCCTGTTCGCCACTGATGATCTTGGCGCGCAACCCGGTGTCGGCCGCTATGCGCTGCAGCAGGTCAGAGCCATTGGTGGCCTCGCGTATGGCGTGGGTGGCAAGGGCCACGACCCGGCTGCGACGCGCTTGCGCAGGGGCTCCACCCAAAAGCTTCCTCACCGCCTCCAGAGCGCGCTCGTAACCGAGCGCAGTGATGGCGCCATCCTTTCCGATGTCGCTCGAGATGTTGTTGAAGGCCGTATCCTTGTGGAGTGCCGTCAGGGTGTCTCCTCGGCGTTCCGCGACCAGAAGCTGAAAGCTGTTCGACCCCAGGTCGAAGACCGAGAGTAGAGCGGGGGGACGCAAGTGGAACGCCATGAGCATACGAGAGGGTGCGGTTGAGAGAGGACGCTTGTGGCCTGCTGTGGTGCAAAGGTCCAGCGCTGGTTGAGAAAAAAGAGGAGGTGAATGGGAGTTTCGTCAGAGCCGGCACGGGGCCGCGTCGGTGGCCTCGTGCCGTTGCGGAAACGAAAAAGTGACGACATTGCATGGATCACGAAACAGCTGTCACGCGACTGCCACACGATTGCCACGCACGCTGTTTATTGGGTCGCCCTCGGTCCATGGGGGCCGGTCAGGTGGAGGTCACAGCACGCATGGCAAAATGCCGAACTTGGATGATGATGTGTATCACGGCGACGCTACTCGTGGCGGTTCGTACCTGGGCGCAGCCCGAAGTAGCGCAGCCCGAAGTAGCGCAGCCCGAAGTAGCGCAGGAGACGTCGGTTTCCACGGAGCCGCCAAGTGAACAAGCTGCCACGAGCCCCGTCGTCGTCGGCGGTGCTCCTACGGAGGAAGCTCGCTTCGACGCCGTGGAGCCGCCGGTCAACGTGCGCTTCGATGATGGATTTTCGGTAAGAAGCGCTGATGGTGACTACGCTTTGGTGGTCGGCGGTCGCGTCCAAACCCGCTTCATCGTGGGCGTACCAAGTGATGGCGACGGCAGCGCGTGGTTCGAGATGACCCGGGCTCGGTTCGGCCTTGGCGGACACGCCTATTCCGAAGCCCTGGCATACAAGTTTGAAGCGGACTTCGGGAAAGGATCGGTGGCCCTGAAAGATTACTTCGTCGACTACCGCTTCATCCCGAGCGTGCTGCACGTCAGAGCAGGCCAATACAAAAAACCGTTCAGCCGCCAACACATAAACTCCAGCGGTCGCCTCGAACTCGTCGACAGAGCCATCACGGATCGAGCTTTCGGTACGGGACGAGACATCGGGGTGATGCTGCACAACAACTATGAAAAATCCCCCACCTTCGAATGGGCGCTAGGCCTGTTCAACGGGACGTCGGACGCGCCCCGGTTCACTGGAGAGGGCGAAGTCTTGGTCGACGCCGAGGGGGAGCCAACGACGGACGTTAGCATCACCAGCGGTAAGTTCAGCAATGTGCCTGGGGACTGGAGGCCGTCGATCGTCGCTAGAGCGGGTTACAATCATGGAGCGATGAAGGGTTACAGTGAAGCGGACTTCGAGGGCGGTCCACTGCGTCTTGCCGTCGCGGCAAGCGTCGAAGCGCGCGGCGCTGAGGACTCCAGCCAGTGGAGTTGGACTCCCCAGGGCGACGTGCTGCTCAAAGCACACGGCTTGTCCGTCTCCGGTGCGGTGTACCATCATGTGCCCGCCGGCGACGAGGCGGGTAAGGCAACTGGGTTTCACGCCCAGCTCGGGTACGTGTTGGGTAAAGTGATACAACCCGCGTTGCGCTTTGCGCTCGTTGATCCAGAGGGGCCTACCCAACAACAGGAGATCACAGCCGGGTTTGGCTACTACCCGTGGCAGCATCGATTCAAGGTGCAGGCCGACGCGGGGATGCTGACGAGCCGCGAAGGTGACGACGAAGCGTCGGATTGGCTACTGCGCACCCAGTTGCAGTTGACATTCTGACGTGCATCAATGGGCGCGCCGCAACAGCGCCCGCACGTAGTCGGTGAGTTGTGATCGCTTGCGTGACGTGGCTCGCGTGATGATGTTGGCGACGGGCGTGGCCAACAGTCCGCCTGGCAACTCGATGGCCAAGTAGCGTTCGCCCGTCGTGCTCTCGCGTTCGACCCAGGCCGCTGTACGCTGTACACCTAGGACGACTCCCACGTAGGCTCCAGCCAAAGTGGCCGCACGTGTTAGCCAAGGATCGAAGGAACGAGGGGCGGCGCTGGCATCGAACAACACGTCTAGCAGCTGGTCGAGAGCTTTCAGGCTCTGCACGCTGCCGTCTAGGTCGTGACTGAACAGCGTTTTGCAGCAGGCAGCCCAAGGACTCGACCGCACCCATTGGCCTAACTCGGTCTGCTTTTGTGGCGTCAATGGATCCAACCACGGCTTGGGCAGCGGTGTTTGTGTCGGAGTACCATTCATCCAGGCGACGGTGCCGCGACGCGCTAGTCCATTACCGAGCGAGTTCAGAAGTGACTGTCCAGGTGGGCCTTTGAACAAGTCGCCGCCGCAGCGAAGGGGTTGCCAAAGGTGAGCCCCAGCTTCCACGGCCCATGTTGATGGTTGATCAGGCGTACCTCGCCAGGTTCCGCGGTGAGACGTTCGGATGACGTCGCCCAAGTACAACGCCAGAAGCGGCCGGATCGAACGCGCCGGTAGAGTTTCGACGCTTCCGTACAGCGTCCGCAGACTCAGCTCGAGTCGCGCCAATGAACACAAGGAGCGGTCGAAGGGCGCAAAGCAGTGAACTACGGGAGCCGTCGAAAGCAGCGCCGAGAGTTCCGCGGCGCGTTGTTCGAACTCTGCGAAGGTCTCCGGATATGGCTCGAGCAGTTCCAACGCACGTTGTTCCAAGCGCGCGCGCGCTGGTTTTTCATCGTGAATGAAGGTGCGCTCCGGGTCCAGCCATTGATGGGCGAGCGCGCCTTCATGCGCAGGGCTCGCTTCATCGAACGCTGGCCGAGGTACCCGAAACGGCGTCGGACGATCTTCGTCGGAGGCACCAGGTCCGGATTGCGTCGCGGGCATGGGTGCCCGCGACGGCGAGACGCGCCCGGCCAACGCCGTCCCTTTCGTCCCCGGAAGCGCTTTGGCTGCAATGAGGGGGATCGGGATCACCTCCGAACTGACGTGAGACATGCGATAGCGCCCGCTGCGCTCGGCGCTCAGGTCGGTCGGTTTAACCTCATCTGAACGTGGCTCCTCATGGTGTGGCGAGCCAGCGGGCCGCTCCGGTCTTCCGCTATGCGAGTAGCGCCCCACAGGACGTGGCACGCTCGGGTTGTACAGGTTGGGTGGTGGCAACGAGCTGGAGCCGGGGATGAAGCTCTGACGGGTATCGACCCGGATCTCCCGTGAACTGCCATCTTCAAAGGTGACCGGTGAACGCAGTGCCGCCGTGGCCGCGTCGCCTGGGTACTGAGTTGGCGCTAGGCTCCTCTGGTCCTGGTGAAGTTCCGTGGGTACTACGGGTTCTACGGTGGGACGGTCGCTGTCCAGCAACTCCGTCTGCTCGAGTTCTTCGAGCGACCAGGCCGGAGGTTGCTCGCTCGCCGCTCTGGTTCTTGTCGGCTTCGGCGGTGGAACTGCAGCGGGTGAACTTGACTCTGGAGGGGCAGAGGGGAAAAGCGAACGTGGACGCGGCGTGCTCCCCGCCGCCGGAGCAGCCCCGCTGTGACGCAGAATCATCTGGCAATCTGTCATGAAGCTGCGCGCCTCGACGAACGTAGGGTGCGCACCGACCAGCTCACGCATCCGCTCCACGACGCTTGCGGCGTCCAGCTGGCCTCGCAAGAACAGTAAGCGTGTGGCGAGGTACGCACTACCGGGCTCCAAATCAGCGTGAGCCGCCAAGCGGGCCAATTGCTGTTGGGCGAGGTCGAGTTTCCCGGCGTTGAGGCTGTCCTCAATCGCCCTCAATTCGAGAGGGGAGAGGGGGCTATAGTCGTGCACGAAGCAGCCATTCTGTCGCGCTCTGCCGAAAAGACCAAGTTGTGGTCTAGCGAGGCGCTGCTTTTACCGGCCGACGTCGGTCTTCGCCCGCTTTTGACCCACCTCCTGAGCCTGCGACGATGGCGTAACCAAGGTGACGTCGAGGCGCAG
>CAZNZA010000034.1:21344-44113 GCA_964577325.1 uncultured Polyangiaceae bacterium
GACCCACCTCCTGAGCCTGCGACGATGGCGTAACCAAGGTGACGTCGAGGCGCAGCTCCGTCCTTCGCGGACGAGAGGCGAGGGAGTGAAGGGCATGGGTCGATGCATCCAACGCGAGAGGCCGTTCCCAGGACAATTGCGCTCCGTCGCCTGAAGTGACGTCTCGAATGAGGACCAGCGTTTGAAGGTGACGCGTGCGGACGGCGTTGAATTCTACTTCAGTCAACGCCGTCAAGACTGTCCGCTCGCCTTGCGACGACGGCTGACGTTGCGGAATCGAAGTGGTCGCTTTCCGGATGTCGAGGATACGCCAAGTGAAGGCCGTTGCTCCTGGTGACCGCTCCTTCATCTCTTCAATCAGCGAGGATTGAAGGGTTGCGATCGCCAAGTCCGCCTGAAACTCACCCTGCACGTCGACGTGCGTGTCGTGCGTGATTGTGAAGTGTCCGTCGCCAGCTTCGCTTCGAAACGCCTCCTCGCCGTCCCCTGTGCAACACATGCTCAACACACTGCCTGAGACTGCCATGCGTCGCGACACCCCATGCTGAGTGGGGATCTCGTTGGCCAGCCGCGGGGGCGGGAACTCCTGGAGCACGTCTTGGCGCGGAGGCTCACTGCACCCTGCGGGGCCCAGCCAGATCGTTGCCCCCACGGCGACCAGCTTCATCCCTAGCGCGCATCGGCTCAGCTCGTTTCGCACAGCTGATCTCAAGCAGAGGGGGCGCCAGAGGGCCCAGTTTTCGACCACGGGCCGGCGCGCCAATCCGTGCCCCCGGTGCCTGGCATGCTTTTTCTGGCTGGGCTCTTCTTTGCCGTCGCCTGCCCGCAGCAGAGCGATATAGTCCGGGCGTGTCCTACTCTGCGGTTTTCAAGTGTTTGTCAGGCTGCTCTGGCTCCTGGCCCGTCACGCGGGCCATGTATCGTTGCCCCACGTGCGATGGTTTGCTCATGGTGGAGCACGACGTAGAAGCGCTCAAGTCGCGCAGCGCGGCGGCCTGGATGCGACTATTCGACGAACGCTACGGCGGCACGCTTTGGCCCTACGGTTCTGGGGTGTGGGGCAAACGTGAATGGGTCATGCCGATGATGGACGATGATATGATCGTCTCCCTGGGCGAAGGCCAGAGCAACCTGTTCTGGGCAGAGCGGTACGGCCGAGAGCTGGGAGTTCCCGACTTGTGGGTGAAGCTGTGCGGCAATAGCCACACCGGCTCATTCAAGGACTTGGGCATGACGGTGCTCGTAAGCGTCGTGCGCCAAGCGATGCGAGATGGTCTGAAGGTCAAAGCTCTGGCCTGCGCTTCGACGGGGGATACTAGTGCTTCTCTTGCGGCCTACGGGGCTGCTGCCAACTTGCCAGTGGTCGTGCTGCTGCCGCGCGGCAAGATTTCCGTAGGACAGCTGTTGCAACCGATCGCCCACGGGTCGTTGGTGCTGGGCTTGGACACCGATTTCGACGGCTGTATGGAGATCATCCAGCAGCTGGCGGCAGAAGGCCTCATCTATCTCGCCAACTCGATGAACCCGTTGCGACTCGAGGGGCAAAAGACGGTCGGCATGGAAATCGTCCAGCAGTTCGACTGGCAGGTGCCCGACTGGGTGATCATTCCCAGCGGCAACTTGGGCAACGCTTCGGCCCTCTATGCTGGCTTTCAGTTGATGCGAGACCTGGGGGTCATCAATCGACTGCCTCGTTTGGTGGTGGCGCAGGCGGCAAACGCCAACCCGCTTTACCTCGCCTGGAAAGCCGGCAAGACCGAAGTCGCCCCCGTCAAAGCCAAACCCACCCAGGCGAGCGCCATACAGATCGGAAACCCCGTCAGCGCTCCCCGGGCTATTCGGGCGCTACAGGCGATGGACGGTGTCGTCGAGCAGGCCACGGAGCAGGAGTTGTCGGACGCGGCCGCGGAGGCCGATGCAACCGGCATGTATACCTGCCCCCACACCGCCGTGGCGTTGGCCGTCATGAAAAAGCTGGTTCACAGCGGTCAGATCAAGTCAACTGAGCGCGTGGTATGCATCTCGACCGCAAACGGACTCAAGTTTACGGAGTTCAAGCGGCGCTACCACGAACACGACTTGGACGAGGTGGTGAGCCACCGCGCAAACCCTCCCATCAATTTGGACGCCAACTACGGCCAGGTGGTGGACGCCATCAGGAAGCACTTCCCGGATTGAGCAAAGGGCGGAGATGCGGCCGCCGGGGGCGCCTCATCTCCGCACCGCTTTCAGGTGCCGTCCAGGCGCGGCAATTCGATGGGGGCGTCAGGATTGTGGGGCACGACCGAACGTCGGGCGAAGCCCTTGTCAGGGTCTACGATGACGACTTCCCCGAAATGGCTGAGCGGTCCCGACAGGCGTTCCGCGTCCCCCGCGACCACGGCCAAGGCGTTGGCACCGCCGAAGTGGCGACGAGCTACCGACAAGACGGTTGACGCGTCCGTGGTACGGACGCGCTCGCGGTAGGTGTCGTAGTAGTTGTTGGGCAGCCCGTGCAACCAAAGGGCTCCGGTCATGTACGCGAGCGCTCCGACGGTCTCTGTGCGCAAGAGGAAAACGTCGGACAGGTACAGCGTGGCCGTCTCTACCTCTTGAGGCTCGACAGGCTGCTCCGCGAGCATGCGTGAATGCTCCAACAGCGCCTGAAGCGTCAGCCCCGCTTTTGCGGTCTGGGTGCCTGCGCGCAGGAGAAGGGGCATCGGCCCACTCGCGACCTCCTCGACGCTGGAGTAGGTGGAGTAGGCAAGAGATCGCTTCTCCCGGACATCGAGAAACAGCCGCCCCGACACTCCACCGCCGAGCACTTGATTGGCAACCTTCAAGGCTGCGTATGCGTCTGCGTTGCGTTCGGGACCCAATGTGGCCAAGACCACCTCGGCTTGTGGGCTCTTGGGGCGGTCCACGAGGTACACCTGCAGCCCTTCCCGAGGCGTGAGCTGAGGAAAATCCAACTTCGGAGGGGCAGCACCACGCCATTTGGCCAAGTGCGTGGTGGCAGCCTTGGCCAGAGTGGCCTGATCGATGTCGCCAGCCACTACGAGCGCCGCATTCTTCGGCACGAAGTGTTGCTGGTACCAACGCTTCGCTTCCCACAAGGACCGCTTCTCTATCTCGGCGGACGTGGCATCGAAGTCCGAGTAAGGATGATGCTCCTTGGCCGCATAGAGCTCCTCGAACAGCACCATGTTTGCTGCCCACCCTGCGTCGCTGCGGCCCGCGCTTTCGACGCGATCCATCTCCCGCCGCTTCAGCTTGTTGAACTCTGCAACATCGAAACGCGGCTGCAGCACGATGCTCGCCAACAGTTCCATGGCCTCTTCGAATTGGTTGCTCGTGACGGACAGCGAGATGCTGGTCGTGTCGCGATCCGTGATGACTTCGAGACTAGAACCCAAGCTCTCCACTCGTTCGAGCAGCTCACGGCTCGACCACTTTCCGGTACCTCCAACTTTGAGCATTTCGCCCGCCAAAACCGCGGTCCCTGGCTGCTTGCCATCACTGGCTTGTCCAGAGCCGATCAATAGCCGAAGGTCGACCAGCGGTAACGTCGAGCGCGACACCAGTTTCAGCTCCAACCCATTGGGCAACGTCGTCTCAGCGATGTCGGGGAAGCGCCAGTCCGGCGCTGGGCCGGCAGGTGGGGGAGGTTCGCGCTGGTCGGGCGGAGCTGTTTCGTACAGAGCATCCTCGCCGAGGCTTGCTCCGGCGCCGGACGCGGTGCCCGCGGCACCTGGTGATTCAGGGTTCACGGCCTGGGTGGAGTGCGAGCTCGGCGTGCAAGCAAAAAGTCCAAAAGCCACAAGCCAGGCGGAGCGCACGCGGGAGCGACCGATGCTGAGCGAGGCGGGTATGGCGGCTACTGTTTCGATGGTACTCATGGCTTGCGGACTTCCTTTGCTGAGGCGGCGGGCTGCGCCGGCGGCTCGGACGCTTTGGGTTTGACGAACACCGTTGAGCTGGATCGCGGTGTCAGGTAGGTGGCGACAGCGTCGCGGACGCGCTCGGCCGTCACTGCCGCGTACCTGTCAACCTCTTCGTTCAACCCGTTGGCATCCCCCCAAAACAGCTCGTACGCCGAGAGTTGAGTGGAGCGAGGGAGGTTGCTCTCCAATCCGAACAAGAACATGGATCTCACCTGCTGGATGGCACGGGATAACTCCTCGCTGCTAGGACCAGTAGTAGCCAAGCGGTCAACCTCCTCACGAATGAGCGCCTCTACACGCTGCGGATCCGCGCGCTCCGTCAGCAAGGAGCGGAGGACCAACAAATCGGGCCCACGTCGATCGTAGGTCCAGGCAGCGACGCTGCGCAGCAAGCTCTCTTGCCGTACCAGCCGCTGGTGCAACACCGAACTGTCACCATAAGCCAGAATCAACGTGGCGACCTCGAGCGCATAGTGTTCGGGCTGGCGGTGCGGTGGGATCACCCAGCCTTGAAGCAAGCCAGGTGTCCGCGCATTCGTGTCTTCGACCTCTATGCGCCGTGCTTCGGTCTGCGGTGAGATGGGGCCTGGTGAATAGGCGGGCACTTCACTGGGTTTGGCATCTCCAAAGTACTCGTTGATCCAGGCCAACGTTTGTTGCGGGTCGAAGTCTCCCGCCACCGCAAGCACCGCATTGTTTGGCGCGTAGTACGTGCTGTGAAAATCTCTGAGCCAACTGAGTTGAGCGTTGTCGAGATCTACCATCGAGCCAATGGTGTCGTGGGCGTACGGCCAATAGTCGCCGTAAGCCAAGCGCCCAAGCGCCATCAGACCTTCGGCATAAGCAGCGTTGGACACGCGCATGCGGTACTCTTCTTGCACGACGCGCCGTTGGTTCTCGAAGTTTTCCTGGGTGATGGCCAGCGTTTTCATCCGGTCGGCCTCCATCCACAAGATGGTGGGCAACGCGTTGGACGGAACGATTTGGAAGTAGTTGGTGCGGTCGGAAGAGGTCGTACCGTTGAGGCTGCCGCCCCGGTTAGCTACCAAAGTAAAATGCCCGCCTTTGGGCAGGTTGCGGCTTCCTTGGAACATCATGTGTTCGAACAGGTGAGCGAAACCGCTGCGCCCGGGCTGCTCGTTGCGTGAGCCCACGTCGTACGTGATGCAGACTGCGGCCGTAGGTGAACTCGAGTCTTGATTGAACACGACGCGCAGGCCATTGGCGAGGCGGTGGCGCTCGATGGGCAAGCGTAACGATACCGCCTCATCGTTCTCCGGTGTGTCCGCTGGGTTTGCGGCCTGCATGGCTGGGGCCGGCGCCGGCGCGGCTGAGCCGCTCGACCCCCGCTTGGCGGCGGGTGGGGCCGACACCGGAGGCGGCACCGTCGGCGACGCCGTTGCGTGGGACGGCGCGGGCGTGCCGGAATGGCTCATGCCCGGTGCGGCGCTCGATACCGGAGATTGGGCGGCAACTGGGGCTGCGAGGCAGGCCAGCGAAAGCGTAAACCAGAGTCCGTGCTTACGGAGCGGTCTCGTCGGGGGGTGGGTCCACGAACGTGTCATTCGGGCTCGATACCATGGAGTGCTCGCTCTGCACAGATACCGCCCCGGAGATGCTCGGGCAGAAGGCTGCCGGCGCCCAGGGCGCCCCGGTCGGAGAGCCAAAAAGCGGGGGGCGCGGAAACCGCCGATCCTGCGCGCCGTAGCCCCGTAGCTGCTTGCGCGGCCCCGACCGTAGCCCCGATAATGGTGAGACAATAGCTCGCGTCGGACAAGCTGCAACGGCTGACGCGGAAGCTACCGCCGAACTCGGTAGGCTGCTAGCCTCCCAATGCCGCCACCGTAAACAGCGCAGGAGGACAAGCTCAATGGCCAGCAACGAGGGGGTGCAGAGAGAACAGCGACCGGAAAGGCCCCGAGGACAGGTGTTATTCGAACCTTCGGTCCGCTCGCGTGCGGAGTGTCGCCTGACCCATTTCGCTAGCTTCGCCCGAGACAGTGGCGCCTATCAGGCACCGTCAGGGGCTGTCGACGGGGCGGCGTACTCGCACCTGCACGCCTGGAGCGTGGAGCAACCCGAGGCGTTCTGGCGTTGCGTGGGCGAATTCTTTGGGATTTCCGAGCTGGCGGCGGCGCCCCGGGCGCTTTCGACGCCAACCATGCCGGGAGCACGTTGGTTCGAGGGGGCGGAGCTGAACTACGCCAGCTACGCCCTGGCTCACGATGGCGGTGATACCGCGCTCGTGTATCGCGCTGAGGACGGGCGGCGCGAGACCGTTTCCTACGCGCAACTCAAAGCCAGGGTACAGCAACTGGCGTCAGTGCTGAAGGCGCAGGGGATTGGGCGAGGTGATCGCGTCGTTGGCTTCCTGCCCAATTGTCCAGAGGCGGTGGTTGGATTTTTGGCCACCGTTGCGCTGGGCGCCGTCTGGTCGAGTTGCCCACCTGAGTTCGGGCTGACGAGCGTGCTTGACCGGTTCGGGCAAATAGCTCCCCAAGCGTTGCTGGCCGTCGAGCGCTACAGCTATGGGGGGAAGGTTCACGATAAAAGTGGCACCATCCAACAGCTCATCACCCAGCTGCCAAGCGTGACTGTTTCTCTCGTCGCAGCGCGCGCGGGCGAGGGGTTTCCGAACGAGCCGCACCTGACAAGTGAACCTAGCGCGGAGTCTTTGGCGATAGAAGCGGTTCCGTTCGAGCACCCGCTTTGGATCCTTTACTCGTCGGGCACGACGGGTAAGCCGAAAGCCATCGTCCATAGTCATGGTGGCATCCTGCTCGAGCACTTCAAGGTGCTGGGGTTGCACTCGGACTTGGGGTCCGACAGTACCTTCTTCTGGTATACGACCACGGGATGGATGATGTGGAACTACTTGGTTAGTGGACTCCTGCTGGGCGCTCGCGTCGTGCTGTACGATGGCAGCCCTGGCTTCCCGGATCTGAGTGCGCTGTGGCGGATGGCCGACGAAGAGGGCGTTTCCCTGTTCGGTGTGAGCGCACCTTACTTGATGAACTGCCGGGACAAGGGGTTGGTGCCCGCCCAGCAATTTCAGCTCGCGCGGCTCGAGGTGATCGGCTCCACGGGCGCGCCACTGCCCGCTGAGGGCTTCGAATACGTGAACGCCTGCGTAAAGCCCGGTGTCGCTTTGCACTCGGTTTGCGGGGGGACCGACGTGTGTACGGCTTTCCTGCTTGGGGCGCCGTGGCTCCCGGTCAGGGCGGGGGAACTGTCGTGTGCTGCGCTGGGAGCGGATGTCAAGGCATTCAACGAGCGCGGGGAGCCAGTCTTGGACGAAACGGGCGAGCTGGTGCTAACCCTTCCCATGCCCTCGATGCCGGTCATGCTTTGGGGAGACCATGATGGGCGACGCTTGAAAGAGAGCTACTTCGAGCACTATCCCGGCGTGTGGCGACACGGCGATTGGATCATCCAGCATGCGGATCAGTCGTACGTGGTGCTGGGTCGCAGCGACGCCACCTTGAACCGTGGCGGTATCAGGATGGGAACGAGTGAGTTCTACAGCGCGCTGGGCGGAATACCGGAAATCGCAGACAGCCTGGTCGTGGACACATCCACTCCCGGTGGCGACGGATTGCTGTGGCTGTTCGTCGTGCTTACGCCGGAAGCCGTGTGGAGCCCGGCCCTGCGAACCCACATCGAAATGATCCTGCGCCGGGAGCTCTCTCCCCGGCACGTCCCCGATCACATTCTGAGCGTGCCGGACATTCCCTATACGTTGAGTGGCAAGAAGCTCGAGGTGCCGGTGAAACGGCTCCTGATGGGGGCATCGCCGAATGCCGTAGCGGCTCCCGGTACCTTGCGTAATCCTGCGGCGTTGGACGCCGTCGTTTCACTGGCGCGGCATTCACTCGCGGGCAGCACTGCCCCAACCTAACCTGAGGCCAGTGCTGTCATAGCCCGCATCGTTCAGAACTAGTACCGGATCATAGTAGAACGGCTGACCCCCGAAATTGATCTCGACGTCAAACGACGAACCAGGCGCTGGGGTGGGGTTGCCGTACACCATGGGGTAAACCGGCACCGTTACATCGTCGAGCACCATGGCATGGGCGAGCACCGGCTCCCCGGAGCTGTTCTCGGTGATGAAGAAGACAATCGGATGCCGGTCGCGGTAATCTACGACCACTCCGTAGTGGTCGGTGGCGTGGGTGTCGTAATCCGCGACCGACACCAGGCTTCGCCAGATACTGGCTGAATGGTTGATCGAACAGGATGGCGGCACGTTAGCGGCTCGATACGGGTTCAAATCTCCGTCGACCGTCACCACTCCTCCGCCTTGATTTTCGATGTCGCCGAGACGACGCATTTCGAAGTACTCGAATCCGTTCAAGAGACCTTGATTGGCGCGTACGCCGTACTTACCAAAAGCCGTGAAACGCGCGGCAAGTCCATCGTCCGATATCTGGACGCCGGCGCCGCTGCGTTCGTCGGCAACGAGCTTCACAGTGTCGAACCGCGGCAGCGACCCTTCGACCCGCACGTCGACCACGGTAACGGCTTCGCGTCCATCGCTATCTCTCACCGTGGCTTCGATCGGGTGTAGGCCAGGTACGCGAGGGACGAAGGTCCACTGCTTACCCGAACCGCGGACCCTTTCGCCATAGGTGGTGGCCAAGTCCGACCAGGAGACGCTGTCGCTGACTTCGCCGTCTTCAACGTCCCAAGCGGTGGCTTGGAGCGAGACTTGCGAACCAACGACGGCGCTAGGCGGTGCTGCCAGCGTGAGTTTGGGAGCGGTGTTTGGCGCTGCGGCGTGAGACTGGCCGAAGCCCATGACGAGGTCGGTGCTATCGATGCCCGCGTTTGCCAACACGCGCTGCGCGTCGTAGTGAAAGGGGGAGTTGGTCGTGTCGTTACCCGTGTTGACTCGGGCTTGCGGTCCCACGCGCACACGCCTGCCTCCCAAGTAGATGTAGAGCGGAGCGTCAACTGCGTCCATGACTGCCGTCAGGACGTGACTCTCGCTCGAGATCACGTGGACGGTGGGAATCATCTGCCGGTAGTCGATAGCGAAACCGTAGTGGCGGGTTTCGTTGGAGAATTCACCAATCGTACTGGCGCCGAATTCGACACTGCCCCCGATGTCGACCCCGATGCTCTGCCCGTCTTCCCCAGGTGCCTCACCCAGCTCGAAGCCGGCGGTGACCAGGCCAAAATAGAACTGGAACAGAGGTTCCCCCAAGCGTTCACCTTCGAAGTAAAAAAAGCCGGAGCCGGGCTGGATGGCTAGCTCGGAGCGGATGCCCGCCGGATCGCCGGTCGTTATATCGACGGTCAAACCATCGGGCCCTAACGTCAAACCGTCCTCCGGCTGCCGGTCGAGAGGGTTTAGGTGCACGGAAGTCGGCGCGTTTACCTCTGCTACTACGGTGTGAGACGTGCGCGAGACGAGACCATTGCCGTCGGTTACCTGCTGAACGATGACGAAACTGCCAGCGGTTTCGTAGCGGTGGTGGAGGGCTGGCGTAAACCCTTCACCATAACCGAAGTCGTACTCGATCGTAGCCAGCGGAGCGTCTCCAGGCCGTGCGCTCGAAGTGAGCTCGACGTCGAGCGGGATCTTCCCCCGAACCACCGATAGGGAAAAGTTTGCGACGGGGCCCGATACGCAAGTGGCGTTCACGCAGGCTTGGGCCGTGGCGGGTGAGCAGTCTGCAGCGACGAAGCAGGAAGCACCCCTGTCACAGGCCGGGCAGCTTCCCCCGCAGTCCGTATCGCTCTCGTTGCCGTTGTGTACCTCATCCGAGCAGCTTGCCGTTGGTCGCGTCGAGGATTCTTCCGTCGCGGCGTCCGCGGCTGACTGCCCCGCGTCTTCAGGGGGCGGTTGAGCCGAGGTCATGTCCTCGCCTCCGCTAGGCGTCGCGGTGTCGGCCCCGGCATCAGAGCCAGCGCTGGCGTCGGGAGTGTCGGGCGCGCTGTTCGAGCTGGAAGCGGCAGAACCGCTCGTCTCCTCACTAGGTAAAGCTTGGGTCTGCTCAGGGTCGTCCGTTGTATCGGCACCCGTATCGGTCACTGTCGCGTCCAGGGCGGCAGTGTGGGTTGAGGTGTCGACGGCCGTCGCCGCATCCATGCTCACAGCTGTCGAATCCGTCGCCGTCGTGTTTGAGCCGGACGTGCTGTCGGAGCCGGACGCGGTCCCCAGGTGTGGTGGGGGCCGGGAAGCTGCGTCGAGCAGGGACGGCTTAGCAGGCTGCGAAGCATCGAGACCGTCCTGATGGTCGAGGCTTGGGGTTTGGGACGCCGTAGCAGGCGGTGAGACTGCCGCATCACAAGGCATCCTTTCGCCGCAGCCGTCCGCGTCGGACTCACCGTTCGTCGGCGCGGCGTCGCGGGATACACAGCCCGCCGGCAACACGAGGAGCAACGCCGGGACGAGGCGGACCCAGCGTGGAGCAGCGCAGAGCGAGAGCATGCGCGCGCGACAGTGGACCCTACAGCGCGGCATGTCCAGTGCTGACGTAGGGAGGCCTCCAACCCGTTCCCTTTGAGCACGTCACTCAACCCACCCTCATGCCTTTGGCCTGCGCGAGCATCGGCCGTAGAGGCTCGTTGAGGACACGAAGATGGGCGCCGTAGGGTTGCGCCGGTGTGACCCGCTCCTTACACCCATGGTCACTATCGACTCCGAGCTGTTTTTTTCCCGTGCCGTGGCGCTAGCGGTTGCCGGCGCCCTGCTGCTTGGCATCGGCTGTGCTGGCGGCGATCCCGTTCAATGGACGAGTGAAACGCAGATCCAGCCGGCGCTGCCCGTAGCGTCCACCCAAGAGGTTGCGCGTGCAAAGGGTGCAACTGAGGTTTCGCAGCCCGTGCGCGACGTGCGACGCTTCTTCAGAGGCTTCGACGGATCGCCGGCTTGGGGCGCCTACAATGAGTGGCGGGGGGATCCGTACGAGCTCGACGACCTTCCGCGCAGGCTGCAGCCCGGTGAAAAGATGCAGTGCGAACGGGAGCATCTGGTGCGCTACCCAGGTTCGGCGATCAAGCTCGCCGGCCCCGTGCAGGTTCATCCGGCGTTCGTGGCACGCTTGGAGCGCTTCGAAGCGTTGGTCAACGAAGTCGCGCTGGAAGTATACGGAAGAGAGCCGACGCGCGTGCACCACATGGGAGCATTCTCATGTCGCAAGTCACGCAATCGTTCAGCACGCATCAGTGAGCACGCGTTTGGCAATGCCATCGACGTGAGTGCGATCGAATTCGGACCAGCAAGCAAGGAGCAACGCGCCGAGCTGCCACCGTACTTGCGGTGGGGGTTCAAAGCCAGCGTGCGCCAGCATTGGAGCGCCACGCGGAGCGAGTCGGGGCGCCTGCACAGCGCGTTTCTACGACAAGTGGCGGAGCGCACCGTCGAGGCAGGGATCTTTCGTATTGCACTGGGTCCCAGTCACCGAGGACACGCCGATCACTTCCACTTCGACATGTCTCCCTGGAACTACGTGCATCTGTAGAGGGAGGGCGAGGTGCACGCAGCGCGTCGTGTGAAGGCGGCTGCTCGAACGTCGACGTGTTCTGCAAGTACACGTTTTGTGCGCTGGCCCCTGTGCAGACAGCTGGACTGGACCCCGCTGTGGTGCCAGCGTGACGGCAGTGCCTCCGCCCACCAAACCCAGCGTTTACGGTTATTCCGACTATCGCTGCTACCTCAAGGACTACTACGCGTATGCCAAGGGGCAGGAGTACGGCTTTTCCTTTCGCGTGTTCTCCAAGCGTGCAGGGATAAGCTCCTCGAATTACTTGCGCCTGGTCATGGATGGCAAGCGCAACCTATCGGCGAATATGGCTGCACGCTTTGCCCAGGCCTGTGGGCTTCCGGAAGCGGCTTCAGCGTTCTTCTGTGAACTCGTGGCGTACAACCAAGCCGAGACCACCCAAGAGAAGCACCGACACTACGAACGCTTGACGCGCTTTCGCCCATTCCGCGAGATCCGCAAGCTCGAGAGCGCCCAGGCCGACTACCATTCGACGTGGTACTTGCCGGCGATTAGAGAGCTGTGCAGTCGGCCCGACTTCGTCGATGATGCCAAGTGGATCGCGGCCCAACTCGAGCCGTCGATCTCCCCGCGCGATGCTCGCCGGGCGGTGGCGACGCTAGTCGAGCTTGGCCTGCTACGGCGCGACGAACGCGGACGCCTCAAACAGACGGACACACTGGTGACCACCGGACCCGGACCGCTCGGGCACCACATCAAGAAGTATCACCACGTGATGCTGGAGCGAGCAGGGGCTGCGCTCGACAGCTTATCGCGCGAGGAACGCGACATCTCTACGCTCACCTTGTGCGTGAGCCACGAGAAGATGCTGGAGCTCAAGCAGCGGCTGCGCGACTTTCGCCGCGACCTCTTGCAACTGGCCGAGCTCGACAACGAACCCGAGCGCGTGGTTCAAATCAACTTTCAACTCTTCCCGCTGTCGAAGCGACGCGAAGAGGACGGACCCCACACCGATCCCGCAGCTTCAGGCGTTGCTGACGAACGCCGCAACCCTGGACATTCTCAATGATGCTCTTCCGCTTCGCTCATCGTGTGACCCGGCTCGCTTCACTGTGGGGATTGTGTACCGCGTGCTCGGCTGGTACGGAAACTGATAACCCCCTGGACGACGAGGGGCCACGGCCGCCCACGTACGAGTCACCTCCGCGTTTCGACCGCGGTGATTCGGCGCCTGCTTGCCCACCACCTTCGGACGACACCGGACCTGAACGAGGGCCATATTGGGACAGAAGCGGCGAGCTTCTCGTGGGCGTCGAGCCTCACTTGGGTCTGGTGGTGTTGGATGCTAGTGACCCCGCTCTGCTCGTGCAAGTGGCGAGCATGCCGCTGTACGGGCAGGTCCACGCCGTGGCTGTGCACGACGGCGCTCTGGCGGTCGTGATCGACGAGGCTCCAGCGCCGCCTGGTGATCGCATTCCGACGCCAGAGGAGCTCGAGCTGCAGCTCAGGTTGGTGCATTACGATTTGACCGACGCTAGCACTCCACGACGTGTGGGTAGCGTCGATCTGGATGGTGCCTTCTGGAGTTTGCTCGAACGCGAGGGCGTGCTGTGGGTGACGCGAACGCCAGCGGCTCTGGAGGAGGACAGTTGCCAAATCCCTGGTACCGGCTGTGGCTACCTGGACCGCACAGCGCTCGTGGTGCAGGGGTTTTCGTTCACCAGTGACGGTTTTGCTGTCGGCGATAGCCTGCAATTGCCGATGAACCGGCGCGCGTGGTCCAGCCAGGACGGCTTCGTCAGCGTGACGGGGGACAACGACCAGAGCAGTCCGCTCACGTTGCACGTCGCCCGTATCGACGGCGACCGGGCTGTGGTGAGTGAACACCGTGCCGAGGCCCCGCCGAGACATGGGAGCCCGGTTGGCGTGGTCGGCAGCCACCTGTATTACTTCACCGACTCTGCCGATGGTGACGCTTCTGCGTTACACGTGGTGGACGTGAGTGAAGACGCGGCCTCCGAACTCTCAGTGGTGACCGGTCTCGTCGGTGCGCCGAGCGAAGGCGTGTCTTTTGCGGAAGGCCAGGTTGTCGTGAGCGACGAGAGCATGGGCGGCTCAGGCACGCTCATCTCGCTCGCCGATCCCGCCAACCCTACCGTGCAAGCTCTGCCGCCCGGCGTTTCGATGGCTTGGCCCCTGAAGGGGGCTGACGGTACGCTGCCAACAGGCGCGTTGCTAGGTTGGGGGGATGTGCAAGGCCAGGGTCGGCTGTCGGTCGGTGTCGTGGGTGAGACAGGCCTGGAGCGTGTGATGCACACGGCGTGGCCGGCTGCTGGCGCGCAACAGGGGCAGCCGCTCTACCCCCCGCAGCTCGTCAGTGCCAATGGCCGTGTTGCCTTTACGTTTACCAACGACGAGGGTAGCGAGCGTTCACGGCAGCTCGCCGTCGTGGATCCGACGTCCGACCCTGTCACGCTCCGAGCGTTCGACGAGTTTAGCTACGGTGCTGACATCGTACAGCTAGACGGCGCATTCGCGGTAGCCAGTCGCATCGGTGTGACAACCGTCTTGGCGGACAGGGCTTCGAGTGACGCGGACAACGCGGGGTGGTTGGACTTCGCGCACCGCGACGTACTGGACGTCGTAGCGGTCCCTCAAGGGCGACTGACGCTGCAAAGGGAGCGAGATCTCCCTGCTGACAACCTTCGTACACGGGCCATCGTCAGCGCTCTGGACGGCGTTGAAGCAGGGATGGTCGAATTGCCCGGCGGTGCGCGTCGGCTGTTACCTATAGGGGAGTTTGTAGCGGTGCTCGTGGATCCGCTCGGCAACGAGTGCGAGCAAGCCCAAGCAGCCGACTGTGACGAACGCGGTATCGTGGTGCTCGATCCACGCAACGAGCTGACGACGACGGGTGACGTGGAATTGCCGAGTCTTGGCCCCCTCACCGAAGGCGGCGAAAGAAGTTGGCTCGAGCCCCTACGCTACGACGACGACAGCTGGATCCTAGTCTCGGCGGAACGCCAGAGCTGCGTCTACGTCGACGAATGCGAGGCGCTCGATATCGACTACGTGCCGTTATCCGAGGCCAACGTCGCGTTTGGCACCCCCGTGTGCCCGCCAGGCAGCGATTGCGTGCTACCGCCGCCGCCCGAGGTGTATGGAACGCGCACGGTGCAGCACGTTTACCGGCTCGATGTGAGTGCAGTGGGCAAACCTGCTTTCACAAAGCTAGGACAGGCGCGCCTAGAACTGCCGGACGCTCGTTTTGCCGAGCCACAGGTGGTGGGAGACTCGGTGTTGGTGACGCGGCTCGAGCTTGACCTGAAGCCGGGTCAATCGTTCCAGAACACCCCGGCTCGTTTCATGCTGGACCGTTTTCCCGTCGATGTCAGCACAGAACTCAGCTGGACGAGTCTCAATGTGCCGGGTTACCCTGTAGGTATGGCGAACGAGGGCACTCGTTTGTTCACGGTACAGCCGAGTCAGCAGTCGGAACACGCGGGGATATTGCATCGCTTGCGCGTCGAGGACGACGGCGTTCACATCGAAGCATCGCGTCCGCTCGACGGACGCTACGGCGACCTGTTCGTGCTCGGCGAGCGCGCTTACTACGTGCGCCAAGGCGTCGATGGCTGTACCCCGGGAGAGCTGCAAGTCATCGCGCTCGATGGGTCGTTGCCGTTACTCGAGAGCATGACGTTGCCCGGCGCCAATTGGCGGGTATCAGACCAAAGTGGCATGCAGTTGACGCTCCGCGGCCCCAACTACGGAGGCTACGCCCTCATCTCGGTTGACAGGCCAGAACCGGAGCTCAAAGACTACGTCAGTAGTTGGTTCGTCGCTCACGAGCCGCGGTCCTTTGGCGCCGAACTGTGGTCCCTGTAGCGGTAGATCTGCGTTGAACGCAAGGTATGCGATGGCACGGGGCGGTATTCGTGTCATGACCAGACTCCGATGCCGAACGGTGCCTCTTGGTTTATCGCCTGGCCGCTGAGCGAGCTCCCCGAGCTGTCGCTTCCTGCGCTGCCCGCCAACTTCCGACGCTTCCCCGACGCCGATCTGCATCTCACCCTGGCTTTTCTGGGCAGGTGTGGACCCGTGTTGGCAGAGCGAGCGGTCGCCGAGCTCCACGCGCGGCTCGCCGAGCATCCCCTGAGCGCCTTCGACGTCACGCTGGGTTCCGTCGTTCCGATGGGACCACCACATCACTACTCGGCGCTCTCGGCGCTGCTCGACGTCGGACACGACGCGGCTGCCGCAGCCATGGCTCGGTTGCGCGATGCGCTGACCGACGTGGTTGGAGCGCCTCGCGATACGCGCACTCCGAAACCCCACGTCACGCTGGCGCGACCACAACGCAAGGCGACGCATAGCGATCGCCGAGCGGGACTTGAGTGGGCGTCGCAAGTCGATCTTGGCTCGGCGGGGACTCGTTTGGACCGCATCGCACTGTATACTTGGAGCGACAATCGCAGCGAACGGCTGTTTCGCGTGGTCGATGAGGTGCCGCTGCGCTGAGCGGTGCTGCGATGCCGGTTCCCCTGGGCCAAGACGATCGGCGCCAGCACCGGTCCCTCGAATTCCCGGCATGGGTCAGGGGCGACACGCGGGCACCTTATAGCCGTTTTGCCCGCCTCGCGCCACGCCGTAGGCACAGCTGTTCCCGTCGATCTCATCCACACCCTTCCCGCTGCAACCAACCAGGCGCATTCCACATCCTGGGCTTGCGACGCGGTGCCATTTCCGTTGAACCGCGGTGCGTCTAGGAGCACTCTCGTCGGCGAGGGCTCTCCCAACGTCGCTTTGGCGTGATGACTGATCGGGGGCTTGGAAAGGAGCACGCGTGCGACATTTTCTCTCCAGCACGGTTTCCCGGCGGAGCTGCGTTTCGAACGCACTCCTGCTCGGCACGGTTTTGGTGTTTGCCTCGAGCCAGGCCCTAGCCGCACCCGTCGAGACCATCACCGAGGGTGAGACGCGTTCCCAGGCCGCGTCCAGGCCGTCTGAAGTGCCGGTGCGTTTGGAAGCGCCCAGTCCCTTGGAGGGACCAGTAGCGTCCGACGCGGAACGCCCGGTGGCGGAGGCGTCCGTCGGAACCGCCGCGCCGCATGAACCAGGGGAACCATCGGTGGCTGCGCAGGATGCGTCTTTCGGCCCCGACGATACGTCTTCAGAGGCATCAGCGTCTGACCGACTGCATCTGCGAGGTTACGGTGCGATGGGTGTCAGCTATACACGCTTCGTCGAACATCACCTTCCCGCTATCTGCATCGAAGGCGCGTTGATCGTCGATCGGCGTTGGGTTTTTGGTGGTGCTGGTTGTGGGGTAGCCGCCGAAATCGAGGCTCGGGGATTGGGCCCGCAACCCCATGATGCCGGGGATCGTCTCAGTTTCGGCTACGCAGGCTTCGTCGCGCGATACCTCTTCATGGCCGAGGCGCCGGTGAGCGTCTCGGTCGGGGGCATGATTGGCGCTGGCGGGCTCGTGATTGCGCCATGGCTCGAGGCCGAACGGAGGCGACGTGACGGTTACGCCGAGGGGCTGTTCGTGGCTGAACCGCAAGTAGGAGCTCAGCTGAAGGTCAGCCGGTGGATGCGTCTTGCGGCCTACGCGGGCTATCGCATCGTGTCGTCGGTGCAAACCAACGGTCTGGACACCAGCGAAATAGCGGGGCCGGTGCTGGGGGTGCGTGGGCAATGGGGGTGGTTTTGAGACGGATGCCTGAGCAGGCAGAGTATGGGTCCGAGCATGGCCCGTCGAGCCCGGACGGGGGATGAGGGGAAGCTCGGACGTGGTGGAAGCGATCCCCAGACGAAAGATCGCCTGTTGGGGTCCGGATCCGGCTATTTGTGCGACGTGACGCAACTGCCGGGACTCCAAGCTACAGCACCGCGCGCGCCCATCGCGCGCCCATCACTCGTCGAACAGTTCACTCAGCTCGATCTGTACGCAGAGACGCTGCTCGTGTTGCTCGTAGCGGTGGTGCTCGCGGCGGTGCTGGCCTACCACCCGTCCACGCGCCGTAAGGTCACTACCCGTGCCGAACTCGACCAACCCAAGACCATGGTGTTGTACGGCCTGGTGGGCGCACTGGTCGGCCACGTGGTGCTCATCAACGAGATGATGGCGCTCGTCATCTTCGGTATCGGCGGCTTGCTGCGCTTCCGGACCATCGTGGGCGAGGCCAAAGATACGGGACGCGTCATCTTAGCGGCGATCGTTGGGATCTGTGCTGGCCTGCAGAGCTTCCTGATTGCCGTGCTAGCTACCCTATTTGGCTTTGCCATCATCTGGTATCTGGAACGTCAGAACGTCGGCAGTGTGCAGATCTTGGGGTTGGAGACTGCCGGCATGCAGCGCGCGTCGCTTTCCTATCGAGGCTTGCTCCGCAACGCGGGCTGCCGAGTAGTCGGTGAGACGAGGAATCCAAAGAAGGGCCTGATCGAGCTCGTCTTCACGGCCCCCAGAGGGGTTACCGTAGAGCAGCTGGAAGCCGCATCAGACACCCTGGAGCCGCTGGCGCGCGGGGTTACCGCCTGGGAAATTACTTGAAGCCAGAGCTTCAGTCTTCACCCATCTCCCCGGCCAGAAGCTCGTGAGCTCGGAAGATGTGGTTGCCCAACTCCTCGTAGGCCGCGTAAAGCTGACATAGCTCTTGCACGTGGTCGGAAGCATACTGCGATCGGTTGCGCTCCAGCCGGGCCCGCGCCTTCGCTTCTTCAGAGTTGAGCCAGATCTCGCGTTCGCGGGCGGAGTCCAAATCCACGGCGCTGGGTTCATCGGCGCAGGCCAGAAGCGACTCGACACCTTGTATCGTCAGCTGGTGCACTTGGTCCAATGCGCCGGCCTCACCGCCCTCCGGCACTACTTCGGTTTCCAGCAACGTCTCCGCCGTGCGCTCGAGCGAGGCGAGGCTACGGTGGATCAGCACCAAGGCCAGGCCCACACTGAATCCCAACTGCGACTGTGGATGCGTCGATACCCGGGCTCTACGCACCAGCTCTCGCGCCGCGCCGCCACCGGCGTTGAGCGCCTGTTCACAAGCGGTAGCCAAGGAACGGTCCCCGCTCGTGACCATTTGTCGGACGTGCTGCAAGACTTGACGGCAGTTGGACAGGGCTACGACCAGGCTTTCGCTCCACGGGGCATCACCGGTTAGGGGTAAACGACCTGTCTGCGAAGCGGAGGTGATTCGTTTTGCCTCCAAAGCTCGCGGAAAGCGGGCGATGAGCAGCACAGCGCAGCCAACGGCAAATAGCTCCGAAAGCGCAAAGGCGAGCGCTAGATGTGCCCCGGTAGCGGGTTCCAACACGCGTTCACCTGCGCCTATGCTATCCGGATCCCCAGGTACCAGGACATCGGCAATCGCTGCCCAAGCCGGTCCAGTAAGCGCGAGGAATAGGGTGAGCAGAGCTCCCGTAATCAGGTGGGCAACTGCTAATCTTCGGCAGGCGCCTCCAAAAGGCCAAGCCACTGCCGCACTCGCCACGGCCACCCCGAAAGGTACGCCTGAAAGCACAGCCAGGGCTTGAGATAGGCCGACCGCGGGGCTCGACTCGGCCAAGCCAAGCACCAGAAGAAAGGGCGCACCGGGACCTTGCAACAGCGCCGTGGCCAAGGCACCGCCTGTCGACAGGGAAATCTGCACGAGTGGCGGCCACATGTCGTTGGTGCTCAACCACCCAAGCACTTGCGGGGCAGCGACGAGGGGAGCGAAGCCGGTCCGCAACACCTCTAGCCCAAAGAAGAGCATGCCCACGCCAAGCATGAGCTTTCCCAGCGCCCGTCCTCGGCGGTTGATGGCCAAGCCAACCCAGATGACGCCGAGGGCTACCAGCAACATCGCGCCATGAAACCCGAGGGGAAGGATGAGCGCCATGGCGGCGGCACCAAGCTGGGCACCGAGTAGCAGAATGAGGGCACGCGCCGGTTGTAAGAGGTTCGCGCGCAGGAGACCGACCAGGATGCCTGCCGACGATACGTGGGATTGCGTCACTGCTCCGGCCAGGACTCCTACGCCCATGCTGCGCCATACACCTTGGGTCATGCGCGCCAGGGCATAGCGAAGGCGGCTTCCCGAGTAGGTGCGTATGCCGCGCGCCAGCGTGCGTATACCTAGAACAAATAGTGCTAAGCCGCCGATGGCGTGTTCGAGTACCTGCAGCACGTTCAGCGGGCGTACCCAAATGTCGCGCCCCTTGCTCTTTTCCTTTCCCTGATGGACGCGAACCTTTGCTCGCCCCTCGCGAATATCGCTCGGCAGGCGCATCACCACCGTATCTCCACGCTGATCCAGCACCTCGACCGGAGTCTTGTCCACGCTAGCGGTAAGGGGTTTGCCTTCGGGGGGTAATTCGAGGTTGCTTACCCGAATTGCCACGACACCACCTGGAGATACTTCGAGCGGACTCATCGACTCGATCTGGATGCGGTTCGTCCCGCCCGCGTCTTCCGGATCCTCCTCGCTCACACCAAGCCACACCCACACCAAGCAGACCACGACTACCACGGTGAGCAACCAGCGCAGTTGACCTTGCCAGTCGCGCAGGCTGGGTCCAGAATAACGGCTCGGGGGACGCGTGGGCTCACCCATGAACGGCTCGCGAAGCAGCGCCGAACTTGCTGAAATCGGATGTCGTAGCGCCATAACGCCCGAGCAGGTCTAGCAACCACCTCGGTATGTCGCCTCGCGTTTTGACCTCGACCACGGCCGAAGACATCACCGCTGCAGGACGTCCGAGCGTTTCCCGGATCAACGCAGTCTTGCGCGTCCACAGGTCGGCAGGAGGTTCGAAGAAGCTGACCCGTTGATCCAACGTGATGCGCAGTTCTCCGGCAGCATCTTGCCAGGCTGCCCGGCGATAATTCACGAGGCAGTCGACCTCGAACGGCTGGTGAGAGTCATGGCAAAGTTCCACGACTTCTTGGACGAAGTCATAGGCCTTGTCGCCGTAGTGTTCTCTTTGCACGGCCACGATTTCCTCACTGATCGTGCCTTCGTGAAGGAACGTGGGAACTTGAGCCTTGGGCAGTCCGAAGCGCCGCTTAGTCACGTGATGCCCGCGCTTGGTCTTGAGTTCGAACCAGATGATTGGGTCGAAGCGCACGAGCTGGTTTACCGAGGTCACTAGTTGAGTGAGGGATGGATCCAGGTTGTAGTACTCTCGTGCACGCAGCTTCTGGCTGGCCGCGCCGCGTTCTGTCGCTTTGAACAAAAGGCGGTCCCGGGTGTCGAAGTAGATGGTGGTGGAGAACTGCTGTGCTCCCGGCAACGCCTGAAAACCCGGCGGGTAATGGCGAGCGATGTCGTTTTGGCCCTTCAGATCACGTGCCAAGCGAGATGCCGCGGGCAGCGGAAGCAGGTACTTCCGCTCCGCCCGGTCTGCCGTCATCTTTTCGTCGGCGTCGGTCGCCGGGACACGCGATGTGACGATCGCAGGGGAACTGGCGTTCATGCTCTGTTTTCGGGGGTCCAACCGTGGTTTGCTCAGAGTGAGTAGTCGATGAGCTCTTCGCGCGATCCCGACACCATGTTCTCCTCTTTGACCTTGCCGACGCCGCGGCAATACCAATAGCGAGCGTTGCTGTCGGCGTTGTTGGCACTGTCTAGCTGAACCTCGCCGTTCTGGTCGACCCGAACTCGAGTGACGACGACACAGTCATCGTAAGTCTTGCCGCCTGCCTCGACTTGTTCGCCGATCGCTTCAACTTCGTACTTTTGGTAACGGGTCTTACTATCCACGCCCCCCGAAGCGTCCATTTCATCACGGGTGTAGGTGATGGTTTCCGTAAATCCATCAACCACCCATGCTGCGGCAAAGCGGGTGAATCCGGGGGTGTAGTCGACGCTCGCGCGTAGCGTGCTGCCCTGGAACTCATCGCGATGCACGCGCTCGATGCGCTCGCCACTCAGCACCCAGGTTTGGACGTCGAATACTCCGCTCGCATCCGGAGAATCTTGAACCCGCCAAGCTGCCTGCCCATTCCAGGTGGTCGCTTTCATGGTCACTTCTTCGGTCCACTCCGAGGCTCCTGTCGTTCCGTCGATGTGATCGTAAGTCCACGTGTAGCCATCTCCCACGGGGAAGTAGTCGAGGGGTTCCGGCTCGGGTCCCGTGGGTTCGTCCGTCGTGGGTTCGTCCGTCGTGGGTTCGTCCGTCGTGGTCGCATCCGAGGAGTCGGTCATTTCCGTGTCCGTCGCGTCCGACGCATCGCTCGCATTCGTGGGTTCGTCGGTGTCGGTAGGGTCCGTGGTGTCCGTCGGATTAACGCCCGTCGGCGAACTGTCGCTCGAGTCCAGCGTATCGCTATTGTCGCCTGTCGTATCGGCGGTCGTGTCGGCGGTCGTATCGGTGTCTGAGGGCGGCGGAGCTTGGCTGCAGCCGGTCACCGCGAGAAGTAACGTGCCAAGCCAAGCGGCACGGTTGGTACGTCGTGGAGGCGTCGATTGAGCTGCGTTGGATGACATGAAAGCAACGAGTTTCGCGTTCGGAGGAAGATAATGCATGACGTTCTCGCAATCGGGGTAGTTCACTGAAGCTCTCCTGATACCATCAAGTAGTAGCGCTCGCGTTCGTCCCATTGAACCTGAGCGCCCGTGCCAGTGGGCCTGACGAACTCGACCTGTGGCATCAGCCGAAACGCCATTTCGCGCCACAACGTGTTTACACCTAGCACGAACCTCAGCGCCTCGCTCTCGGAGTAGCGCAAATCCAAGTCCGCCCACTCCGCAAAGGCCGTCGGCTGGAGAAGAAGATGCTTCGCTAGAGGGAGATCGTACGTCAGATAACCACCAACGGTTGCGGCGTAGGGGCGGCCGGGCACGTCCAGTACCTCGGCCAGCATGGCATCGACCAGGAGATACAAGCCCTCGCTCTTCAGCCGTACATCGCCGCTGAAGGCTGTACCCGCCGAAGCGTTATCCTCGCCAGGTTCGCGCAACTTGTGGGCCACGCCACCGCCGACACTCAACCAGTCGTTGAGGTCCCACTCGAAGCGACCGTGTAGATCGAAGCCGTTGCTCACTTGAGCATTGGCGTAGACATCCGGGCCCGTGGTGATTGAACCGAAGAGACGCAAATCGGTGCCGTTCACCTTGGGGTCGAGCAGACGGCCTTCTACCATCACACCCATGCCGCGGCTTCCGTAACTTAATGACTGCCGGCCCTGCACGATGCTGACTCCGCCCATGTCGTTAGGTACGGCAGCCGACGGAGCACGATTGAACTCGACGATGTATTCGTTGCCGAGTCCCCGGTTGAGAACGGGCAGGCTTCCGGAGCCTTTCAGTTCTAGCCGAGAGAAAGGTCGCTTGAAGTGACCGAGCGACACGTAGAGCGGCTTGAGCGGGCGGTAGCGCAATTCCGCGTCGCGCAGGTACGGCAGTTGTCC
>CAZNZA010000035.1:0-2672 GCA_964577325.1 uncultured Polyangiaceae bacterium
GCACGGGAAGCCGGATACCAGTGAAGCACTCGAAACCCACCCTGCTTCTGACGCGTCAAGAGTTCGGTGTAATTCTCGTAGCGCACGTGCCGGCCTTGCATCGTTACTTCGCCATTGGCGAACGTAAGGCTGAGCATCTGAGGACTTTTTACTTCGAACTGTACGCGGTCGATGTACGGCAGTTGATTGCCTCGCGGATCGACAGCAAAGTAGTAGGGATTGCGCACGTACACGAAAGGCGGATTGGACGAGTAGGCGCGTGGCACCCAAGGCCACAGACGTGGACATTCCGGGTTGTCGAAGCGTTTCATGCGCGCGTAGAGTGCGCGCGGTGAGTTGAGCTGCAGCGCTTTCATTTCCCGCTCGATGAACGCGGGATCTCCCGTTTCGGGGTGGTACTTTCGCATGTAATGCGCGGGTGCCGCAGCCATCACGTAACTGGAGCCGGCGAGCGCTTCCATGAAAGTTCCGTAGGGGTGCTCGAAGCGGAAGCGAATGGTGTACGTGTCGAGCTTCTGAACCTGCGTCGTACCCCCACGTACGACCATCCACCGTTCGGGGCTGCCATCACCGACGGCCTCGTTGGTATCCTCGTACTCCCACCAGAATAGGATGTCGTCTGCAGTGAACGGCTCACCATCGGACCAACGGACCCCCTGGCGCAAGTGCATCGTGTACTCACGCTTGTCTTCGGAGGAATCCATCGACAGAGCTAAATGGGGCACGATCGGGTAACCGAGAGGAGACCAGCGGAATAGACTTGGATAGCCGATGCGAAACTCGACGATGAACACGTCGAAGTCGGAATTCGCCGCTCGTAACCAGGTGCCGCCATAGTTACCGATCTCTCCTCCGTCCAGCACCACCGGCTGCGAGCCGGTGCGCTGCGCAACGGGCGGCAGCTTTCCCTCTTGAACGAGCTCTCTCAGAATCGGTGCCTCGCCCTTTGGCCACCATGCGGCCGCCTCTCTTTCGGCGTAATTTACCGGCTGTTGAACGCGCGGTAGCCGCGTGGGATCACTCCCGTCGAACCTCACGTTGCGAGCCCGGGCGGCTGCGTCGAGTTCCTCCTGGGGGTAGGACGCTTCACGCTCAGCCACATTCGGACGCAGCAGCAGGCCGATCAAATATAGACCGAGCAAGAACGCGAGCCCGGTGCCCAAGACTGCGACCAGCCAGTACAGAGGTCGTGGGACCCGCATAAAGGCCAATCTGAGCGCGTGCGTCCAGTTCATGAGCGGCGGAGCCCCCGGGGGCCGAGGGGGCTGGCTTATAGCTCGATTCACCGCCTATGGTGGTTTGAATTGCTGCAATTTCGCAGCCAAGCAGAGCGCAAGTGTACGGGCGATGCAGGCTGCGCGGCGATTGCACAAGGACGTGCTGCACCGCCTCGTGGCAGCGCGGTTACTTCGTTCCGCTTCGCAAATCGCCGATGAGCTAACCGGCTGCTAAGTGTCGGTCCCGGTTGCTTTGGATCGGGAACTCTGGTGCGCTGAACTTTCGCGCGGGGGGACGGCGATCGTGCGCGAACGCGAGTACATGAGACCACTGCGGAGCAAGCACCAACGTCACCCCGCGTCGTGCGCAGGCATCAAAGCCAGCTGGCAGATCTTTTCGCAGAGCAATTCGAAAGGAATGCCCTCCGCACGCGCTGACTGCGGAAAAAGGCTCTTCGCGCTCATGCCCGGTAAGCTGTTAGTCTCGAGCACGTAAGGCTGCGAGTTTTCGTCAATGCGGAAGTCGGTTCTGCTGTAGGCCCTGAGCTTCAAGGCACGATGCGCGGCAGCGGCATACGCTTTTAATCGTGTCGTCAACTCGGGCGAAAGATCCGCCGGAAAGGTCGCACTCGCTCCGCCGCTTTGGTACTTGCTCTCATAGTCGAACAGTGAACCTCGTGTAGGTACGATTTCACCGACGGCCAGTGCCTCTCCGTCCAGTACACCTACCGTTACCTCCTTGCCGCTAATATAGCGTTCGAGCATGACTTCGTCGTCGTACGAGCGAGCCAGTTCAATTGCAGCTTGGAGTTGACGCGCGTGTTGGACGACCGTCAAACCGACGGTGGAGCCTTCCCGACTCGGCTTCACGACGATCGGCAGTCCCAACTGGGCAACGGCCTCCTCGGTGTCTATGGGAGCCATCAGCCAATCCGCGGTCGGCACGCCTGCCGCTCGAAATAGCCGTTTCGCCAAATCTTTGTCCCAGGCCAAGCTGCTCCCCCTCAGGTCGGAACCGGTAAATGGGATGCGCAGCAGATCGAGCAGGCCCTGGATGGTTCCGTCCTCGCCCTTGCCACCGTGCAAGGCAAGGAACGCGACGTCGACGCTGGCCAGCTCCCCACTCGAGGCGAGTGCCGCAGTGTTGAAGCGGCGCTGCTTCTCGATGACGGGGGGAGTTGGTGCGACGCCTCGCGCGAACAATTCCGCGGCGCGTAAGTCGTCTAGCACGCCCTGCTCGACGTCCACCGGTAGTACCCCATGACCCCTCGACCTCAGGGCGCGCATGACCTGCACGGCGCTGGCCAGGGAAACGTCACGCTCCGAGCTCGTTCCGCCAAATAGGACTGCAACTTTCACCACTCCCTTTTGCGCCATGCCCCCACCGCGCGGCAAGTCTTCGACACCTCCACCCCCTGGCCCCCCAGAAGACCCCCGAACCCGGCGGCCCTGGCC
>CAZNZA010000035.1:2772-10975 GCA_964577325.1 uncultured Polyangiaceae bacterium
GGGCAATGCGCGCGTCGGGCAATGCGTGGTTAGGCGGGGCGATAGAGAAAAACGGCGACCAGCCAAGAGCGGCAGGAGCTTGACATCTGTTCAGTGGTGGGGCACGTTAGCTGAGGAGGTCACCACTAACATGTCGTCAGTAAGCCGTACGAGCCACTCAGCAAACCAAACGCCCCTGCCCAGTCGCATCACGAGATATCCGCTGGCGCCAGAGCACGTCCCCGCAGACTTCTTTGCGGACCCGGATGGTGCCTGGGATTTCGACTCCCTGGTAGAGTTGGCGGGCTTCAATCCGGAAGCTCCCGGCGCGAGTGTCGGCGCGCTTCTTGAACCCTTCGATGGCTATCCAGCTGGCGCGGCAGTCATTACCGTGGTGGGCGTCGGGTGCAGGTTCGTAGCCATCGCACAGCTGCCCGGTCGCGACATCGTCTTCGACGCCAGCCAACGCGAAGCCGAAAAGTCCTTGAGGAGCGTGCCCCTCACGGTCACCCGCGCCGCTTGATGTCGATCACTCGCGCCAGCGGCGGGTGCGACGCAGCCTTCAAAACTCCAGGCGCCACCGGACGTCAGCACCCAAATTGCCGAAGCTCGAGCTCGAGATGTCGTTGACGTTGTCGTAGGAGCTTTCGACGCTCACCTGGGGGCTGAGTTGCCACTCCACATTCGAACGAACCTCCCGAGATTCGCTCAGGCCACTGGTGACGTAGGCTCGGATCCGCTCGGATAGGCGCTTTCCGATGGTGATCGTCGGCTCCGTGCGACCACTCCGAGAAGAATAGGCACTTCCGAATCGGAATTCATCGATAACGGGAATCGCTTCCGTAACGGCGGTATCGGCTCCCGTCAAGGACCCCAGCGCTTCCAACGCCACGCTTTCTCCCACCCCTACTGAACGCGCTTGATCCAATTCAGCGCGCGTTAGCCCAACGGTGAGCAGCACGAAAATGTCGTCCTGGGAAAGCTTTGGCTGACTTGTGAGGTCGATCTTCAAGTCATCCGCGTCGCCGTGGGCGCGCATGAAAATGCGCCATTCTCCCCCGCCACCCACTTCAGTTGCAGCGTCTGCGCTCCCGGAGCTGGAATAGCGGCGGTACTCCGTCACCGCGTTCACATCCACCAAAGGTGCGATTGCTGTCGGATCCGCAAAGCGGATCTCACCATTCTGGATTTCAAACTCGCTCCGGCGGATGCGAATGCGACCGCCCGGTACGATCTCGAGGCGACCACGCATGCCAAACCGTTGGTTCGTCCCGGTGAGTTGGAGGCCAGGACGATCGATTCGGAGCGCAGCCTCTATGAGGTTGTTGCTGAGGCGGATCGGCGATCCTGCGTTCACCAGTAGGTCGAGTTCCACGAAGTCATCGCTAGGGTCGTAGGATTCGAACTCGGTCCGCCGCCCTCTTCGAGCGAGTGTCGCAATGTCTGCATTCATGGTCACCGGGCGCGTGTAGCGAAAGTGCTTGAGTAACACATCGCCCGTGACCTTGGGTAGAGTGGGATCGTCACGTTGCCGGCGGGCGCTCCATAGCGCCTCTAGATTAGCATCAACAGTGATGTCAATGCCGTCCAAGGTGGGAATGTTTATATCATTGGCTATCACCGTGCCTCGAAAGTCGCCCAAGGCGAGTCCAGCGAAGGGCGCAGAGCCCTTCCCAGTGACATGACCGCCTCCCACCTTGGCTGTGACGGAGCGAACCTCCAGAGTGCCTCTGCCGAAACCAACTTCGGCGTTAACTTGTGATATGGTAGCCTGATCACGACGGCGTTGGAAGAGCCCGTCCTTCAAGACGAAGCCACCGGCTGGCTTGGGAGCATCCCAGGGGCCATCGAGCTCGACCCGGCCCGCCACTGTCCCTCCAATTTGCTCAGGTGCATCGAATGCTTGTGCCCAATGTGCCAAGTCAACGGGGTGAAGTTCGACCGCTACGTCGAGTCTAGGACGCCGGTTAAGCTGTGTGACCTTTCCCGTTACATCAAATCGCGTCTTGTAACCGGCTGAAGTGGCAGCCTCAAGGCGTGTGTCCGGCAGCGTCAACTCTCCGTCAGCAACGTGAACGGGTCGACGTGCGTCAACTCGGAATCGAAAACCACGGTAGCGCACCACAAGCTCGTCAATCGCCGCCGATGCGCGCGCCCTCGCCATGTCATTGAGCGGAAGACGATCGAGAGTTATGGTACCGGTATAGTGACCGGAAGGGCGCTCTTTCTGTAAGGCAACCTCCGGACGTAGCTCAAAGAACGGTGCTAGGTCGAAGCTATCGAATGTAAGCTTACCACGAGCAACCTTGTTTTCCTGTCGCGATATCGAAAAGTCAGTAAACTGCACCGCGCCTGCGAAGAGTTGACCCAGTACATGGAAGTCACCCAAGCTAGTATCCGCGGAGGCGCTAGCTGGGGGGAGCTCAGCAGGAATTGGACGATTGCATCCGGTGCGTTCAGGGTTGAACTGCACTGGCGCTTCGCTGGGAATCAGTCGCACCGCGAGCCGTGAAGCTGGCAGCCGTGTGCGTCCAATTACCACCGGACTGAGGACCGTCTGTACATCCGCACGCAGTTGGTCGAGCGTTCCGCCGACGGTACCGAACGCGGAAACCGTGCCGGACGCGTAGTGAGCAGCCGATCCCAGGCTTTGAATCTGGTTGAGTGGAATCGATGTTGCTACTAAGTTACCGGAAAGAGCGGCACCTGGTTCTATGTGCACAGTCCCGAGTAAACTGCCGCTGCCCTTCCGAAGGGCGAAGTTGGTCAGGTTTAGGTGGAATCCATGGTAGCCAGCATCTATGTCTTCCCAGTTGAAGTCGAAGTCGGTGTTCGCGTTGCTGAAGTTCTCCTCGAACAACGTCAACCCTGAAATCTGCGCACTGCCGGCGACGCGCACCGCACCGCTACCGCACGGGTCACGTTTACCACCCAATGTATAGTCGACCCTCGCTCGAGCATCGATGCTTCCCTTCAGGTCCAACCACTGAGGATCGTCCTGTAGCTCCCACATCGCGAGAAAGTCACGGATGGACGCTTCCCGAGCGGCGACGGACGCTTGCGCTTGAATTGTCGACCCCACGGCCCCAAAGTCGAGAGTCATTTGTGGCAGCGAGAACAGGCTCCGGTTCTTTCGCAGTGCGGCATCGCTAAAGGTGACCAGCAACGGCTTGAAGTGATAGGTGCTGCGCTCCAGCGAGCCTAAAGGGAAATCGGCGAACATCAAGTCTTCCACCGCTAGAGTTCCACGTACCGACGGGTCGTCCATTGCATCGTTGGCAGCGGCGGTCAGTGTTGCCTTTCCCGCTAGTGGAACGGTAACGAGTGGGCTCAGCGCGGCAAGATCGATGGTCGCTTGTGGCAGATCTATCTTCAAGCGATTGTCGAATCCGACATGTACGGTGGTACGCAACTGACTGTTTGGGAAAGTCGCCGTTACGTCGTTGAACTCGATGCCGTCGGAGTGCAGACCGAATGCACCCCGGAGGTGCGTTTCGCCCGCTATACCGACGATGTGCTGACGAATTGGGTCGTGGTAGGCTCGATCAAAAATTTCGAAGTTGTGGCCGGTGACGAAGAGGTCGCCATCCAAACGTGTTGGTGAGTCGAGGGTCCCAGAAAACCCCGTGACGCGTATCTCGGAAAGGTCCCAATTGACGATCGTGTTCGGCGTCAACTGAATGTCTCGGATGAGATGGGGGAAGCGTATGTTTCTTCCCACTACCGACTCTGAGGTTAATGGGGCACCGTCGGCCAAAGGTGCAATGCGCACGCCCTCAATTTCCACGTTCCCACCACCGTAGCCCGCTAGGAGCCGAGGAACGACGATCTCGTCGTTCTGAACGTCGACCGTACCCGATGCGTGTTCCACTAGTCGAAACTTGGCTAGCAGAAACTCGCCCGTTTCAAACTTACCGGAGAATCGCGGCATCGTAGTCGTCCCATCGAAGCGGAAATCGCCCTCCACTTTGGCCCAACCTTCGAAGCGACCGGTGGTATCCGTAAAGCGGTTGACGAGGTCGACCGGCACGTGTGCCTTCAGACTGCCTTTTGAAAACCAGGGTTCCTCAGCCTGTCCAGCCTCAAAGCGAGTTTGACGCATCTGCAGGTTTAAAGTACCCGCCAAATCGAGGGGTTCTGCATCAGGAGATTGCTCTGCGTGCTGGCAAACAACCTGTGTATCCCGCTCCGGATTTATATCCACGGCCGCCTGAAGCTGAAGGCGCCGTACGAGGAGACCCTCTGGTGAGACTTGTATGCGTGCGTCTAACGAACATAGCCGATCCTCGTCCCATTGCATCAGCTGGCGAGGACCGACCTCGTTTGGACCCAAGTTGAACGTTTGGCCACTCGAGAAAAAATTATCTGGATACCGCACCGTTGACTCGCCCACTCTCAAAGCCGTTTCGAACGTGAGTTTGTCGAGTGCAAATACGTCCAGGTCGATCGAGCCGGTTTCCAAATGTACTCCGTCGAGGTCCAGGTGAATCCTTGCGTCCGTCGCGGATAGCGTGCGGAACGGCGAGCGACGCAGCGTCGTTTCCTCGTCCGACTTGGGGAGGTGCACCTCGAGGTTGGACAACTCCCCGCCGCGAAACACCAGCTTTTGACGAAGGCCGGTCACCTCGAGGTCACCGACGTCCAAGCGACCAGCTAGGAGTGAAAATATCTGGGGGGTGATGGTAACGCGCTCTGCAGTCAACGCGTCGTAATCGCCGGTCGTGGCCTCGACGCGCACTTCCTCCAACGCCAAACGCAATGGAGCCAACGACAGTTGGACTCGGTAGCGGGCCTTCAATCCCAGCCATTCGCGCAGAACTCTCGAGGTTTCTGTCGATGCCCACGTGCGTGCAAATTCAGATTGCGCGGCAAACCCAGCACCAAGTGGTAGAGCGCCAAGCAAAGCGAACACCAAACAGAGGATCCGACTGACGCTCCTCGCCATAGTCGTGGCGGGTGCTCCTACTCCGGGCGGGTGTCTAGCTGCTTGGGACATGGAGCACTATCGATGGATTGGGCAGAGCCGGCTCGGTTACGCCTGAGCGTGTCGAATCTCGGACGTAGCCGTCCCACCCTTGCGTTCCGCTAGCGAGCGCAGAAGAAGCTTTGACGTGTAGGGAGCGGCGATGCCAAGCAAGCCCTTCGTCGGAGCCAAGCGGGCGGTTACTCCAAACAAAAGTGCTAGGGTACGCTCTACATAGAAATAGCCGTCAGGGTAACGCACGCTCGACGCTACCTGACGGAGCTTGCCGCGAAGTTGCTGCATGCCAGATAGCTGTTCAAGCTGGTCCCTGTTGAGAGCCGTGTAGTCGCGGATATTTACCTCCGACAGTACGCTGAGGTAGTCTGATGCGACGCGCTCCAACAACGAACGGTCCCCATCTGGAGCGACGAAGCCCATCGACTCGATGCCTGCCATGACCGTCGCAGTGTTCTTGGACAAGGCTCCTATCACTACTTGCTTGATGCCATTGATTAAGGATTCTGAGGCTTCTTCGACGGCGCCGAAGTCCAACAGCACGAGTGTTCCGTCGTCCCGAGCGAGCAGATTTCCGGGATGAGGATCTGCATGAAACACTCGATGTTCGAACAGCATCGTCACGTAGGCCTCGACGAGTGTTGTAGCCACCTGTTCGGGATCGATGCCGTTCGCGCGTAGCGCGTCCGGGTCCTGTGCTTTTAGCCCGGGCTCGTACGATAGAACCAGAACACTTTGCGTTGACAGTTCGTCGATGACGGTGGGAATGATGATATTCTGCTTGTTGCGGAGAATGGCGCGAACACGTTCGACGTTGTTGCTCTCCCGCCGATAATCCATCTCGTGCTCGAGCATCGTGGTCAGCTGGTCAAGCACCGCACCACTATCTCGAAAGCCGAACAGCAATCGAAAACCCGGGATCAATGTGCGAACAGTGGCCAAGTCGCGCCCGATGAGCCGCTCGATACCCGGATAGAGCATCTTGAGAACGACTTCTGTGCCGTCGAGCAAGCGCGCCCGATGGACCTGAGCCAGGGAGGCGGCCGCTAGTGCGGACTCATCTACCCACTGAAGTCGCCGTTCTGGTTCGTGTCCCCAGGCTTCGAGCAGTCGCTCCCGCATCACCCCAAACGGCCGGGGAGGTACGGCGTCCTGCAGCTTCTCTAGTTCCTGGGCGTACACGGGCGGAAGGACTGGTGCCATGACGCTCAGCACTTGGCCCATCTTTATGAAAACTCCGCCCAAATCTGCGAAGCGCTGGGCGAGGCGGCGCGAGTTCCGGGCATGCAAGCGCACCCAGCGCCGTTCGACCCAAGCTGCCGAGCAGTACTTCGATAGAACGAGCTGTGAGCCGTACCCGCAAAACACGAGCGCAGCCAGCCAGAACACGCGCAGAGGGCGGACCAAAACGGCTTTACTCTAGTGGAATATCGCTTGATGACAATCGAGCCGGTGGTCGACGTGCCTGGCGTCCCGCCGCCGCGGGCGGGCTATCGGGCCGAGGGCGACGAGGCTGTGGGATTCCCGGTCATTGTCAGCGCTAGCGGCCTTCCGTAGTTTATGGACATGAGCGATTTCATCTTCACGATGACCGATGTCACTAAGGTGCATCCACCGGACAAGGTCGTGCTGCAGGGCATCCACCTCGCTTTTTTTCCCGGCGCGAAGATTGGAGTGCTTGGCGTCAATGGCTCCGGCAAAAGCTCGCTACTCCGAATCATGGCGGGGGTAGACCGCGAATTTCAGGGCGAAGCTAAGCCTAAACCTGGAATCAAGATAGGATACTTCGAGCAGGAGCCAAGACTGGACGGCTTCGATACGGTCAGGCAAGCGGTTGACAGCGCCGTCTCGGAAGTCAAAGCGCTTCTGTCCGAGTTCGAAACCATCAGCATGCGCTTTGCGGAGCCCATGAGCGATGACGAGATGGCGAAACTCATGGAACGCCAGGCGTCCCTGCAAGACCAAATCGACGCTGCAGACGCGTGGAACTTGGACTCCACTTTAGATATCGCCATGGACGCGCTGCGTCTGCCTCCGCCCGAGGCGAGAATCGCCAACCTTTCGGGAGGAGAAAAACGCCGTGTGGCCCTGTGTAAGCTCCTATTGAGCAAGCCGGACATGCTCTTGCTCGATGAGCCCACGAACCACCTCGATGCCGACTCGGTGGCTTGGTTAGAGCGGTTCCTGCACGACTTTACTGGAACCGTCGTAGCGGTCACTCATGACAGATACTTTCTCGACAATGTGGCGGAGTGGATCCTGGAGCTCGACCGTGGTCACGGCTATCCCTTCAAGGGAAACTACACCGCGTGGTTGGAGCAAAAGGCGGCACGCCTGGCAGACGAGGAGAAGCAGGAGAGTGCGCGGTCGCGGAAGTTGAAGCAGGAGCTCGACTGGGTGCGTTCATCGCCGCGAGCACGGCAGGCGAAAAGCAAAGCGCGACTACGAGCCTACGAGGAATTGGCGTCTGAGGCGTCAAACACGAAGGGAGACGGCGGGGACATCATCATCCCGCCCGGCCCACGGCTTGGTGACAACGTGCTGAAAGTTCAGGGGCTGAACAAGGCCTTTGGCGACAAGCTCCTCAATGAGGGATTGAGCTTCACGCTTCCTCGTAGCGGCATAGTGGGAGTTATTGGTGGTAACGGAGTGGGCAAGACGACTCTCTTCCGCATGATTGTGGGGGAGGAGAAACCGGACGCGGGGGTGCTGGAACTCGGTGACACCGTGTCGGTCGCATACGTCGATCAAGCTCGCGACGCGCTTGGTGCCGAAAAGAGCGTGTGGGAGGAGATTTCCCGTGGCGAAGACAAGATTGAGCTCGGGAAGACCGAGGTCGCGTCGCGGGCTTACTGCTCGTGGTTCGGCTTCAAGGGGAGCGACCAACAGAAAAAGGTGGGGACGTTATCTGGCGGGGAACGCAATCGACTGCATCTGGCCAAGCTGTTGCGAAAAGGAGGTAACCTCCTACTTCTGGACGAACCCACTAACGATCTGGACGTGGACACCCTCCGTTCCCTCGAGTCGGCCTTACTCACGTTCCCCGGATGTGCGGTGGTTATCAGCCACGACCGATGGTTTTTGAATCGTATCGCCACCCATATCCTGTCGTTCGAGGGAAACAGCGAAGTAGTGTGGTTCGAAGGCAACTACGAGGACTACGAAGCGGACCGCCGTCGTCGACTGGGTGATGAAGCACGTCCGACCCGAATCAAGTACCGCCCCATTTCACGCCGCTAACTCCTC
>CAZNZA010000035.1:11075-32795 GCA_964577325.1 uncultured Polyangiaceae bacterium
CGTCGCATCCACGAAACCGTAACCAGGTTGAACCCAACCGTAACGAGGTTGCGTCGGCAAAGCCGTAACGAGGTTGGGTCGGCAGCGGCGTCGCGTCCGCACACAACAACAACCCAACAAGCGTAACCAACCCAACAAGCGTAACCAGGTTGCGTCGGCCCGGCCCGGCCGGGTTGCGTTGGCCGGCGTCGGCCGGCGTCTAACCAGGTTGCGTCGGCCGGCGTCGCGTCGCGTCGGCACACAACAACCGCACACAACAACCGTAACCAGGTTGGGCAGCGAGCGAAGCCGCAGCGAAGCCGCAACCAGGTTGCGTCGGCAGCGACGTCGCGTCGCGTCGCGTCGGAGCGTCGACAGGGGTGACGCATTCAGGATCGGTGGTGGCAGACGCCGACCGCCGAGTGGCGGCCGGCGCTGACGGAGAGCATGCCGGTCGGCATCGATGGGTACTTTTTTGGATCACGCGGTGAGGCGGCCTGAGGCATGAAAACTGCTTTAACTCACCGCATGGCCCGACCCCGTCAAATCATTCCTGGTACCCGCTACCTCATTACTCGTCGCACCTCGCAACGCATATACCGGTTGCGCCCGAGTCCGGCCACGAATGCAATCGTTGCCTACTGCTTGGCGTGGGCTGCGAGGAAGACGGGAATTCTGATACACGCGTTTACCGTCATGAGTAATCACCACCACTTGGTGGTCACGGATGTTGAAGGAAGGCTCCCCGAGTTCACGAGAGAGCTTCACCGTACGTTGGCAAAGACTATGAACGCACTCCACGGGCAGTGGGAAAACCTTTGGTCCTCGGAGCGTGTAAGCGTCATAAGACTCCCGACCGTGCAGGATGTGCAGGACAAGGTTGTGTACTCCGCAATGAACCCGGTTGCAGCTGCTCTTGTTGCAGAACCTTCAGAGTGGCCGGGGGTGAATCTTTGGCGTCTTGTTTCCATGGAAATTCAGCGTCCAGCCGTTTACTTTAGCGCCAATGGCCGAATGCCTCCCAAGATCAAATTGCGCCTTGTTCCACCGATAGGTGAGGAGGAAAAGAGTTGGAGCCGAAGGATATGTTCCGCGGTATCCAAGCAAACCGCTGCTGCAAGGCGGCGTAGGACTAGGGTCTTAGGTCGCAGTAGGATAATGGCTCAGTCACCACTAGGGCGTGCCAGAAGCCTCGAGCGAAAGATGTCCCTCCGTCCTACTATAGCCGCACAGGACGCTCGTGTGCGCGCCGCTTACCTGAAGGCCGATAAAGTGTTTTTGGGAATGTATCGTTCAGCGCTTGGCTCTTGGAAAACGGGTGAACGGCTCACTCCTTTTCCGGAGGGGACGTGGTGGATGCGGATCCATCACGGTGTGACCATTGCTGATGCAACTTCGTGTCTTGAATTAACAAGATCTGAGTGAGGCCAGTACTAGCTGTCGGGCTCTTGCGGTAGCGAGGAGAGGTAGCGGGAAAGTGAACGAAGCAACACGCGAGGAGTGTCGTTCGACACGCGCGCTACGCCGTCCAGGTCCTGCGCCCCCACGTTCTCCGCTGGCATCGATTGGAGCGGCCGCATTGTAGTTGGCTGTCCTCTTCAAGGACGCATTCGCGTCCGACGTAGGCGTCGACGGGCCTAAGGAGAAGGTGCACTTGAGTTGAAGGTCTAGCCCAACTGAAGGTAGCCGTTTAAGGTTGGAGGGTCGATTTCGGCTCAAGTTAATGTCGAATTCCATGCCTCCTCGTACTGCCACAACCTCGTTATCGTGCTGCTGTCGTGGGTGACCACTGGTCCGACGACAGTCTGCTCCCTAACCTCCCTCTAACCGAACCAACCCCCCCAAACCAGGTTAGGAGGGGAAGGGGAGGGGGGCTTAACCAGTCAACCAGACGTAACCAGGTTATGGGGGGGAGGGTTATGGGGGGGAGGGGGCTAGTCTTCCACGGTGGGGCGAGAGTCCGGAACTGGGTCGCGTCGCAGGTCGGGTGTTGTCGTTTCCAGCGCGTTGAGGCGGTGTTGGACGACATGCTCCTGCGTCAGCGCTGCGTCCGCAGGGACGATGCGGTTCTCGAAGACCACGAGCTCCAAACCGCCTATGGTGATTCGGTCACCAATATTCAGTGGTGCCCTTCCCCGGATTCGCGTGCCGTTAACGTAAGTGCCATTGCGGCTTCCGAGGTCCGTGAGTGTGGTCTCACCGTCTCGGACGAGGATCGCAGCGTGTTCGCGAGATGTCTGGGGGCTCAACAGCTGAATGGAACAGTAGGGGCTTCGACCAATCGTAGTCTCGCCTTGTCGGAGCGGATAACGCTGGGCGTCGAGTCGTAACCACTTCATCTTTCCGCACCTGGTTGGTCAAGCGTCGCCGGTTGGTCAAGGGTCGCGCCGGCAAAGTCCGCACTCGGAGATGAGGACGCCGAGCGCGGGAGCGACAGCACTCCGACGGCGCCACCTTCGCTACGATTCGTCAAGCGGGCCGAACCTCCGTGCTCGCGCATTACCTCACGCGTTAGCGCAAGCCCTAAACCGGTTCCCTCACCATAGGCTTTGGTCGTTGAAAATGGTTCAAACAAGTAGGGCTCGATGCTCGGGTCGATGCCCGGTCCATCGTCCTCCACCCTGATATCGAGCCAAGCCTCGCGAGCCGTGATGCTGACGCACACTTGCCGACCTCCGTTGCTCGCCGCGTCGATCGCGTTCGCAACCAGGTTGACGATGGCGTGGGTCAGCTTGGCTGGGTCCTGGGTGACAGGGAGGCTAGCCCCCGTGAGGTCACCCATGACGATCGTCACTCGCTTGTCCGATGCACGCGGTCGCATCAAACGCAGCGCGCAGTCCAAGGTTGGACCCACGGGGGAGAGGCAACATGCGCTGGTGTCACGTCGCACGAAGCCGGAAACTTGGGAGACGTACGACGCAATGCGCTCGTTTGCCAGCTTGAGATCCTCCACCACCTCATGCAGCTCTGCCGAGGACTGCCGTTCCGCATGGATGCTCAGCCAATCCGTGCAACTGCGGATGACCGCTAGCGGGTTGTTAATTTCGTGTGACATGGTCGCTGCAATGCGTCCCAAATGCGCCAATCGCGCCGAATGCTCCAGTTGCTTTTCGAGTAGGGCGCGTTGCGTCAGGTCGAGCGAGACCTCACTGAACGCAAGGGTGGAATCGACGGATGTGTGCGTCACTCGAGACCGAGATACGAGCACCCACAGCTCATGTCCGTCCTTGTTCCTACGTCGGCGCTGGATGGCGTGCTTCTCACCCGGGCTCAGGTTCGGCCATTCTTCGCTGCCGAGATCGAGAGTATCAATGGCGACGCCCTGCATCTCGCGTTCGGAGTAGCCATAGATCGTTTCCGCCCCCGGGTTCCACGACAGGACTCGTCCCTGCTCATCCAATCCGATGATGGCTTCGAAGCTGTTTTGCACCAACGCGGCCAGGTCCCGCGTCTGTCCCACGAGATGCTGTTGTCGCCGAGCAAGCCGCGCCATCTCCGTTTCCCGGACAAGAAGCTCAGCCAGGGCGGCGGCGTCGAATGGCTTTTCCACAACTTGCGTATCGCGAGTAGGCGCAAGGCCGCCCATCAAGAAGCGGCGACACCAAGGGGCGAGGCGACTCAAGCGATTCAAGATCTGAGCGTGATCACTCAACGCGGAATCGACCACGGCAACCAAAGGTGGCTCTACGTTGTCGTCAAATTCAGTTGCCCACGTATGAGCGGCTCCCCTGCGCGAAAGCGCGGACGACAGACGCTCTGCGGCATCTGTGGTGGGAGTCAAAACGAGAATGCTCATACGTCGCTTTCACCAGGCAGGGGTCGCCGGAACACCTACCGCGTGTTTGCGTCTGCCGAACACCAAGAACAACTATCTTCTCGGCATCTCAGCATGTAAACCGAAAAGCTGGAAAGCGCCCACTTATCGTGGGGGCGTGTATCCAAAGCAAGGATGCTGCGATGCTTCGTTCTTGCCAGTCTCGATCCGACGACGTCGACGCACGGCGTCCGAGCAGTGTTCCACGCTTGCTACCGCCCCATCTGGGCCACTGCTCTGCCTCAGCTAGCTCAAGTCGGGTGAAGCTGCATATAGGCTTACGCAGTGGCGACGCCCAGTTGCGCTTCCGGGCTAAGATCGGCTTGCGCGGTGATCACCGGCCGCAACGACAGACGTTGACCAAAGCGATGCGGCAGTGGTGTCGCCGTCGCCCCAACTCCGATGCGATGCTCCCACACCGTCCAGGACCAATCTAGTTGGCTACTATAGTTATAGTACCGAACCCATCGCCGACACGGCGTCGCGGTGAACAGGAGCCATGGGACTGCCAGCTCCAGCATGCAGGTGTAGACGTACAGCGCGGTGGGGGAGGGGGGTCACCAGGGGCGGATCGAAGTAGCGACCCAAAGCTTCGATGATCTCGGATGTCTTCGCGGCGCCGCCGGAGGTGATCTTTACCCGAGCCGTAAGCGGAAGCAGATTTCCCACTAGACCCGCACGCTGCAAAATGGACTGGTCCTCGTGAGCTACCGCGAGCGTCTCTACGAACTGACGGACATCGACTGACTTGCCAATCCCCTTGATGCGCCGCGTGACGACCGCTTCTGACGCATTGAGAAAGGCGTTCACCGCGTGCTCGAGTCGCTCGAGGCCCGTTGCCTGATCTGTGTCGAGGGACGACACGACGGACATGGATAGCGCCAAGACGTACGTTGCGCCGGTAATGCCGACATTGACCCGAGATTCCTGCGGGCCCAGAGGGCGAGCCTCGAGGAAGTGCAAGCCTTCCGCGCTTGCTTGCCGTAGGCGCAATAACACGTCTTCGGCAGCTGGAGGCGACAGCAGTTTGATGTCGACGTATTCATCCAAACTTGCCACGCCAAGCGAAAGTGCGGGCCCGAAGGAAAGATCCGGCCGCGGATTGAAGCCCTTCGTGTAGTGAATGCGCAAACCCGCTCTGCGGATCACCCTCGGCAGTTCTCGAAGCAAGTCTAGATGGCCAAGCAGTGCGGTGGGACCAGTCTTTTCGAACCGCAGTCGCCAGCGCTCGGGAACACCCACTCGCGCAGGTCTTAGCCGTTCCGGGTCATCATCGGATGCCGTCGCAACTTCTACAGACCTTTCGCTGTCGTCCAGGAGAGGCAGACGCCGAGGTGCGGCGTCGTCCGCTTGCATCTGCTCCAAAAACGATATGCGTTCGTTTCGCATGTCATCCATATCGCAAGCTACGCCGCAGTCATAGCAAACGAGCTTGCGACCGTCCGAGCGAGCATCTGGGACGTTAGTGTGATGAATGAACATGCCTTTGGCTTTTCCACACGGAGGACTGAGCCTGCTCGCCACTGCTTTGCGGTACTCCCGCAACAGGAACCCATCTTCGAGGCCAATGTCGAAATGATCCCACGGCAAACGCGCAGAAACCGGGATCGTTCCCAAGTACTTGGATCTATCTATTTGATAGAAGGTGAACGCTTCCTCCCAAGCGTCTAGCCTGAGATGTTCGTCCCAGGAGTCGAAGCGAGCACCATTTCTGAAGGCTCGCTCGATGACCGGCCCCAGTTTCCGATCACCACGAGCCAACACGCCCTCGAGCAAACTCGTTACCGACGTATGGGTACGCACCGTGAGATTGCGGTCGCTCCCGGCTGCATTCTTCAACAACGCTTGCTTATGACGGATCTCGCTCAGTGAATCCATGGCACACCATTGAAACGGCGTGTGCGGCTTGGGTACGTGAGTGGACACACTGACCGTTACCTTGGCGCGGCCCTTTCGGTGCTTCCTGCCTACTGCGAGCGCATGCCTCCCGACTTCCACGATGCCACGCACGTCGTCTTCCGTTTCTGTGGGAAGGCCGATCATGAAGTAGAGCTTCATATTGTCGAAGCCACGGCTGAACGTTCGCTCCGCGGTCTCCATTAGCTGCTCTTCGGTGACGTTCTTGTTGATGACATCTCGCATACGCTGCGTTCCGGCCTCGGGAGCGAAAGTCAATCCCGCGGCCCGCACTCGTCGCATGTCATCCAGGAGCTCCTCAGCCAACCCGTAGGCGCGCAGTGACGCTACGCTCAGACTGACGCGTTCTGGTGCCGTCTTCTCCACGAGTCGTTTGATGAGCGGCGATATACAGCTTACATCCGCCGTCGACAAAGCGGTGAGACTCACCTCGTCTTGACCGCTCTTGGCCAATGCTCGCTCCACCGTCCGGATAACCTCCTCTGGTTCACGCTCTCGAACCGGGCGGTAAATCATGCCAGCTTGACAGAAGCGGCAGCCTTCCGTGCAGCCACGGGCCACTTCGATGCTCATGCGATCGAACACCGCTTCGGGACCCCCTACGGGCCCATCATCGGGGAAGGGAAACTGATTGATGTCCGCGAGCAAGCGCCTAGAGACAGGCAGCGGAGCGCTGTCTGAGAGCGGATGAGAAACGACTTGGAGTGTCGTTTCGGGATCTTCGTGCACGGCGTACAGCGACGGCACGTACGCGCCCTGCAGCGCCGCCAAACGTTCCAAACGCTGACGCCGATTGAGGCCCTGCCGTTTTGCTTCTGACCACGCCAAGGCTATTTCAGAGGCTAACTCCTCACCGTCTCCGATCGCGATGACATCAAAGAAGATAGCCATCGGTTCCGCATGTGTTGCAACCGGTCCACCTGCGATGACCAGAGGGTCGTCCTCACCTCGATCTTCGGACCGCAACGGAATGCCGCCAAGGTCGAGCATGAGTAACACGTTGGTAAACGTCAGCTCGAATTGCAGCGAAAATCCAACTACATCGAACTCGTTCAAGGGGCGCCGGGACTCGAGCGAACGCAAAGGCTCGTTGTGCTCCCGCAGCAACCCAATCATGTCCGTCCACGGCGTGTAGCAGCGCTCTGCCAGCAACGACGGGTTGTCGTTCATGATCTTGTACAGCATCCGGTAACCCAGATGGCTCATCCCTATGTCGTAAACGTCGGGGAAAGCGAGACATACTCGGCTCTCGACATCCTGCCAGTTCTTGCGCCGTACGCCGTGCTCGGCTCCCGTGTAGCGGGTAGGTTTTTCGACCTTGTCCAAGAAACTGGCGTACGGGTGATCAAATAGTTGCGTCACGGTTCCGCTATCTGACGCGTCGGGCGGAAGGTGTCAAACGTTCCCCAACCCCGTCATGCTCACGCTTTGCTTTCGCTGGCGCCTGGGCTAAGGGGCGTGAATGAGCGAATGGGTCCAAGCCAGGCTGTCCTCGCGCCATGACTGGGCCGAGGGCCTGATGACGATTCGGCTGAATGAATTCAAGCCGCAATTTACTGCCGGGCAATTCTTCAACCTCGGCCTCGAGCTCGGCGAACGCCGCATTCGTCGAGCCTATTCGGCGGCTTCGGCACCGGGTGAGGCGGCGGAGTTCGTGATTTCCAAGGTGGTTGGGGGAGAGCTGACACCCATGTTGTTCGAGCTTCAGGTCGGAGGCTCACTGTGGGTGCAACAGAGCCCCGCTGGCTTCTTCACGTTGGACTTCGTGCCGTCGGGAGTGCGTGACTTGTGGTTGATTGCGACAGGCACCGGGATCGGCCCGTACGTATCCATGCTCCGCGACGGGCTCCTTTCCGCGTACGAAAGGGTCATCGTCGTTCACGGCGTGAGGTTCGTGTCGCACCTGACCTACAGCGGTGAGTTCATAGCTTTCATGCAGGCGCACACGGGATCTGCTTACGTTCCCGTCGTGACCGGAAAAGCAGATACCGATCACTCCTTTCTCTCGGAGCGCATCCCCACGTTGTTGGAAAGCGGTGCCCTCGAGCACGCGGCGGGTGCAAAGCTGACACCGGAGAACAGCCACGTGCTGCTGTGCGGCAACCCTGACATGATCCGCGAGGGGATAGCTGTTCTGGAGAGGCGAGGGCTGAAACGTAACCGTCGACGTGAGCCCGGCCACATCACCATGGAAAAGTACTGGTAGACTCGACTGAGGCTCACTACATCGGAACGTATGTCAGCGGCCATCCCACCACCCTCGGCACCCGGAACCAAACCACCGACCCCACCCACTCCGCCCGCGCCGAGCTCATCGTGGCCGATGCTCCTACTGTTGTTCGCCATGCTTGGCGCCATGTGGTTTTGGCGATCGAGCGGGGAGCAGCAGGCGCATACGGTCGTCGATTACACTCAGTTCTATCAGTGGGTAGAGCAAGCGCAGCTCGAATCGGTCGTGTTGACGGGGCAGACCGTGAAGGGGAAGCTGAAGGCGGCACAATCCGTCGAAGGGCGCAACGTATCGCAGTTTCAAACGATGTTACCCGACGGCGACGATGACTCGATCCCGAAGCTGAGGGAGCAAGGCGTGCAGATACGCGTAGAAAGTCAACAAGAGCCGCTGTGGGCACAGCTCTTGTCGTCGCTGCTACCCTTTGCTCTGATCATCGGATTTTGGATATGGCTCTCCCGCCGCGCCCAACGCATGATGAGTTCCGGCGGCGGTCCTTTTGGAGGCATGATGAAAGGGGGAAAGAGCCGCAAGTTCGAGAAGTCGACGAGCGTGAACGTCACTTTCGATGACGTCGCGGGCTTGAAGTCCGCCAAGCAGGACTTGCAGGAAATCGTTCAATTCCTGAAAGAGCCAGAGCGTTTTAGGAGGCTTGGAGGCAAGGTCCCGCGTGGCGTGCTGCTGATCGGGCCTCCAGGTACCGGCAAAACGTTGTTGGCGCGCGCCGTCGCCGGGGAATCAGGCGTGGCTTTCTTCAGCATTAGTGCGTCCGAGTTCATCGAAATGTTCGTGGGTGTCGGCGCAGCACGGGTGCGCGAGCTCTTCGCTGAAGCGAAGAAATCCGCACCGGCTATCATCTTCATCGACGAGATCGACGCCGTCGGTCGGTCCCGGGGCGCCGGCTTGGGGGGTGGTCACGACGAGCGAGAGCAGACGCTCAACCAATTGCTGTCGGAGATGGACGGCTTTGAACGCAGCGATCTTACCGTCGTGCTCGCGGCCACCAATCGTCCTGATGTTTTAGACCCTGCGCTTTTGCGTCCAGGGCGCTTCGATCGCCGTGTGGTGGTTGATCGGCCCGAGCTGCCCGCGCGCTTGGCGATCTTGAAAGTGCATACACGCAACATTCCCCTGCACTCCGAGGTCGACCTGCATTCAATCGCGGAGAACACGCCCGGCTTTTCCGGTGCTGATTTGGCGAATTTGGTCAATGAGGCTGCGCTTCACGCAACCCGCACGGGCGCGGAAGCAGTGCGTCGCGAAGACTTCACCGCAGCGTATGACAAAATCGTGCTGGGGGATCCGCGGGAAGCCAAGCTCGACGTCGAAGAAAAGCGACGCGTGGCCATACACGAAGCTGGGCATGCGATCGTTGCCCACTTTTCGGAGGCCTCCGAGCCACTGCATCGGGTGACGATCATTCCGCGGGGCATGGCCTTGGGCGTCACACAACAAACCCCAGCAGCCGACCGTCATATCATGACTCAAAAGCAGCTCGAGTCCCGTCTGCAGGTGCTCATGGGAGGATACGCCGCAGAACGTGTCATATTGGAGGACACATCAACGGGTGCAGAAAATGATCTCAAAGAGGCGACGAAAATCGCTTCCAAAATGGTCGCGCACTTCGGCATGAGCGAACGCTTCGGGCCTGTTTACTACGAGCACGGCGCAGAGCACCCTTTCTTGGGGCAGCGAATGGCGACCGATGGGGGAGCCAGTGATGCCACCACTCACGCTATCGAGAGTGAGACACGGAAAATATTGGGTCAGGCGCTCGAGCGCGCCAAGCAGTTGATCGACAACCACCGCCCTGAATTTCAAAAGCTGGTCGATGCCCTGTTGACTGCAGAAACGATTGAGAAGGACGAGTTGCTTGCGCTGCTCGGACCGGCGCGCGCCGCATGAATACGCCTGCTCAGGTGGTCCGACAACTCCTCGTCGGCGAACCTTGGGTCGAGATCGTTCAAGAGCCTGCCGTTGGGGCGTACTGCGCCCAGCGTGTGGTGGATCTTTGGCAGCGGCTGGAGTCCTTGAGCGGGGTACAATCCGCGCCGCCATTCTGGGCTACCATATGGCCTGGCGCGTTGGTGATGTGCGAGGTTCTTCTCGAGCAGCCATGGCTAGTTCGGCAGCGGCGGGCAGTGGACGTCGGGTGCGGCAGCGGCGTGGTCGCCATAGCTGCCGCCAAAGCTGGAGCAGCCGAGGCAGTAGCCAACGACATCGATCCTCTCGCCGTGGAAGCGGCCTGCTTCAACGCCGAACGAAACGGCGTCGTTCTGGTGCCGCAGTTGGGTGACGTGAGCAAACTCAATCACTGCCGATGGGACGCGGCCGACACCTTGATTTTCAGTGAGATGTTTTACGAAGGCAACGCCGCGGCTCAGATGTGGCAGTGGTTGGAGGGGCTCCAGGCCAACGGTGTGCGGCTGCTGTTTGCTGACGCTGAACGCCCATTTTTTCGCGCAGAGGGCCTGCAGCGCCTCGAAACGCGAGTCGTTCCGGCGAGCGTAGATTTGGAAGGGGTTCCGGAGCGCGCCGTGACTGTGTATGGGGTTAACTTATGAGGAGTACATAGGGCCCCTGTCTCACCCGCCGAGACTTTCGTTCTCGGAGTAGTCGATGGGCACATCTATGACGAAGACACCCTGCTGCTCTAGGCATGCTTCGAGCGTCGGCCGGAGGTCGTCCGTCTTCGAAACCCGGATCCCCGTTATCCCATAGGCCTGGGCATACGCGACGAAGTCCGGATTGCCAAAGTCGAGTCCGAAATTCTCGAAACCGTCCGCGTGCTGCTTCCACTTGATCATCCCGTAGCCGTCATCGCGCAGCACGAGCACGACCAAGTTCAAACCCAGACGCTTGGCTGTTTCGAGCTCTTGAGAGTTCATCATAAACCCACCGTCACCGCATATGGCCATCACTGAACGCTGCGGGTAGAGCAGCGCGGCAGCCATGGCCGAAGGCAGTCCGGCACCCATCGTCGCAAGCGCGTTATCGAGAAGGATGGTATTGGGCTGATAGGCTGGATAGTTGCGGGCAAACCACAACTTGAACATGCCGTTATCGAGCGCCAGAATCCCATTCGGCGGCATCACGTCTCGTACGTCCCGCACCAGGCGCTGGGGCTTTACGGGAAAGGAGCTCGAATGGGATGCCGAAACATCGGTAGCCGCTTGTTCTCGTTTGATGCGCAAAAACTCGTCTCGCTGCCAACTGTCACGCGGCGTGATCTGTTCTGTCATCTGCCACAGTGCGTTGGCGACATCTCCAATGACCTGATGCTGGGGAAAGTACACGGGGTCGACCTCGGCGGGGCTGTAGTTGACGTGCAAGACCTCGAGCTCAGTCCCGGGCCGCATGAAGAACGGGGGCTTCTCCACGACGTCATGACCGACGTTTATGATGAGATCAGCAGCTTCCGGCGCTTGGTGAAGAACGTCGCGCTCTGACAAAGCGGCCGTTCCCAAGTACAGATCTTGGCGTTCGTCCAAAACCCCTTTGCCCATTTGCGTCGTGAAAAAGGGAATGTTCGTCTTGTTCACGAAGCGCTGGAGCATCCGACTCGTGAGCTTGCGATTCGCCCCGGCGCCCACGAGTAAGAGCGGTCGCTTGGCATTCTCAATGGCTTGCACGGCCAGTCTCACCGCCTTCTCTTCAGCCGCGGGGCGCCGAATCACGTTCCGCGGATAGAGAAAATCGGAGTTGATGGTTTCCTCGGCAACGTCCTCTGGAAGTTCGAGATGGACGGCGCCAGGGCGCTCTTGCTCAGCTATTCGAAAGGCTTCACGTACTCTACTCGCGACGTTGCTCCCGTGCACAATTTGGCGGGAATACTTCGTTACCGGGCGCATCAATTCGACGACGTCAATGATCTGGAAGTGCCCCTGCTTGCTGGTCTTGATCGGCTTTTGCCCCGTCAGCATCAGCATTGGCATGGCTCCGAGCTGTGCATAGGCGGCGGGAGTGACCAGATTGGTGGCTCCCGGTCCAAGAGTGGCCAAAGCCACCCCGGTATGGCCGGTGAGTCGTCCATGGGTGGCTGCCATGAAGCCTGCTCCCTGTTCATGGCGGGTGAGGACCAGACGAATGCTCGACTTCCGGAGCGCTTCGAGGACGTCGAGGTTCTCTTCACCAGGAACGGCGAAGACGTATTTCACTCCCTCGTGCTCGAGCGCACGAACGAGCAGCTCGGCGGCGTTCACGAGTTGAGCCCTTCTGGCGTACGCAGTACGAAGAGCCGTGGTTCGGTCATGTCATGCATGGACCATCGCAACCCTTCTCGGCCAAGTCCCGATTCTTTGACGCCACCATACGGCATATGATCCACTCTCCAAGACGGAACCTCTCCGATGAGCACGCCCCCCACCTCGAGCTCGTCCCACGCTTGGTAAGCGCGATGTATGTCACGAGTGAATACGCCAGTTTGTAAGCCATACACACTGTCATTGACTTCTTCCAACGCTTCATCGAAGGAGCGGAAAGAGCTTAGAATGGCTACCGGCCCAAAGGCTTCCTGGTTGCGCAGCTCCTGTTGCTCATCGACGCCCTCGACGACAGTCGCTTCGAACATGGTGCCTTGCCGCTTTCCGCCGCATAACAGCCGTGCGCCTGCCGCCAGCGCACTCTGCAGCCACTCCTCCAAACGGGCGGCCTCCTTATCCGAAATCATTGGTCCAATGAAGGTCTCTTCGAGCTTGGGATCTCCCGCGATGAGCTGGCTCGCGCGTGCTACGAACTTTTCACGCAGCTCGTCGTACACTCGCTCGTGAACGAGGATGCGCTGCACGCTGATGCAGCTTTGCCCTGACTGGTAGTAGGCCCCTACGATCAAGCGTTCGACCGCATCATCAATGTCGGCGGTTTCGTCCACGATGCAAGCGGCGTTTCCCCCCAACTCGAGGACCACCTTCTTCTTCCCGGCTTTAGCCTTCAACTTCCAGCCAACGTCGGGAGACCCGGTAAAGCTGAGCAGCTTCGGGCGCTCATCTTCCGTGAACAGCCGGGCTCCGTCCCTATGGCAGGGCAGGATTGAAAATGCCCCCTTTGGCAGGTTCGTCTCGGCCAGCACCTCACCGATGATGAGGGCGCCGATGGGTGTCAAGGTAGCGGGTTTGAGCACGAAAGGGCAGCCGACTGCCAAAGCGGGTGCGATCTTGTGCGCCGCCAAATTGAGGGGGAAGTTGAACGGTGAGATGAAGGAGCACACTCCAATGGGGACCGGTCTCCACATGCCGCGATAGTTTTTCGCTCGTTCCGTCACATCAAGCGGCATTACCTCACCCATTTGGCGTACGGACTCCTCGGCAGCGATGCGGAATGTATCGATGAGTCGGGTTACCTCTCCACGGCTGTCGCGGATGGGTTTCCCAGCTTCGATGCACAACGCAGCGGCCAGCTCATCGAAGCGCTCCTCGAAGCGATGAACGCAGTGGTTGAGCACCTGCTGCCTCTCGTAGGTTCGCAGTTTCCGCATGGGTACGGTAGCCTCGGCAGCGGCAGCGAACGCGGCGTCAATCGCTGCTTCGTCAGCAAGAGCTACGCGCGTGGCAACCGTGCCCTCGAATTTGTCCAGGACAGTAAGCTCCGTGTTGGCGTAGACTGGGGCATTCGCCAGATAGTAGGGATAAGACTTCGCGAGCATGCTTCCTCCGTTCAATGCCGTCTTGTGGTGCGTCTGCGCGGCCTTGGCAAGCGTTGACCACGCTCACCAGCGCCCACGCTCTACCTGCCCCGAGTCCCAATCTCCAAGCACAAACTCAGGTTCCAAACGATGATACACATCTACGGCAATGCCAACCATCTCAACCCAATCAAGGCGAAGTTGTCGGACGTCATCCACGGCGCAATGATGGCCGCTTTGGGTTTGCCTGCGGGCAAACGGGCGCATCGCTTCTTCCCCATGCAGCCCGAAGACTTCTATATGCCGGATGGCCGCAGTCCGGCTTACACGGTCATCGAAATCAAAATGATCCAAGGACGCGCTGTCGACACGTTGAAAGCACTCATCAAACGTTTGTTTCGTGACATCGAGCAGGAGGTTGGATTAGCGCCCGCCGACGTCGAGATCACGATTTTGGAGCAGCCAGCGCACTGCTGGGGGTTCCGCGGAATGACGGGTGACGAGGCGCAGCTAGACTACCAGATTAACGTCTGACGGAGTGTCTCACCGACGCGGCTCGCTGGCGTCGCACTCGTGCGAGCAGTCCTGCGCCATGCATTGCCGCAACGCTGCTGCTGGCTTCTTTGCCTCCAAGGGCGCAGCGAGGGAGCACTCACGCGCGCAAGAGACGGCGCCTTCTACAGCCCGCTCGCAGCGAAGGAGGCAACCGACGAGGCGAGAACACCCAGCCGTCTCATAACACGGCACGAGGGAGGTGAGACACTTTGCCTCAGCGCACTCCACACATCCCGGAGCTTCCTTGACCATCAACGGGTCGTTCGTCAGTAGGGTCGCCTCATCAGATAGACGCTCGAGCTGTTGTGGTTCGTCATGCGCCGGCTCCTGCGTCGACGCACGCTTGTCGATGCACTGGTCGTCCACGCACGAAAGCATGTAATTGCAGGTCCAATTGCCATAGCAGGCGCACCCTACCGTACCTACCTCGCAGTCGAGAGAAGCCTCCGAAGTCAACGCAGCACACCCCCCGCTCAGCAATGGGAGCAGCACCGCGAGGCGTAGGAGAGTCAAAGACGCAAAGCCAAGTCGGGCAAACGGTGCAGGAGTAAACGCAGCCATCGACCCCTGTACGAACCGCTTCGCCGGCCCCCAAGCAAACCACCGCACAAGGCTACCCCCACCCTTGCGAAGCTGGTCCGGATCAGAACGGAACTCCTGGTCGTGTGCGGCGAGTGGAATCGGCCGATTCGAAGCGGTGCAAGTGTATTTTTGCGTCGTTCATGAAAGGTACGGAGCGGTCGCCGAAATCCGCGATCAGGCGCACCGCTGAGGCATGACACGATGTCTGCCACGGTGCGCGGCGCTGAAGCACCAGGCGGAGAATGACGGACAGGGCACGAGCGCCAGAATCAGCGATATCCAATGAGCAGAACAATTCTGGGACCGGCACTGCGGCTGACGCTGCCACTGGCAGTGCTGAGCACATCGGCGTGCGGCGGTGACCCGGGACCACAAACGTGGCGGCCACCGGATCCGGTGGGTGAAGGAGTGGGGCCCACCACCCATCCATCCTCCCCCGGCAATTTGCCAGGAACGGAGCCGTCCAACGGACAATCAACCAATCCGGGCGGTCCGGCAACGGGTTCAGACACGGGGGCTAATGTCGCTCCGGTAGCGCCGGGAACGGGTTCTCCCGTCACGCCTCCGGTCGCAGGGGGCACCGCGCCGGTGCTGGAATTCGTTCCGCCTCAGCCGGCGAGCGCTGAACTTCCCGCGCGAACGTGGAAGCTCTCCCATGAGCAGTATGCGGCCGCAGTCGAAGCGCTGCTCGGCGTGGAGGTGGACACGTCGCTGTTCGTCGCTGATGGGAGCAACGGCATCTTCGAGAACTTCTCCAGCGTCGGCTTGGTGCGCGTCGACCTGGCCGACAACTACTTGGATACCGCAGGCAAGGTTGCCGAGGAGCTAACGACGGACGCACTGGCAGGATTGACCTCCTGCGACCTGCGCGCTCAGTGCGCCGAAGCGTTCATTGCGGAGTTCGGAGCGCGGGCTTTCCGGCGACCCTTACGTTCCGATGAGGTGGCTACCTACCTGGAGCTCTTTGAGCTGGGCACGAGTGAGGGTGAGACGGAACAGGGCTTCAGGGCTATCGTCAAAGGCTTGCTCAACTCACCCCACTTTCTCTACCGCACGGAGTTGGGAGCACCGGAGGACGAGACGAGCGAACTGTTCACTCTGACCGACCACGAGGTTGCTGAACTATTGGCCTTCAGCCTGTTGGACGGACCACCGCCCGAGTGGTTGGCGGCAGCGGCAGACGCCGGCGAGCTGACGGAGCCGATGACGCTGCGGGCGCATGTAGACCGACTGCTGGCTGAGCCGGAGGCGCTTCGACAGCTCAATCACTTCTTGACTCAATGGTTGGAGATTGGCCACTTCGAGCAAGTGACGAAGTTCGAGGAGCGCTTTCCTGGATTCGATGACGTGCGGGAGGCAATGGCGGAAGAAACGTCAGCTTTCTTGGCACAGTTCGGCACCACTCAGCGTTCGTTCGCCGAGCTCTTGCTCTCGCCGGTGCCCTCCGTGAGCCCTCGGCTGGACGAGTTCTACTTGTCAGGGGCCGCGCCCCCCGCTGAGCCGCAGCGCGTCGGGGTCCTCGGTCTCGGTACGGTGTTGTCCCATCACGCCAAGCCTCACCTCACCTCACCAACGCTGCGCGGTACGTTCGTGCGCGCACGCTTCTTCTGTCAAAGCATCACCTTGCCGATCGGCTTCACCCCGCCGCCCCTTTCGGAGACGGAGGTGCTCAATGTCGCCCGCACCACTCGTGACCTGTATCTGAGGCATCAGACGGATCCCGGCTGCTCGACGTGTCACCGCTTGACCGACAACATCGGGTTCACCTTGGAGGAGTTCGACGGAGCCGGGCGGTTCCGCACGATCGACGACACCCAAGGCTTTCAGGACCCCGTCGACAGCGTTTCCGAGCTCACCGACAGCGACGTCAACCGCCCGATTAGCAATCACGTCGAGCTGTCGCAAGCGTTGGCCGAAAGTGAGCTCGTGCGCCAATGCATGGCTATTCAAGCTTTCCGCTTTTACTTCGGACAAGGCGAGTCCGCGCGTGGGCTTCCGCCACTGGTGCGCGGGCACGACGCGTTACGTAACGACGGCACTTTGGGCGACCTCATCGCGGGGCTCATGACGACAGAGAGCACTTTTCGCAGGAAGCGGCAGTGACCGCAGGATGCAAAAAACTATGACGAGCGGTAAACGAAGCCCCGTGGTTAGGACGACGAACGGCAGTGATGGCAATGCGGCGTGCAATCACCTGACCAAACGCCATCGGATGGCACGCCGAGCCTTGTTGCAGTCGGCACTTGGCGGAGTGCTGTTAGCGCCGTTTCTGCGCACTCGTGCACTTCAAGCACAGGATACGTCGCCCAAGCGTATCATCTTGGTGTTTACCCCGGACTCGCATCCGCCGGAGTGGTGGCCGACCGGGTCAGGTGCCGATTTCGCACTTCAGGAACCGTTGGCTGACTTCGCCGGGATGGAACGGGAGATGTTGTTCGTTCGGCGCCTAGACCATAGCTGGACCTTCGACAACCACCACGAAGCGGGCATCGTCCAGCTGTTTACCGGAGCGCGCTTTCAAGACGACACGTCTCGCTACGCGTCAGGGCCATCTATCGACCAGTACCTGCTCCAAAACACAGATCTGCGCGGGGGCACGCCCCGCGCTAGTGTGCATCTGGCCGTGGACGACGGACGAACGGACAAGCGTCACGTCATCTCTTACTCAGGCGCGGCACAGCCGATCCAGAACGAGGTTGATCCATCCCGCGCCTTTCGTTCTCTCTTCGACGGCGTCTCCTTCGGACAGGCTCCAGCTTCCCCGGCGGCACCGGCAAACGCTGGCCCGACCTTGGACCAGCAGCTCGACCAACGTATCACCGAAGTTAGCGTCTCGGAGTTGCAGTACATGCAGCGCTTCTTGGGTCAAGAAGAACGCGAGCGGTTGGAGCTACACGTAGAATCGCTACATGAGCTGCAGAAGCGGATCGAGTTGCAGACGATGCCGACAGGGTCCGGGGACGTTGTCGTGGGTGGAGCTTGTGAAGAGACCAACACCCAGGGCTTCAGCAATCGCTTGAACAACGCCGACACCATGACCGCCTGGGCGAAGATGAATGCCGACTTGCTCGTCAACGCGTTTACTTGCGACATATCAAGAGCCGGGGTGTTCCAGTTTAGCTTTTCCGGGGGACATCACGAAGGGCTGCTGGGGTTTCAAAAGAGCTGGCACGATGACGTCGCTCATGTCAGCCGCACCGACGATTCCGTTTCCGTAGATGGTGAGACAATGACTAGTCGGCGTGCATTCCAAGCCTTCGACCGTTTTTGGGCGGGGCAGATCGCGTACTTGGCTCAGCGCCTCGCTAGCATCGCGGAGGGCGACGGGACGATGCTCGACAATACGCTCATCTACTGGGGGGTAGAGAGCGGCACCAACCATAGCCACAACCCCAATGACATGCAGTATTTGCTCATAGGGGGGCGCAACATGGGTTTTCAGTTGGGTCAGTTTCTCGACGTCGGGCGACAGAGCGCGCACCGTCTCCATGTATCGGTGCTCAACGCTTTCGGCTTGGAGGAAGAAACGTTCGGGCCCGCCGACGACGGTACGGGACCGCTACCTGGGGTACTGGCCTGAGCTGCGCTCAGCAGAGCCCAAGTAAATGGTTCCGATGTTCGCCGCTGTCGCTCGTAGGCTGATGCCGCCCGTGCGTGAACGTCCGCTCCACGCCAGCGACGCAGTGTGTGTGTGTGCGTGCGTCCCCTCAGCGGCAATCAACGGGAGCGTTTTTTGCACCGGCGACGACTGAGAATGCGGAGTACACTGCGCCGGTGAGCCTAACGCCGGGCGATCTGCTCCAAGACAAGTACCGCATCATTCGCCTCTTGGGTCAGGGGGGCATGGGGGCGGTGTACGAAGGCGAAAATGTCGTCATCGCGCGGCGCGTGGCGATTAAGGTATTGCATGGGGCGCTGGCGGGTGACGAAGCCGTCATCGAACGTTTCGAGCGCGAGGCCCAGGCTGCCGGGAGGATTGGCAACGAGCATATCCTCGAGGTCCTGGACATGGGACGACTGCCCAACAACGACCGCTTCATGGTCATGGAGTACCTGGACGGTGAGACGCTGGACGCTCGTTGTGAACGGCTGGGTCGTCTGTCGGAAGACGAGGTGTACCCCTTAGCCCGGCAATTGCTCACGGGGTTGGCCGCCGCTCATGCAGCCGGCATCGTGCATCGAGACCTGAAGCCTGACAACGTGTTCATCGTGGAGCAAAAGCTCGGTCACAAGGACTTCGTGAAGATCATCGACTTTGGCATTTCGAAGTTCATGCCGGGCAGCGCGAACTTTACGATGACGATGACGGGCGCGATCATGGGCACGCCGTACTACATGTCTCCGGAGCAGGCGAAAGGCAGCAAGAACGCCGACGCACGGAGCGACCTGTATGCGGTCGGGGTCGTGTTGTTTCGGGCACTGAGCGGGCAGGTCCCGTTCCATGGCGACACGTTCAACGAGCTCATCTTCAAGGTGGCACTGTCCGAAACGCCGCGAGTAAGCCAACTGGTCCCGCACATCAATGCCGGCATCGACGACATCGTCTATCGGGCTATGGCGCGGTCGGCGGACGACCGGTTTCAAACGGCCGCGCAGTTCCGTGATGCGCTCGACGAATGGGCCTTGGAGCGCGGCTTGCTCGCCAGCCTTCCCCATCGCTCCGGCCACACGCAGCCCGATCCATCCTCGCGTGTCCAGTCTCACACCTCCGATGAAACGGCGGGACCGACTCCTGCTGCGCCCGTCCCCCATCAGAGCACCCACGTCCCTTGGTCGAGCACCGGTTCGAACAAGGCCAGGGTGCGCCACGTCAAATGGTGGCTGGGCCTAGCTGCCGCCGCTGCCATAGGCCTCGTGGCGTGGTCATTGGCCGACACAGATACTACGAATACTACTCTGGCCGCCCCGTCGGTTCAGGCCCTGACGTCGGCTGCTCCTGCGCCCCCAGCGACGGCGTCGGGCGTTGATGTCCAGGAGCAGACGGAAGCTCCAGAGCCAGCGGCGTCAGTTGCCGCCTCGCTCCCTGAACCTCAGCCGTCCGCTACGGCCGACAATGATCGGTGGGTCGGTGACAGCGCGGCGACTCAATCCCCACCTCGCCAGAAACCAGCCGCCGGGTCCCCCGTGCGTCCGGCGAAGCGCGCTCCGGCGGCAGTGCCTCGTCCGCGTCCGGCAGCCAAGCCGTCCGTGGCTCGGCCCAAGTCCCAGCCGCGACCGACCGACATTCTCGGCTACTGATGTCCTTGGCTGCGGCTCGGCCCGTTAAGCGCGCGCTTCAGTACTCCATCGGCACGTAGAGGGTGCCTTGTCCTACTTTTACGCATTGGCCACCCACTCGCAGCTGATCGAGGCGCCCATCGCTCCACTCGGGGAAGACGTAGATCTCGCTGGGCCGTCCCATGGCGTGGCCTTGCGCGAGGACCCACGAATTTCCCGATGGCTTCGTTCGCAGACCGTGGTCGGTGATGTAGCGCACGAGAGGTCCAGCGGCAGCCTCCGTGGCTGCATCTTCGATCGGATCGCGTTGCGGGAACAACACCCGCACCGAAGCGTCGCGAGTCGTGGACTGTTCGTTGATGACGAACAACAGTAGGATCGAAGCCTCGAAGCGCCGCAAAGTCCGCTCCCATATCTCGCGACGGAACTGAACCCTGGCCAACGCATCCTCCGACTTCAGCGGCACTATCAAGAAGGGGATCGTGGCGGCATACGCTTGCACGGGGACGTCCTGACGGATGTCGTTGGCGTCCAGGCTGAGCACGCCCGGTACCACACCAGGCTCTCGGTAGACCGAACCGGGTTCCGGAATCGCCTGCTTTACGGTCGTCATGGGCGACAGCATAGATGTCGAAACGGGACCCTCGGGAGCTTCGAAGACGAGTCTCGAGCGGCCGCGTGTCTCACCGCCGAGCGCGAATGCAGTACCGATCGTCGGTCTTCCGGTGGATGGGACTTCTCGTCGCGGTGAGAAGATGCGCACACGATAGTCGTGCTCAGCGGTCTCGGCCGGGAACACATAGGCGGTGTCGTTTGAGTTGAGCTCCCGCGCTATTTGCTGCATATGAACATCGGTCAAGCCGGTGGCGTTAGTGAACACCGTCACGGGCTTGCCACAAAAGGGCGTCTGCGTAAAAACGTCGATACGCTGGTACTCGTAGGGTTTCCCGAAGGCCATGTTCGCACAGCTACCACAGTTGCGGTATCCGAGCGAGCCATGTGGGCGCGCGGAGACGTCAGTTTTCGTCGATCACGAAGCCAAGGGAGAAGCGAAAGATGAACTCGACGGGAAACAGCGGCCCTCTCAAATTCTCCGCGTGGCCCAACGCTTCGTCGTAAAGCACGAAGTAGTCGCCGTCGCGGCACCCATCGGTCGTCGCTCGAGAGATGAGACCATCCCGCACCACGCAGCGTCGGTCGTGATTCAACTCGTACTCCAAGCCAAAGCCGCCCGAGAGCGTGAAGTAGCCCCAGCGTCGCCCGGAACCCAGCATGAAGCTCAAGCGTTGTTCCGACAGCGGCGCCTCGTCGACCACCTCGCCGTCGGGTCCAATCCCCTGATAGCGAAGGGCATAGCTCGTCAGGCCCGCCCGCAATACCGTTCCCCTGAACGAATCGCCTTCCAGCCAGAAACCGGCGGACAGGCTAGCGCCAGCCAGAGGTCCCCAGCCGTCGGAATGCTGACGTACCGTGTCAGCCAGCAGGATCGGCTCAGAACCGACGACAAACAGCGGAATGGTCTCGATGGTGAGCCATTCGAACGCCTCGACTTCGATCTCGATGCCTAGTCTGCCGTCGAGAAGCCAATTGAGCGGGTCGATGCGCACAGAGAAGTCCGGAAACTTCACTTCCTGCTCGGCTTGCGGCGCGACGTACGGAGCCTCGGCGGGAGCCGCGGCGTAAGTGGGAACACTAGCGGTCCCGGCATACGGCTGTTGCGCGTACGGCTGCGGCTGTTGCGGGTACGGCTGCGGCTGTTGCGGGTACGGCTGCGGCTGTTGCGGGTACGGCTGTTGCGGGTACTGC